>NZ_REFJ01000002.1:0-300000 GCF_003688415.1 Umboniibacter marinipuniceus
TTCCTAACCTGAGGGATCGTGCTTCTTAGAGAGTTGAATATAACAAATCGTTGTTGCTGCCTTCGCTTCGCGTCGGCCGCAAAACGAAAACGTTATGTTCATTCGGAGATTTCAAAATGACAGCAGAAATTAATGGATTCAGTATTCCCGTCAGTTTCCTGACGACGTATGTTTTTGTGTCGATGATAATATCCGTAATTATAGTTTTAGTACTAACACGATCATTAACCAAGTCTGTTAGAGTGGTATGTTGCTTTATTGCAGTGATACTTTGCTTTTCTCTATATGGACAATGGGTCTATCTTGCATTTATGTCACTATTCTCTTTTTTCTTAAGTGAACATAACAACCGCAGGCAGTCCGCCCCTTATCGGTCCTCGGAGTCGTAAGCTGTTGCGAGAGTTATGTTCGGAAAGGTGTGGCCCATGAGTGATCAAAGTCTGACAAAATCTCCGCAATCAACTTCTAACCTTCATTGGGCTTTAATTGTACTGTGTATCCTGCTTCCCTGGGTCGGTATTATAGCCGCGTTAGGCTGTTTGGTCGTGGGGTTAGTAAGAGATGGAACAAGGTATTTGAAATTTTCAAAACAACTCTTTTTGTGGTCGATCGTTGCTATTTTAATGTGGCTAGGTCTTAGTTTACTGCTTTCCAGTATCCCATTTGTAGGTACGTGGACACCAAGTCGCCCGTAATAAGAACATAACAAAGCCGTCTAAATCGACGGCCTTAAAAAACAAAGGCCGCGATTAACGGCGGTGTTATGTGCCTAGAGAGCTAATCTTATGAACCAAATTAGGTCGATTTTTCTTTTACTCACATTGGCTCCACTCGCATCGGTTGCTGATAGTGGAACAGTCTATTGGTCCATAGAAATTCCGACTCCAGAAATAGCTGAGAATATCCTTTCAGATACAAATGAAAAGTTTTACAGCAAGAATGTTACGTTTGACGTTAGTGACATAGAGCCAGATTCCATTGGTAGTTTCTACAACAGTTTCTTCACTGAGATGGGGTGGGCCGACCCGTCGGCAGCTTTGCCAAGTCAATTCCAAAGGCCTGGCGGCTGGAGCGGTTACAGCATGCGCATTAACGAGTCCGGCCAGCCGGAAGCTGCTTATGGACGCATGTGGAAATCCGTGAACCCACCCGCAATCGGCTCGTTGCAGCTTGTGCTCAGTAACTATACTGAAGCTGGCTTCTCCGGCGTTGTTACGGTTTCAATAACCCCAGAAATTGATACTAACTCCTTGATGCAGCTCAATCAGCTGCTGGGCAACGATCCAAAGAACCTTTTTAATTTGTTTAACGCTGTCGGTACAAATCCCTTCGAGATACAGAACATAGTAGTTCCAGCCAACTTTACTAACGAAGAAGATCCTTTGCTTGTAGAGTATTTCGGAATAGTTAACGAAGTGATCGAACAATATTATGAATTTGGTCAGAAGTACGTTGAGCAACAGTGAGTTTTTCGGCACATAACCAGTCAAGGCAGTATGCAGCTTCGCCGCCGGACGTGGCTACGCCACGCCGCTGCTTGAGGCGTTAGCCATACATAAGGATCTGCATGAGCGTTGTAGCAAGGGTTAAGAAATCAGTCTGGAATCTTGGAGCTGTTTGCTTTTTTATTTGGTTTGGATTTAAGGCTATAGGTTATGGGATGGATCTTTTTGACATTGAAGGGCCATCACTTTGCTCCTATACCGACGTAGCAGAATTTACTTCTCCAAATGGCAAAAAAATTGCGAAGCTTGGTTATTCGGATTGCGGTGCAACGACTAACTGGCAAACAGGTATAAATATTGTCGATGTAGAAACTGGTAAAGTATTCAATGGCTTCTTTGGTTTAAACGGGAAACCAGACAACTTGGAAGTAATATGGGAATCAGATATAAAGTTAACTTTAACCAACTTCCCAATAGAAAACTTACTATGGTTCAATCAAGATTACTTTTCAGGAGTATCAGTTGAAATCAAGTCGAGTATGGCTAACAAGTCAATCAAGCAGGACTAAAAACAGTTTGCTGTTGCTCATTCCTCGCGATTTTAGCAAACAATTTTTAGCCTCTTATTGAGGCGTTAAGCATCCACAAGGAGCAAACCATGGAATCATTTGCGAGAGCATTATCTGTACTTGCCATTCCCCTAGGAATTATCAATATGTTTGGCGGCATCGTCTCTGGCATATGGCTGGCTATTCTTGGTGAGTGGGGGTTGATCGGTTACGGCATTCTGGCGCTAATTGTGTCGGGTATGGGTATCGGGTTAGCCATGATGCCGGGCATGATTTTCGCAGCTCCCGCAGCTGTCATGCTCGAAAAGGGCAACAAATTCGGTGGGTACGTTTTTGGCTTTCTTAGCTCGCTTTATACTATTGGCGTTCTTGTTGCGTGGTGTGTCTTGGTTCTAATTTATTACACTAAGCAAGCAAATCACGATTCAATAATTCCTGTTTTAATTTGGTCATATGGTATTGCTACCGGGCCAATTGCATGGCTTGCTCAAAAAGACCTACAGGCCGGCAATGAGTACGCGATGGTATCTACATTCTTTATTCAGGTGGCGTATCTGTTAACTATTCTGGGCATTCTTTTTGTTGGCATGTCATTGCTAAATGTACTTATTCTGTTTGGTGTAATTATGGCTATTGGGCTAGTCGTCCAGTTCTCAATGGCCTATCTCACCGAAAAATCACAGAGTTACTACTAATGCTTAACAAGGCGCAGCTGTCGGACAGATTTTCCGCTGCGCTCCAAATTTGCCGCAGAGCGCGGCGTTAAATGCCACTCTGCACAGGCTTCTTGCCAAATCCTCAAAAAGGTATACTTTCTATACCATTATTACATTTGAATTTGATCCCAAAGAGAGTCTCAGTAATGCCTATAAACACGGTATCGACTTTGAGCAAGCACAGGCTCTATGGGATGACCCAGATCTACTCATTATTGACTCCAAGGCGCTCGACGAGCCCCGGCAGTTGGTAATCGGGATGATCGATGGCAAGCATTCGTCTGTAATCATCACAGATCGACCGCCCAATACACGTATTATCTCTGTTAGAAGGTCTCGAAAGTCTGAGGTGGATATTTATGAAAGCAAATGAACTAGACGAAAAATTCGACGCCGGCAATGAAGACATTGTTGGCGATTTTGATCTAACGACCGCCAAGCGTTCTAATCGGCAACAGCGTCGAGTAAATGTTGATTTCCCTATTTGGATGATCGACTCTCTCGATAAGGAAGCTTCTCGCCTAGGCGTTACACGCCAATCAATTATTAAAGTTTGGCTAGCTGATCGTTTAGAAGGCATTGCATCAGCAAAACACTGATCTGCATTTAACAAGCGCATGCATCGGAGTCGTATTGGCTCCGATAACATATTGTCTAAGCAGCGCTTTGCGCAAATACGCTTAGACCTTATCTCCACCAACACTCCCCGCAGAGCTAGGCGTTAGATTTCCCCATTGCCCCATTTCCACAACTCACCTAGAAGTGCTACTATAGTGTCACTTTGGAGGATTTATTATGCGTACTGAACTAGTCACATCGTTAAAGCGTCAAGCAACAACCATACTCGCACAGCTTCATGAGGATAAAGAGCCCATACTTATTACCGAGCATGGTAAGCCCTCTGCGTACCTTGTCGATGTATCTGATTATGACGCAATGGCAAAACGAATGGAGATTCTTGAAGGTATTGCTCGTGGTCAAAGGGATGTTCTCGAAGGGCGCGTTAAGACGCAGAGTGAAGCGAAGGAAATGTTCTCTAAATGGCTCAAGTAATTTGGACTGAGAACGCTCTGCTAGGTCTAAGAGAAGTCGTCGAGTACATTGAATTGTTTAATCCTGGGGCTGCAAGCTCACTCGCTCAGCAGGTATTCGAAGCTACAGACCAATTGGTCGAATTTCCCGAAAGTTGTCTGCTGGTAGAAGAACTTCCTGATCATAATTTTCGGCAGCTATTAGTTAGCCAACTTAGATTACTCTATTCCTATGAAGTTGATAAAGTCACTATCGTGCACGTCGTTCGACAAGAACGAAGCCTTCGTAAACTAATTTCTGAAGGTTAGCAATCTAACATGCGCGTGCAGACGGAGTCATAACCGCTCCGCCTCTCATGCGATTGCACTGCGAGCAATTTATCGCATGATCAGCTTCACTCTTATTCCCCGTTGACGCGGGCGTTAAATCTTACACTTGCACAATATCTCGTACATGTTAAACTTGTACATTATTTAGTACAGGTGTCGCTATGCGTATCGTTAATTTCTCAGAAGCTCGCAATCATTTAAAATCAGTGCTTGATCAAGTAGTGAATGACGCAGACTACACAGTTATCACTCGGAGAGATTCTGAAGATACCGTAGTCATGTCTCTAGATCATTTCAACGGCCTGATGGAAACTGTACATCTTTTAAAGTCGCCTGCAAATGCCGCCCACTTAGCAGAGTCAATTGCTCAGTTTAAGTCCGGTGCGGTCATTGATGGCGGCCTAACTGATGACTAGGAAAGTTTCATTTACTAAAGCCGCGTTCGATGATTATGTCTATTGGCAATCTCAGGATAAGAAGACTCTGCGGCGTATAAATAAGTTAGTCGACGACACGTTACGAGAACCCTTTGAAGGAATAGGTAAGCCTGAACCACTAAAGGAAAACTTATCCGGATTTTGGTCACGAAGAATCGACGGTGAGCACAGGCTAGTCTACGCAGTTGATGATCTCGCCATTACGATAATTTCTTGTCGTTATCATTACTAATTATTAGAACGATTTAACAAGCGCGTGCAGGCGGAGTCATAACCGCTCCGCCTCTCATGCGATTGCACTGCGTGCAATTTTATCGCATGATCAGCTTCACTATTATTCCCCGCTGACGCAGGCGTTAACTGCCAACACGCACAGACTTTTTGCCATAAAATCAACAAAGATTGGTGATACCTAGGTTTCTCGGACCGTCCCAGACCTTATCAATGACTTAACCCCAAAGGACTCCCACATAGAGGCTATCTATGCACTTTCAATTAGAGAAAGATATCAGCAGTAAAACTATAAATAGAATTGTCGTACTAGGTCAGGGCGTCATGGGCGTTGATATTGCTCTCACTCTTGCGTTGGCAGGCTATGAGGTCACCGGAGTGGATTTGCTTGACTCACAGCTTAAAACCGCAGAAACACGCACACGGGCGAATTTAAGCCTTATGGTGAAAGGAGGCTTAGTCGAACAAGAAGCTGCAACACAGGCGCTAACTCGAATTCGGCGTTCAACAGACTGGGACACTTCGATTGCCGAGGCAGACTTTATCATGGAAGTGGTACCTGAAGACCTCACTAAGAAGCAGGCCGTATTCAAAAAATGCGATGAGCTTTGCGCTCCCGATGTGATTATCGCTTCTAACACGTCTTCGATGAGTATTAGCTTAATTGCCGAAGCGATGCAGCACCCGCAGCGAGCAATTACCGCGCATTGGACTATTCCAGCCCACCTTAGCCCGTTAGTTGAAGTGGTCGCCGGCGTAGAAACGCTAAAGGCGACGGAAGCTAAGACAGTGGCGGTGCTCGAGCGCCTAGGTAAGCATCCCGTGATCTGCAAAGATACGCCAGGGTTCATTCATAATGCACTTCAGGGCGCTTTAATTAAAGCGTCGATGGATTTGATGGATATGGGCATTGCAACCGCGGAGGAAATCGATGCGGTCGTTAAAAATGGCTTTGGATTAAGAATGCCGAGCGTGGGTCCCATTCAGTTCATGGATATGGTCGGACTCGATTCCATTGTGAATGTCGGTGACTACGTGGCCAAAACTCTCGACAATCCTGCGTACCGCGCCCATCAAAGAATCCGCGAGAAAGTTGAGCAAGGCGATTTAGGCGTTAAAACAGGTCAAGGCTTCTACCAATATCCAAACGCGAACGCGGAGGAGTTCTGGGAAGATATTAACGGTCGTATCATCAAAACGTTGAAAGCGAATTACTACCAGACCTAAGCCTCAATGCGTTCTTGCCGATTGCTTCGGCAAGAACGCTTAATTAGCACTAGCGTCGCCAACTTACTCGTCTCTGTGCAATATAGTAACTAGGCCTCATCTCAGGAATGACCAAACACCGATATAACCTGAAGATACTTTCCATCAGCGATCGTTAATCTAACAAGCCTTGCAAAAGCCGATATCTAACAATGTCGGCTCGTGTTCAGTGGCGTTCTTACACAAACAAAGCACTGATGGATGCTTTTTAAGCAGCCTTACATTTCTTGAGTTCTTTCTTCAATCGAGCTCTGAATGAGTAATCATCAACGGTTATTGTATGTCTTGGCGTGTCGATTTGTTTCACATCAGGATTCGCTAGCTCTTTTTCAATAAGCTCTTTAATGGATTGTTTGGGTTTCCAATTGCCGAGCAGATGTTGAGCGGCGAGTTTCGATTGAAGCTCTGCACCCGGCCAGATGCAGCCCAGCGGTTGAAAAAGGCCTATGAAATACAAGTTGTTGATATCAGCGGGAATCATCTTATGAAGCAGCGGAACTTTCCCTTCTTCATAATTAACGAGGCTCTTTTCGAAAAATCGATGTTTAATCTTAAAGCCAGTACAGGCAATGATCACATCAAAGGTTTCGCGCTTGCCATCTTTAAAGATAACCTCATTGCCTTCGTATCTTTCGATATCTACGTGGGGCGTGACTTTTCCGTGTCTGACGGCATAGTAAAGTTCTGAGTTTACGGTTGGGTGAGTTGCGCTTAGCCCTTTGTCGGGCTTTTGTAATCCAATATCTTCATTCTTTCCTTGGAAGATCTCGAGCATCCATTCTGTAAATGGTCCTCGAATAAAATCTGGCATCCAGCGATTTTTTAATGCTTGTAAATCGGTGGGTAAGCCGTACATGAACTTAGGAATAAGATAGTATCCACGTCGCCAACTGATGGCAGTGGTTTTAGATACGCGCGCTGTTTCTACGGCAACATCGCAGGCAGAGTTTCCGCCGCCAATGACCAAAACTCGTTTGTCCTGAAACGGCCTCGCTGACTTAAAGTCATGCGAGTGGATCAACTCCCCGGTAAATTCACCCGGATAATCTGGGTATCTCGGTTCATGATGATGCCCATTACATACAACAAGTGCATCGAATTCCTCGGTAATTTTTTCGTCGGACCCCAAAGCGTTCCATTCGACTTGCCATCGCTCCCCGTCGATCTTCTTACACTGGGTTACTTCCGTATTAAATTTAATGAGCTTTTTAATATCGAAGTGATCTGCGTAAGCGTTGAAGTAGCTCAATAATTCTGAATGCGATGGGTAGTCGGGTGTATTTTCAGGCAAAGGGAAATCTTGGTAGAACGACGTGTGCTTTGAGCTAATCAGATGCGTCGTTTCAAATACGCTAGAGTGCCCAGACGGATCGTTGAACCTCCAGTTTCCGCCAACTCCCTCGCATCGATCAAAAGCCGTTACCTCAAAACCTTGGTCTGCGAAGTTCTTGATTGCTGTTATTCCTGATGGTCCAGCTCCAATAATGGCTACTCTTTTCATATGTCTTGTCTCGTTGTTATATTCGTTATAGAAACTGTCTACTAACTGGTAACTTCTTAGCGCTACTAGATGAATGCAAACCTGCTCGTGACCACTGCTCATTGGATGCGACCGCACTGAATACGAATTCATCGCAGGATCAGCTTCACAATTTCTCTTCGTTCAAAGGAAGGATCGACCCAACGTAGCGTATAAATTTGTTTAGGGCTATCTCGGAAGTGACAACACCCGAGGTTGATTCAATCAGGTGGAATCAGGCTTTATATCTTATAACACGCCTTTCAAAATAGGTTTACTAGATGAATGCCATTAACGGTTAAACTTGTTGTTTAATCGTTAATTTTTAGGAGGTGTAAATTGAACATAACCATCCGAGATGAAAGCCCAAAAGACCTGCAAAGCATCCATGAGGTCACTGTTTCAGCATTTCTCGAGGCTCAGTACACCGATCATACCGAACAATTTATTTTGAAGGCGCTCCGTGATGCAGGCGCTCTAACGGTCTCGCTCGTAGCCGAAGAGGGCGGTGTTATTGTTGGTCATGTGGCGGTTTCTCCAGTAGCTATCTCAGACGATTCCACCGGTTGGTATGGTCTGGGTCCAATATCTGTACTTCCGAGCATTCAAGGAAAAGGTATTGGCTCAAAGTTGATGAATGCAGCGATTAAGGCGCTTAAAGGGATTCGAGCCAATGGCTGCGTATTGCTCGGCGACCCCAACTACTACTCGCGTTTCGGTTTTAAGCCAAAGGAGGGATTAATTCTACCGGAGGTTCCACCCGAGTATTTTCAGGCGTTACTACTACAAGGTGGCCTACCTCAGGGTGACGTGACTTATCACGAGGCATTTTCCGCAAGCGATTCTTAAAGCCGCCAAAAGAGATGTTCATGCTATCGTGTAATGACACGATCATCCGTAGTGGAGCGACTCGCCCGGCTTCACGTTTGGGCGTTCACTTCGGCTGGACTGCTCGCACTTGCTGGTTACGCTCCTGCGAGGTGACGTTCGTTCGATCGTTGGTGGCAAAGTAATTGATCGATTGAAGTACAGAGTTAACTCACGTATTTAGGCAAAGTTGGCTGATTAGCTGTTCAAATATCTGCTTTGCTTTAGAGTTTCTATGATGCTCTATTCAGCATCGATTCGCGAGAAAGTGAGCGGTGTGTCACAGGGTTTATGGAACTACGTCACTCAGTGTGGGCTAGGGTGAGCGGTTGACTATCCATGAAACCCGATCTACTCTACGTTCAATGAGTTGTAATCAAAAATATTATTTAAGGATGAGCAATATGAAGATTAAGGCATTAGGGTTTTTATTGATATTAGCGCCGAGTATTTCTCTCGCTTCGGTAGATATGTTTCTGGATATTGAGGGTGTAACGGGTGATTCACTCTATCAGGGGCATGAAAGAGAAATCGATGTTCTGGCTTGGTCTTGGGATACGTCGTTTGATGGTCGTTGTGCCAACATCGAAGATGTTTCGTTAACTAAGTGGGTTGATTCTAGCTCGCCGGTGCTACTTATGGGGCAGCTCATGGGGCGCGAATATGAAAAAGCGACGTTTACGGTGTCTAGTCCGAAGTCTATATCTGGAGGTGCCCGAGATCATTCTGGTCCCGATTATATTAAGATAGAATTCCGCAATTTGTTTGTGTCGGCAATTTCGTTGGACAGTTCTCGAGACGACGAACGATTGACTGAGACGGTGAGCTTTAGCTTTGAAAGTGCTACCTACACTTATACGCCATTAGATGAGAGTGGGCGGCCTGGTAGACCTGTCACTGCAGAAGTATATTCAGGGCGTGGTTGTAGATAGCCAATAGGATTCTCGCGCAGGGATTCCTGTGGTAAAAATGGTACGTCGCTACTCTGTGAAAGGCCGGGGGCGAGGCGGTGTTTGAGGGGCCCTAAATTGACCGTGCTCGCGTGCCGTTGTAGTCTGGGTTGAATAGCTAACGGCTCAAACTGCTACGAAGAAAGCATGAAATATCACGGAAGTTGCCTCTTTGGTGCCATCCAGTTTGAAGTCGATGCGCCTAAATCGATAGAAGCCGATCGTTGTACTTGCTCTAGATTTACCAAATCGGGGGTACTTGCAATAGGGCTCTTGAAAATGTTGATGTTATCATTCATACCTCGGCTCTTCATGCTCCTCATGTTGGTTTAGTACCTGATTCAGAGTTTCAATCTATCAACGTAGGCGCGACTGGGAAACTGGCTCTGGCTGGATTAAAAGCAGGAATTAAACACTTTATTTTTACCAGTACAACTGCGTTGTAAGGCAATGCTTCGACACCTAAAAGTATTGCAGGTTGAATTGATGAGAAAGCTACCCCTCAACCCAAGTCGATTTATCATAAAAGTAAATATGCTTGTCGCACCTTAATGCGACGTTATACACAGGAGATATCGTGAGTATTTATTGGAAGATATTTACACCTGCAGGTAGTAAAGATAAGGCAATGAAAGTTGCCAAGTCTGTAGTCAAATCCATCGGCGTTTCACACTCCGAGCTAGTAGTTGAGCCATACCATAAAGGTGGTTTTACCTGCTCATTTGAAACCATAGTTTCCAAAGGTGACTGGTCTTGTGTGGTATTTGAAACGATCGAATTAGCCCAAATTATTGGAAGGGCATATACCATAACTGGAAGTATTCATGATGAGCTTGATATGTGGTCAAATGAGCCGAGTGTTTCTGGGGTCACTAACATCCAAGTAATGGCAGAAAAAAGAGCATAACAAAAAGTTAAACGCGGCCACAGCAGTTTACGTGTTAAGAAAGGGAGTCCCGTCTTGAGGCTTAGGCATAACAAGGATTAATCCAGAAATGCAGAATGAAGTAGTACTTATTCAAGATGAAGAAGACATCACTCTTTGCTTTGACGCCTTCAAAGCATTGCGGCCACACCTTAACAAGCAAGACTTCATTGAACAAGTTGCGCGTCAGGCAAAAGACTCCTATCAAATTGTCGCAATCAAAAAGGACGGTGTAGTGCCTAGCGCCGCCGGTTTCCGTATTACTGAATTTCTGGCATGGGGAAAGGTGCTTTATATTGATGATCTAACAACATGCGAAGAGTATAGGGGTAATGGCTATGCATCTACTCTCATGGACTGGTTAATCAATCATGCGAAGGAAAATGGCTGCGAAGCCCTTCATCTAGATACAGGGCATCATAGGCATGTTGCACATAAGCTTTATCTTAAAAAAGGTCTTAGCATTACGTCGCATCATTTGTCCATCGGGGGGCTACAGAATGCGTAACAGCTCTACCTTACACACCGCAGCGGCAAGCTGCTGAGGAACCTTCTGTCCGCGTCTTCACAACGGTGAAAAACCTTGTAGTTAGGTTTCCCTAAGTGCAAAGCATTAACCATTTCATTTGCTCGTGCCACTTCGTGGCTGGACAGTCTAAGGCGCGATACGCACAAAGCTGCCGACTATAAATGCATTATGCCCAAGGGAAGCTAGTTTATGCCTGAAGCCGAACCATCTAAACTCGTAGAGTTTGAAACCCCGAATGGTCTTGAAAAGTGGCTTGAGTCGAATCACTCTATTGAAAGCGAATTATGGGTCAAGATTTTCAAGAAAAAGTCTAAAATAGCGAGTGTGACTTGGGATGAGGTCGTGGTCGAATCGCTTTGCTGGGGCTGGATTGATGGTGTGAAGAAATCAGTTGATGAAAATTCCTACCTGCAAAGGATTACTCCGAGAAGAGCACGAAGTAATTGGTCAAAAAGGAATAGAGATCATGTTGAGAGGCTCGTCAGTGACGGCCGCATGAAAGAGGCTGGACTTATTCATGTTAATGCTGCGAAATTAGACGGAAGATGGGAACGGGCTTATTCGGCAAGCGAAATGATAGTTCCTCCTGATTTTATTGAAGCGTTAGACAGTAATCCTTCGGCGAAAGAATTTTTCGGTACGCTTACTAAATCAAGTCATTATGTAATAGCCCTGGGATTGACTAGTGCCAAGAAACTAGAGACAAGACAGAGACGGTTTGATAAATACATGGGTATGCTCATCAGTAAAGAAAAGCCTACCTAGTAGTTAGAAAAAGGAAGACGGCCTTGATAGCAGGGTATGACGATAAAACGGTGAAGAACCCTAAGTTGCTTGCCGATCGCATCGGTAACCTTCTTTTCATGACGTCGTTGCTAATTCTGGCCTTATATGTTGATATTGAGTATCACTCAGGAGTCTCGAGTTTTGGCTGGGTGATTGTAATCTCGCTATGTATAGCTCCTGTCTTTCTAGCGTTTCTAGCGTTTCTAGCGTTTCTAGCGTTTCTAGCGTTTCTAGCGTTTCGAGCGTTTCGAGCGTTTCGACTGGACGCGAAAAATATTTAACAAAATCGTCTGAAGCTACAGTCTTAGAAAACAAAGCTGCGATTAACGGCGGAACTAATTGAAGGATCTGAGCACTATAGCCGTTTCCACAGTTAGGACTAACTACCTAATCACTCGGGACTCGGTAAATCGACACCATCTGGTTGTGGGTAGCTTCACAGTTCGTTATTTTTTTAGAAGCGTTCACTAATGTATCGAAATTTAGCAAAGATAATCATAGTCATACTCTTCCTTTCAGGTTGTGCTGAAAGAGCGATAACTATTTCTGACCAAGAGGATAGGATTGTAGGAGGGTGTATAGCTGGCTATGATTGGCATTTTTACGGCCTTCAAGACTCTATTGATTATATGCTGTACGAGTGTGCTAAAGACTCAATAGCGGAAGGTTTTACGATCTCTGATGAACGCCTTCTTACGCTAGATTTTACCTTACCGCAACCTCCAGAGGGCTTATCTTGGAATAAAAGGTTGGCAATGCAACACTTCCATAGTGGAAGCATCACCGAGAGAGAACTGGGTTATATTCTTGCTGCTATTGAGTACGAATATCAGAAGGTTGCTTGGCCTGCGGAAGATGATTTAGCCAGCGGCAAAATCAATCAGGATGAATTCAATGAAATAGTCAGCGCTGCAAAATTTAAATGGCTTGGTGAATAAAGCTTATAACAAGCCGTCCCAGCTACTCTATTTGCCAATTGTCCGAAGTTGATGTTAGTGATATGGTTGAATGATCAACTTTAGCAGTGTGGCAGCTTCTTCGCTTGCTTGCGAAGGTTAGCCTTGGTTGGGTCTAATGATGGGTGTATGTAGTGCGGTTGGTAACTTCGATTTAGAATTAAATAATTTACTAATGTTTAAGCTCGGCGATTAACTTTAGAGCGCTATGATTCCATGGCCTTGTTAATAGCGGTATTGAATAGCGCCTTGGGGGATGCAAGGAATGGGGCCGTCACTTTTTCAACTTATTATACTACTGCCATTTGTGCTGTTTTTTTGTTCGATAGTACCGGCGGTCCTAAGCTACCTGGTGGCAGGAAGGAAAAACAGGTCGCGGGGCGGCTGTGCTTCAGTAGCATTCTTATTGGGGTTCACTTTTTTCCTGGGTTGGTGCTATTTACTCGTACTTGCGTTGATGCCGCCAAAGGAAATTAGGGCTAACGAAGCGTTTTAGGTTCCCAGTTCTTGGCGTTGATTAGCAGGCATTGAATGTGAACTACAAACTTCAAACCACCTAGGCGTTAAGGTCGAAGGCGCTAAGCCTCGAGGCTGCGATTTTAGCCGGCGTTATTCCATTTTGAGAAGATTGTAATGAAGACTATTACTATATTATTTCTATTCGCTATTCTTTCTGGCTGTGTAACAAGTTCTAAGGAAATGGAGCAGGCAGCCCGTGAAAATGAGGAGCGCTCCCTTGCCGCTCAGGAGCGAGCAAAACGTCATGGAGAATTTCCAGGCTCTCATGACAATATTGAGGGAATAGAGCGCGCAAATGACGATGCGCTTCATTTTCAGAAGGAGGCGAACAAAGATCGGGGAGCTATGTATGAATTCTTCAGCTTGTTACTGGATGTGGTAGTAGAGAACTATAAGCGCTAACTGCATTCTTTTAGGCAGTCTTCAGAGCGCCTAGCTAGCCCCCTAGCGATAAACTTTTTGATACTAGATACCTTCACTGTACTCCTGCTGTAAAAAGGAAATGACGCGAATCGCGTTGCACTGACTGTGAAATCCAAAAAAATATTCTGCCTGCTCTACGCTGACGAATTCTAAACTCTACTATGTGCTAGGTTCGCAGCCAAGGGAATGGCTATCGGCGCTGGTTATCTCTACAATTTTTTTCTAAGGGCTGACACTTGGCGTTGTTAAGTGCGTACGTCATACAATGATATGTGAGGGGGGGTTATATGAAATGTTCTTGCTTCATCGCAACCAGTGTAGACGGCTACATTGCAACGGCGGACGACAGTGTAGAGTGGCTGACAACTTCGGGAAAGCAAGGCGTAGATCTTGGTGTGAACGCTGACATGGGGTTCAATTACTATCTCGACACTGTGGATTGCATGATAATGGGCCGCAAGTGCCTGGAAAAGCTTGCGAGTTTTAAGCTTAGCGCCGAGCAGTGGCCCTATCGAGATCTTCGAATCATAGCGCTTACTAGTTCATTATCTCAGGTGCCAGAAGGTCTTCCTGCTCCGATTGAACTGCACTCGGGTGATATTCAGCTGCTGGTTAAGCAACTTGAACAAGATGGCTTCAAGCATGCATATATTGATGGCGGAGCAACCATTACTGGATTTCTTAACAAGCAGTTGCTCAATGAAATAACCACAACTCAGGCGCCAATTTTACTCGGTTCGGGTAAGCCTTTGTTTGGACTAATGAGTAAGTCGGTTGCGGTGGTTAACCCAAGGGCCATTGTGTATGACAATGACTTTGTACAGATTAGCTATACGCTGAGCTATCATCATAACTAGGTTGATAGGGTTGAGCTTATTTCACAGTATTGATGTCTCCGTGTGTTAGGGCATCGGCGGAGTTACTTGCCTATACTGAAAACTAAATCGCGAGGGAGTCGAGCATGGTGTACAAGGGAAAGGCATATTCTGTTTTGGTGTTAGCTGCTATGTCTGTGCTATGGACCAATGTGGTGTTTTCGGAATCAAACGAGGAACTTGCCAAAAAGTTATCCAATCCAATCGCTTCGTTGATAAGTGTCCCACTGCAGCTTAATCATGATTCAAACATTGGCAAGGCCGATGAAGGCCAGCGTTTGCTATTGAACGTACAGCCGGTTATTCCCGTATCACTCAATGATGACTGGAATCTTATCTCAAGAACCATATTACCTGTTGTTTCACAGCAGGATATGTTTGCAAATTCGGGCAGTCAATTTGGCTTAGGGGATGTGGTACAGAGTGCCTTTTTTTCACCCACCCAACCCACCGAAAGTGGCTGGATTTGGGGAGCAGGGCCTGTGTTGCTTCTTCCTACCGCAACCGATGAATTACTTGGTGCTGATAAGTGGGGACTCGGTCCCACCGCCGTGGCACTAAGGCAAGATGGCCCGTGGACCTATGGTACCTTAGCAAACCATATTTGGTCGGTAGCAGGGAATGACCAACGACAGGACATCAACGCTACCTTCTTGCAGCCGTTTCTCTCCTACACAACCCCGGACGCCATTACTTTCGCGCTCAATACTGAATCAACGTATGATTGGGAGTCGGAACAGTGGTCCGTACCCATCAACTTCAACGCCACAAAGGTCACTAAAATAGGAAATCAGTTGGTGAGTGTTGGCGGTGGCATCCGTTACTGGGCTGAAAGTTCGGATAATGGGCCAGAAGGGTTTGGAATAAGAATTCTATTCACGCTACTCTATCCCAAGTAGCAGGCGCTCCCCAGCGCTGGGTAATGGATTAGAATAATGAACTTGCAACTGTGTGAATCTAAAGATTTAGCTGCGTCTGCTCAGCTTAGCCTAACTAATATGCAACCCTACTATGACATGTACGGTGTTGAGTGGGGTGTTGCCGACATCCATAGGGCGATTAGCGAACTCCTAAATTATGACATTGTCAGTGATCACGGTATTGTGGGAGCGGTGCGCTTGTCCTTTGACGGAGCCGGTTGCCAGCTGCGCGATATACAGATAGCGGACCCCAACAAGGGCAAGGGATTTGGTGCCAAGATAATTGGGATGATTAGGGAGTTGGCCGTGAAACGGGGAATGGAACGGATTGAATTGAAAGTTTTTCAGCGCAGCCCAGCTGTCCACCTATATCTTCGTTGTGGGTTTGTTCAAACTGAAGCGGATGAGCGATTCTTTTTCATGCGATTAAACTTGCCCTAAGGCAAAGCCGATCACTAATGTTACCCTCTTAGGTATAGCCCTAACAGACTTGAACTCTCCATTTGTCCAACGGACGGACGAGTTTGAACCAATTTTTACAGTTCTTGCCCTTTGCAGCTGTTGGTTGAAATGCGAGTATTTTGGCGTGAATTCACTCTAGATGAGAACGCTAATAATACAGAATTCAGGATAGTTAAGAAAAGCCGAAGGGCTGAGGAAGCATGGTATGGAGAAGCATCAAGCTAAACATGGCTGTCTGTGCTGTAATGGCGAACTTCATCGTATCGTCGCCTCAAATAAGCAACTGGAATCACTAGCTACAGCATCAAGGCAACCCGGGTGGTCATGTAATCTCGGAATCAATTTTAACCAGCTTAGCCGTCGAGATTTCTTGAAGGGAAGTGCAGTGTTTGCTGGACTATTTGGCCTCCTACCGAGCTGTGCCAAGGATGAAAAAGCCCGCGCGCAAGCTGCGATTGATACCACGATTTTTACTGGTGGAACTATCATGACGGTTGATGCGGAGTTTTCTGAAGTTGAGGCAATCGCTATTCGTGGTAATCGCATTATCGCGGTGGGTGAGCTGAGGGCGGTCGTCAACTCGGCAGGAGAAAATGCCACTACTATTGATCTCGCGGGTAGAACGCTACTGCCAGGCTTTGTTGACCCGCACTCTCACGCGGTTTCTGGCGCTGTAGTAGATTCTATTATGGATTATGTTGGGATGGCTCGCTTCCAAACTACGGATGAAGTGCTGGCTCATATTGCTCATAGGGCTAACAATTCGCCGCCAGGCGAGTGGTTAGTATTTCGCAATTTTGATCCCGCCGTGCAAGGTGGTCTAAGCGCACTTAGTTTTGCAGAATTGGACCCTATTTCGGCAGTTCATCCAATCTTCGTTATGAATGCCTCAGGCCATATTGCCTATGCTAACTCCAAGGCCTTCGAGGTCGCCAACATCGCTCAAGGCATTGTTAATCCTGCGGGGGGCGAATTTGTTAGAAATGAAGGCGGTGAGCTAACTGGTGTTATGAAGAATAATGTAGCCTTTATGATGGTGATCTCACACTACCCAGCTATGGTTGATGCAGACCCAATTAGCGGATTGACGACGCTTTTGAATAAGTGGAGTGCAGTGGGCTTAACCACCGTTTCAGAATTGAGTCTAGGTGCACTAACACAATCTCCAGCTGATGCTCAGCTAATGAATGCCGCAGCTCAGACGGGGCAGTTAGCTGCTCGAATTCGCGCTTACCCATTCTATACAATCGGGGCAGAGGCATGGGACAAAGCTGGAATAAAGCCTGGTGATGGTTCGGCGTTGGCTCGAGTTTCTGGCTATAAACTCGTCGCAGATGGGTCTAATCAAGGATATACCGGTTTACAGAGAGAAGCCTACTTAGGTACAGAGGATAAAGGTCTTGCTTACATGAGTTTAGAGGAACTCACGGAGACGGCTCTAGAGCGAGCTAAAGCAGGTTGGCCCCTAGCTATCCACGGTAATGGTGACGCGGCGATTGACAATATTCTAACCACTTGTGAAGCTCTGCAAGCTGCAGGTATTGACTTACAAACGGTCCGACCGCGTATAGAGCACTGTTCAATTCTTCACGATGATCAAATAGCGAGGATGAGGGCACTGGGAGTATCAGCGAGTTTCTTGATCGGCCATGTTCACTACTGGGGAATTGCGATGCGCGATGAGGTCTTTGGTGAAGAAAAAGTTCAGCTATTAGACCGTTGTAAGAGTCTGGAGAACGCGGGCGTTAGTTTCACTTTGCACTCCGATTTCATGGTCACCGATCCTAACCCGTTGCATATGATTGAGATGGCCGTGACACGGACTACGTGGAAGGAACCGAACTATGTGTTGGCTCCTCAAGAACGAATTTCGGTTGAGTCGGCAATTCGTGCAATGACCTCGGAGGCAGCCTGGCAATTGTACTCTGAGCATGAGTTTGGGAGCTTGGAGGTTGGTAAGTTTGCAGATTTAGTGATTTTGGATAAAGACCCTAGGAGTGTTCGTCCAGAGCAGATCAGGGCTATTAAAGTGGTTGAAACATGGATGGATGGAAAGTGTGTTTATGGCACATGAATTCGTCGCTTGAATTAGCAAAGAACCTTGTGAAAATTAAATGGCTGTTTAGTTAGGCTAATACGGGAGTCGCGCTGTCCTTTCTTCGTGAGGGTGATTTGAATTCCTTCTTGCTATACGGGCGTTTGGCCGAACGGGTTACAAAGGAAATCGAGTAGATTAAACGCACGCTGCTAGGCTGTTAAGAGGATCGCGAATTTCGCGTTATTAGACGCGCCATTAACAGCAGGGGAATATCATGTCTACGTACCCAAGAACCTTCTCACATATAGGTATTTCGGTGCCCGATGTAGAAAAAGCGGCAAAGTTTTACAGTGATGTGATGGGGTGGTATCACATTATGGAGCCAACGGTCATCAACGAGGAAGCTGATACGCCAATAGGCCAGATGTGTATTGATGTATTTGGTACGGGTTGGGGGTCGTTCAAGATTGCTCACATGTCTACAGGTGATAAGATTGGTGTTGAGATGTTTGAATTTAGCAACAACGAAACACCAACGAACTTTGAGTACTGGAAAACAAGTACTTTTCACTTTTGTGTTCAGGACCCGGATATTGAGGGATTAGTTGAAAAAATTGTGGCGAACGGCGGTAAGCAGCGAATGCCAATTCGTGAATACTATCCCGGCGAAAAACCCTATAAAATGTGTTACGTTGAGGATCCCTTTGGCTTAATATTTGAAGTGTATTCGCACAGCTACGAGTTAACCTACTCTCAGGGAGCTTACTAGCTGAGAGCATTGCGATGACACGGTTGAACTATTAGGTTTAGCTTTAGAAAACTGCGATATCAGAGAATAATAACAATGCAACAAATCTATAAGATCCTATTGGTGTTGGGGCTACTAACGCTGGGGGGGTGCTCAGACCCTTTGCCCAGCGACTATTCATCCTACGCGGGGGATTGGCGCAGTGCCGAGATGCGATTGCTGATTTTGGCAGACGGTTCAGTTTCCTATCAGCGTATTCAGAATGGTATGACCACATCAATCAATGCGCCGATAAAGCACTTTGAGGGTGACGATTTTGTTGTAGGTATTGGTTTTTTTGATACCACTTTCGTGGTGAATCAGCGGCCTTATCAGAAAGGCGGCCGGTGGTTTATGGTAGTTGATGAGGTTACACTGCAACGCGCTGAGATCCAGCCCGTTCGAGTTATTGATAAGGACGCTGGCCAGCGACTGTAGCAGAGCGAGCTGGGTGTTGGACCAGCGATGATCCGGCGCTTGTTACTGGCTGTAGTGACTAATTTTATTATTGCAGTGGACTACTGTGTTTTTCGATGAGTCCAGAAGGAGTTGAGGTTTGAACAAGTTGTTTTTAGGTATAAAAAGTCATGTGGTATGTCTTGATAAGCGCGACGGTAAGGAACTTTGGCGAACAAAATTGAAGACCTCTACCGTAACGAACGTTTACTATGAAAACGATCAGGTCTTTGCCTACGCTGGAGGCCATCTCTTCTGCCTTAGCACCCTAGATGGCAAGATTGTTTGGACCAACACACTTAAAGGCCTTGGCTTCAGCACCTGTATTATCGCCAGCGAGCAACAGAGTACCTCTGTGATCACTAGCCAAGTTGCCGCTCAGCAGGCTGCTACTGCAGCAACGGTGGGAGCAGGTGCAGCGGTTGCGGCAAGTAATTAATCAGTTAGTTGGTTAGTTGGTTAGTTGGTTAGTGTTTAGTAGCCTAACTCGAAAAGCTAATCCCTGTTGAGACATTTTCAGTGCTTAGTTACTCCTAGCAAATGAGATCCTGTGCGAGTTTAGTGAACCAAGGTCGTTAAAAAGACGTACTCTTCCGACAGGGAGTACCTATGAAAACTGGATTGTATTGGTTCAACACAGATCTTCGATTGGAAGACAACGTCTCACTATTAGAGTTACTCAATAGATCCGAGCGAGTAGCCTTTGTGTACGTCATAGATCCTCGGTGGTTTCGCCCGCTGCACTTTCACCAACCAAGGATGGCGCCACATCGATGGTTATTTTTGAAGCAAAGCTTATCTGACCTTCATCAATCCTTGCAGCGAAAAGGACACGCTCTCAGTGTTTTAGTGGGCGATCCCGTGGTAGAGATTACCCGTCATTTGCAAAAGTGGGATGTTTCGGTCCTAGGATGTGCCAGACCTTCGGGATTGATTGAGGCGCAACAGCTTAAAGCACTTTCAGCCGAGGTTCCTCGCGTCATAGCAAACACGGATTTAACGTTATTTGATGCTGCCCAAATTGAGCAAGATAGCCCGAAATTGACAAGTTTTAGTCAGTTTCGACGATATATCGAAAGCAGTGATTTGGCGGTCGCCTCGCCGTGTGCATCGCACAGTTTGGAATTAGCTTCGGTAGCTACCACAGACTCAATAGATGATATTTTTACGCAAATTGAACAGAAATATCCGCAGCTAGGGGCGGTTACTAGCGGTGTCTTTAATAGCGGCTATGGTGCAGCCCAATTACACCTAACAAACTATTTCACTACCTCCAATCCGTTGCGCTACAAGGCAACAAGAAATGCGTTAGATAGGTGGGACGCTTCGACCAAACTGAGCCCTTACTTAGCAAGCGGAATCCTATCTGCTAGACAGGTTTGGAGCGCCATTGAAGGCTTCGAGCGAGCGTTTACCGCTAATGAGTCTACCTATTGGATTCGCTTTGAGTTGTTGTGGCGTGAATACTTTCACCAACTCGCTATTCGCGACGGGGCCAAGCTCTTTAAGTTTCAAGGTAGAGCGGCTACACGGCCGTTAACCTATTTCAATGCCATACGTTTCGCGCAATGGAGTTCGGGTTCTACAGAATTCCCACTGGTGAACGCCTGTATGAACCAACTCCGTGAGACCGGCTATATTTCCAATAGGGCGAGACAGATAGTGGCGAGTTGCCTCGTGAATGAACTCGCGTGCGACTGGCGCTTTGGTGCTGCTTATTTCGAGCAATATCTTGTTGACTACGACGTTGCTGCTAATTGGGGAAATTGGCAGTACATCGCTGGCGTGGGGGCAGATACTCGTGGTGGTCGCCACTTTGATCTGGCCAAGCAAACGGAAATCTATGATCCAGACGGGACCTATCGGACTAAATGGCTAGGTGGTGAGAGTCATTTTGTCGCGCCTTGGGTTGATGCCGTAGATTGGCCGATTGATCCTAGTCAATAAAATGGCGGTGAAATTCTTCGGGTTAAACGATGATTACGCAATCAATAGGACTTAAAACTTATCAGCGCGACATATTAACGCTATTATTGGGTTCAGATAGCGCTTTCTAAAATAACGAGGTGGTTCATGATTCGAGTAGCTTTGATTTTGGTTTCTATGCTGGTAGTGGCGAATGCTAATGCCCAATGGACTTCGGCTATTGGTAAGCGAGGGGGCCACTGGGAGGGCACCTTTGGACTCAAATATCAGGATAGTGAATTCCTTGGTAGTCAAGAGGGATCGTCTCTTAAGTTCGAATCGGATTATGGCTTTATGTTTGGTTTAGCCTATAACTTTAGCGATCATTTTAGCGCTGGCTTCGATGTGGATTATCTCCGCGCGTATTATCAAGCGGATCTTATTTCGGCTACTCCAGGAGAGCCTGATATACAGTTTGGGCATAAGGGCGATTTCAGCTCGTTTATGTTCAACGGTACTTACAACTTCATTTCAGGGTCCTTTACTCCTTACGTTTCGGCTTCGGCAGGCTGGCAGTATTTTGACTCGAATATTATCGATGGTGATCCGGTCATAGGCTGTTACTGGCATCCCTATTGGGGCTATATTTGTAATGACTACTATCAGACCTACACCGAAACTAGCTTTGGCTATGGCGCCACCGCTGGCCTTCGCTGGGAAATTGATTCCAGCATGTTTATTAAAGCAAGCGTGTCCCAGGATTGGTTCGACATGAGCGGCGCCCATTCGGACCCCAGCTTTATCAGCGGCGCAATAGAGTTCGGTACGCGCTTCTAGTTTTTTATGAAGATTTACATTCTCTATACCAAAGCGGCTAAGACAGCCGCTTTTTGTTGTCTTAAAGGGCTGATTTTTTATGAAGTGGTTGTACAAACGGTTCGAACGCTGGACCAAGCCTTACCCAGAGATTGACCATCGTCCTATCCCGTCAAGCCTGTGGGGTTTTTGTCGTCACTTCACGAGAGGTTTTGAACGGCCACTGTTGCTGATGGCGATACTAAGCGCAGTGGTTGCAGGCTTCGAGGTCGCGCTATTCAATTTTGTGGGAACGCTCATTGATTGGCTGAGCGTGTATTCCAAGGATGAACTGTTGGCA
The DNA here is from genome assembly GCF_003688415.1 of Umboniibacter marinipuniceus. Lineage (NCBI taxonomy): Bacteria > Pseudomonadati > Pseudomonadota > Gammaproteobacteria > Cellvibrionales > Cellvibrionaceae > Umboniibacter > Umboniibacter marinipuniceus. Next base: position 22,099 of record NZ_REFJ01000002.1, read on the forward strand.
GAAAAGGGCGAGTTGCTTGCTTGGTTGGGCGCTTTTATCCTACTAGGAGCACCACTGTTGGTGGGCGTGCATTCATTGCTTTCCCATCAAAGTTTACTGGGCAACTTTCCCATGGCAATTCGTTGGCAATCGCATCAGCATTTGCTTCGACACGGCATTAGTTTCTATCAGAAGGATTTTGCGGGGCGCATTGCCACCAAAGTCATGCAGACTTCCTTAGCGGTGCGCGAAGCGGTGATGAAGCTGCTGGATGTTGCTGTGTATGCTTTGGTATATATGTCTGCCATTATTGTGGTATTGGGGTATGCAGATTGGCGATTAATGCTACCGATGCTGGGGTGGGTTGTTGCGTACGCCGCAATTCTTCGCTGGTATATTCCCAAGTTAAAAAAGGTGTCAATGGAGCAAGCGGATGCACGCTCGCAAATGACCGGAAGAATTGTGGACACTTATTCCAATATCACCACTGTTAAACTGTTCTCTCACACTGCTCGGGAGACCGCTTACGCCAAGGAATCCATGGACGGTTTTCTAGTGACGGTTCATAAACAAATGCGTTTGGTGACGGGACTTAACTTTTGGGTTGAAGCGTCTAATTACATCCTACTATTTGCTGTGGCCGCGCTGTCATTGCACCTCTGGTTCAATGATCTGCTGGGTGCTGGGGCTATTGCTGTCTCGTTGGCACTGGTCTTGCGGTTAAACGGAATGGCGCATTGGATTATGTGGGAGGTTTCGAGCCTCTTTGAGAATATCGGTACGGTAGCAGATGGTATGACCACACTCTGTGAACCTCTGCCATCGGAGCCGGATCAACCTCAGCCCTTGGAGATTGAAGACGGAGAGATTCTTTTTAATGGTGTGGGCTTTTCCTATGATGATCAGGCGGCGGTGATTGAGGATATTTCGCTGCGAATTAGCGGTGGAGAGAAGATTGGCCTAGTGGGACGTTCCGGGGCAGGGAAGTCAACCTTAGTGAATTTGCTATTGGGCTTCTTCAGTTTGAAGCAGGGTAAGATCTTAATTGATGATCAGGATATCGCCGATATAGCGAAGGACGATTTACGACAGCACATTGGGATGATTACCCAAGATACATCTTTGCTTCATCGAACTATTCGAGAAAATATCCTCTACGGCAGACCCAACGCGACGGATGCAGAACTCATCGCAGCGGCTAAGCAGGCTCATGCGTACGATTTCATATCAGGCTTAGTTGATGATCAAGGTAATAGAGGCTTTGATGCCCAGGTAGGTGAGCGTGGCGTTAAGCTATCGGGTGGTCAACGCCAGAGAATCGCTATTGCGCGGGTGTTATTAAAAGACGCGCCGATTCTTGTGATGGACGAGGCGACATCGGCCTTAGATTCTGAGATTGAGCAGGCTATTACCGAAAGCTTAAGCGAATTAATGACAAATAAGACGGTTATTGCCATTGCTCACCGTTTATCAACGATTGCGGCAATGGATCGTTTGGTTGTCATGGATCAAGGGCGAATTGTTGAGGTGGGAAGCCATCGGGAGCTGTTGGCTAAAGAAGGCCTCTATTATTCGCTTTGGCAGCGTCAGAGTGGTGGCTTTCTGGCGGATTAAGGGAAGCTATTTTTGTCAGGAGCTTGTCAGCGTGCCTGAGTTTATTGTGCTCTCGTAACAGTTTTTTGCCTCGGCCTTAAGTTTGTTTTATGGTCAGTAGTAAATGCGTGATGCTGAGTTTCGAAAGATGGACTGCTAAACTTTATCATCATGACCCTTCAACGGATTGGAGCGCATAGCATGTCTATGGTTAACGAACCTGCAATGACCGCAAATTTTGAGTTATCGGTGGAAATCTCAGCGCCTCTGGGAGAAGTGTGGAGGTCACTGATTGATGATATCGGATTGTGGTGGCCGCCGGAATTTTTTACGTCGGATAAGACTAAATCCATTGCTCTGGAACCATTTCCTGGAGGAAGGCTCTTTGAGGACTACGGGGAGCACGGTGGCTTACTTTGGTATCACGTTGTAGCCATAGAGAAGGAGTCATCACTGTTGCTCTCAGGTTATCTATTACCGCCGTTTGGCGGTCCCGCTGTCACTTCGCTTCGCGTGGCCCTTGCTAAGTCCTCTTCTGGGGTGATTTTGACTATAAACGATGCCATTTTTGGTGCTGTAGGTGGCTACGACCCCGTTGAGGATTGGCGACTGTTGTTTGAAGGCGGATTTAAAACCTTCGTTGAACGGCCGAAGCAGTAAGTGACTTGGTGTTCTCAGGACGAAAGCCGCAGCGTTAATTCAGTACGAAAGTTATCTCGTCTAACTAATTTTTTGGATCAAACATTGGAGAGTTCGAAATGGAAATGTCAGAAATTATCTCACTATTCGGTTGGATGTCAGTGATTCACATCATTGTGTTGAGCTCAGCGAGCCTTCTATTGGTGGCGGCTCGAAAGCCCATAGCGCGGTTGCACTCATCGCTGTTGGGTGTTCCGGAAGCTGAGTTGCCCTCGCTGTATTTTAGTTATCTAGGACATTACAAGATAATTGCGCTGTGCACGGCCGTTGCGCCATACGTGGCACTGCGCCTGATTTAGTTAGTCTGGATACTACAAGCCATTCGCGCTCAGCGCGGAAAGTCTGTGGTATCAAGCGCTGCTTCTAATCTAGCGTTATGATGCAGTCGTTGCTTTGCAGCGCGAAGCGATGGGTTTGCTCAAGCTAATTATTACGGAAAAGTACATTTAATAATGCGAAGACATTTACTGCTTAAAGAACTATCTATCGCCAGCCTATGGGCTCTCACTGTTACCTCGCAGGCGGCTTTCGGCTTTGAAGCACAAAGCTCGGCGGGGTCATCCAGTGCTGTTAGTGCTAGTGTACCTAGTCAGTCTGAAGAGCATGGAAGTGCTGGTTACGAAGAGGCTGAGAAAACAGAAGGAGCTGTAACGACTGACGAGATTGAAGTAAATGAAGAGTCCCCCTGGTTATTAACGCCAACTCTGTCCAGCGACCCAAAAATGGGGAGTTCCATAGGATTTCTCGCCGGTTACGTCCATTATTTTGATGAGGCGTCGCCGTCTTCAATTATTGGCTTAACAGGTAGTTATAGTGATACTGATTCGTCGGTTCAGGGGGCATTTGCCTCCACCTATTTTGATAAGGACCGTCAACGTCTGCAAGCCGCTTACGTGACTATGAAGATTGAAAATGATTACCAAGATTACCTGGGTACGGGATTAGATGTCCGCACAACCGATGAAGCATCGCTGTCATTCCTGCGCTATTTACGTCGAGTTTCCAGTAGTTGGTTTCTAGGCGGGCAGGCTATTCATGCGGATTACTCCATTACCGGCAGAGACGCATTCTCTCAGGCGATATTAAAGCTATTTGGTATTGATGGGTTTAATGGCACCGCGGTAGGGTTGGTCGCTGAGCGGGACTCACGAGACAACGTTAATAATCCTCAGTCTGGAAGCTATTTTCAAGTGACCAACACCCAGTACCTCGAGGCGCTTAATGACGACCTTGAATTTGGGGTTTGGCAAGCGAAATATTCTCGCTTTGACCCGATCAATGATGATCATCTCATCGCCACCCAGCTAACTGGGCGATATACCAATGATGCCCCTAAGGCCGCTTATAGCTCGGTAAGATTGCGTGGTTATACCGTGGGGGAGTATTTGGCGCCTCATAATATGAGTGTTGAAATTGAGGATCGTATTAAATTGTCTAGTAGATGGGGCGCTACGGTTTTCGCTGGGGCAACCTGTCTCTTTGGTGATGGTGAAGACTGCGGTGACACAAGCAATTGGTTTCCAATGGTCGGGGCGGGTGTTACCTACCTGCTAAAGCCTTCTGAGGGCATGGTTGTTCGTCTAGAGGGCGCCAAAGGTCAGGATGATAGCTATGGGGTGTATTTACAGTTTGGCAATTCGTTTTAGATGGTAGGTGTTGAGCCGATTACCTCTATGTCGCCTAATAGCCGAACGACGCATCGCTACCTCATAAATTGAAATGGTGAGTTGAAACCTATGAGTAGGAGGTCGTAGCAGTGAGCAAATTGATTGTTCCAAAATCATTACTTAGCGCTCAACTTGCCGGGGTTGGTGAAGATTCAGCGCTCGCAAAGTCGTTACTACTTCAAGCAGGCTTAGCGAGTGATACCTTGGAGAGCCTCGACGGGTCGATCACGCTCGCGCAATATTCGCATATTCTTACCCTGCTATTTCAAACCCTTGATGATGAAGCTGGTGGTTTTTTGTTGAAACCAATGCGCCTTGGCTCATTTGATCTGATGTGCCATGGCTTGATGGGCGCTGAGGATTTAGGCGCGGCCTTAGTGCGCCTAGCTCGATTTTCTCGAGTCCTATCGGAGGAGCTAAGCTATCGTTTATGGGAGTTTGAAGAGGAAGTATTTTTCGAGATTAACTACCGTAATGAACAGCAAAAACAGAGTAGTTTCTTTCTCAGCGCCATAGCCACAATCTGTATGCGACTTTGGTGTTGGCTAGTGGATCAGCCGTTGTTATTGCATCGTGTAGAGTTTAGCTTTGAACAGCCTCCGTTTAGCGACGAACTCGAGGCAATCTTTAGCACTGGTATTAGCTATGGTAAAGCAACCACTCGCTTAGTGATGCCCAGTGATTATTTGCGCTATCCACTGCGCCAAAACCAGGCATCATTGAAAACTTTCCTTGAAGCCGCACCGCTTTCGCTGCTAACGCAATATCGTAAAGATGATTCGTTTACGGCGCAGCTAAACGGTTGCATGAGTGCGTTGATTGAATCGGGTGTGCGATTTGCCGATATTCGTTTTGAACACATTGCGAGCGAATTATCATTGCCGCCACACACGCTACGGCGACGCTTAAAAGATGAGTCTCAGAGTTTTCAGTCGCTCTATGATAACTACCGACGCCGAACTGCAATGGCTTGGCTCCAAAACCGCGACGAGCCTTTGGCGATAATTGCTGAAGAATTAGGATTCAGCGAGCCAGCGGCTTTTCATCGTGCCTTTAAACGCTGGACGGGCCAATCACCTAGTAGCTATCGGAAATCACTACTCAGCGGGACCTCGTCGGTCTAGCCCTAGATTCTAAGGCCACCCCATAGCTGCACACATAGTCTGTCTATTCCTTGCCACACATATTCTGTACATTCCTTGCCGCCCTTTTTTGATTGGTACATGCCACCTGTTTATTGGCTGTTAATTTGGGTGTGAGTTGAAGATTGTAAATTTCAGTCAATTGTTTGTTATCTCACATCATTGAGAGGCTGGTGCCGAGGTCGTATGGTAGGTCTATCAATTAGAAGTGAGACTCTACTATGGAAGCGTATATTTACGACGCAATTCGAACTCCTCGAGGCATTGGAAAGGCCAAGGGTTCATTGCATGAGGTTAAACCCGTCACACTGGTCGCGGACCTGCTAAATCATCTTCAACAGCGTAATGGCTTTGCGACCGAAACCATCGATGATGTGGTGCTAGGCTGTGTGTCCGCCGTGGGCGATCAGGGGGCGAATATCGCCAAGTCTGCGGCACTCTTAGCTGGTTGGGATGATGATGTTGCTGGTGTGACGCTGAATCGTTTTTGTGCCTCGGGGCTTGAGGCGGTAAACCTCGCCGCGATGAAAGTGAAGTCTGGCTGGGAAGAATTGGTGGTTGCCGGTGGCGTTGAATCAATGTCTCGCGTCAAGATGGGCTCGGATGGCGGCGCTTGGGCGCTGGATCCCGAGACCAACATGAAAACGGGCTTCGCTCCGCAAGGGATTGGTGCGGACTTAATTGCCACCTTGGGCGGGTATGATCGCGCTGCGGTGGATGAGTTTGCGGTGAGATCTCATAAGCGTGCTCACCAAGCTTGGGAGCGCGGTGCGTTTGATCACTCAGTTATCCCGGTAACAGATCGCAATGGTGTAACCATTCTGGCGCGTGACGAACTTATTCGCCCAGAAGCGAGCAGCGAATCACTGGCTGCTCTGAAAGCTTCCTTTGCGGGAATGGGCGATATGGGCTTTGATCGCATTGCCCGTGCTCGCTATCCGCAGGTCGAAAAAATTGATCATGTGCACACGCCCGGCAATGCATCGGGAATCGTGGATGGCGCCGCGCTTGTTTTAGTGGGCTCAGCGGAAGCGGGTGCCCGGATGGGTATTCGGCCGAGGGCTAGAGTTGTTTCAACCGCCTTGGTGGGAACTGAGCCTACCATCATGCTCACAGGGCCTTCTCCGGCCGCTAACAAGGCACTGGCAAAGGCGGGTATGACCATTGAAGAAATCGATTTGTTTGAAGTGAATGAAGCCTTTGCTTCGGTGGTTATGCGCTTCATGGACGAACAAGGGATTTCCGCCGATAAGGTAAATGTCAATGGTGGCGCGATTGCGATGGGTCATCCGTTAGGCGCTACGGGAGCGATGATCCTAGGGAGCCTGATTGATGAGTTAGAAGCTCGACAGCAACGCTTCGGAATGGCCACGCTCTGTGCCGGTGGCGGTATTGGTATTGCCACGATTGTTGAACGTCTTTAGGAGTTAGTCATGTCTAGTATTCAGATTAAGCAGTTAGAAAATGAGATCGTTCAGCTCATACTCGACAATCCGAACGGTTCCAGCAACCTAATGAATCAGGCGTTTACGGCTGACTTTATTGCCGTTGTCGAAACACTCAAGTCCACGCCGTTTCGCGGTATCGTGATTACTTCGGCGAAGAAGACCTTCTTCGCGGGTGGGGACCTAAGTGAGTTGATCCAAGTTGATCGCACTACGGCGGCCCAGAGCTATGAGGGTGTGCAGGCTCTAAAGCTGGCCATGCGTTGGTTGGAAACTTGCGGCAAGCCGGTAGTGGCATGTATCAACGGTGCAGCATTGGGTGGCGGTTTAGAACTGGCTCTGCATTGCCATCACCGCATCGCGGTTACTAAAGGGGTTAGCCTGGGGCTGCCTGAGGTGACATTAGGGCTACTTCCCGGCGGCGGCGGGGTAGTCCGTTTAACGCGGCTCTTAGGGCTTCAGGCGGCAATGCCCTATCTGTTAGAGGGTAAGCAGTTTAAACCAGCCAAAGCATTGGAGTTGGGGCTTGTTGACCAGTTGGTGGAGCACCAAGATGAACTATTGCCGCAGGCGATGGGCTTTATTCTCGCCACGGAAGGTGAGGTGAAACAGCGCTTTGACCAAAAGGGCTATCGGGTGCCTGGCGGCAAGCCCTCTCACCCCAGTGTTGCTGGGCTACTTCCTATCGCGCCAGCAATGATCAGGTTGAAGACCAAGGGTGTGATGCCGGCGCCGGAGGCCATCTTGAGTGTTATGGTGGAAAGCTTACAGGTAGATGTTGATGCAGCCGATCGCATTGAGTCACGCTATTTTGTTGAGCTTGCCAGCGGCGCGGTCGCCAAGAATATGATCAATACCTTTTGGTTTCAGCTCAATGCACTCAAGTCAGGGGCCTCAAGGCCGGCTGTTGAACAACGTTTTAGTTGTCAGAAGTTGGGTGTTTTGGGGGCCGGCATGATGGGGGCTGGCATAGCCTACGCGGCGGCGAGTAAAGGTATTCAGGTGGTACTCAATGACGTGTCCGATGAAGCCGCAGAGCAGGGCAAGGCCTACACCGCAAAACTCTTGAGTAATAAAGTAGCTAAGGGTTACCTGAGTGAGGAGGCGGCCACGCAGGTGTTAGCGGCTATTAAGGCAACAAGCGATACGAAGGAGTTAGCCGCCTGTGACTTGATCATTGAAGCGGTTCCCGAAGTACGTGCGCTAAAAGCCGAGGTGACTCAACGTGCTATTGCGAGCGCCGGAGAGGAGGTGCTCTTTGCCTCGAATACCTCAACGCTCCCGATTACCGGTCTAGCCAAAGCATCGCCACGGGCTGATCGCTTTATTGGGCTTCATTTCTTCTCGCCGGTCAACAAAATGCCGCTAGTAGAAATTATTCGCGGCGAGCATACCTCCGATGAAACCTTGGCACAGGCGTATGATTTCGTGCAGCAGATTGCGAAGACTCCGATTGTGGTCAACGATAGCCGGGGCTTCTTCACATCTAGAGTCTTTGGCACTTTCACTCAAGAGGCGATGACCATGATTGCCGAAGGCGTTCCCGCAGCAGTGATTGAAAACGCGGCCTACGAAGCAGGCTTTCCAGTGGGGCCCTTAGCTATCATTGACGAAGTGTCGCTCACACTGATTCAGAAGGTTCGTGCGCAAACTGAAGCGGATATGGCGGCACTAGGGGATGTCTATCTCACTACGCCAAGTGACCAGGTGCTTGACGCAATGATTGAGCAGGGTCGCTGTGGCAAAGCCGCAGGCGCTGGTTTTTACGAGTATTCAGAGGGCGCCAAGCAGTTATGGGGCGGGCTAGCTACGACCTTTAGCAATCAACCCCCAATCCCATTTGCCGACGTTAAGGATCGTCTGCTCTATCGTCAAGCGTTGGAGGCCGTTCGCGCGCTTGACGAAGGTGTGATCAATTCGGTGGGTGACGCCAATATTGGTTCCATCATGGGAATTGGCTTCCCGCCGTGGACCGGCGGAGTCCTTCAGTTCGTGAATCAACATGGCTTAGCTCAGTTTGTAGAGCGAGCCGATGAATTAGCACAGGGTTATGGCGCAGGCTTTAGCGTCCCAGCAAGTTTAAGAGAGCGGGCAACCGACAACAGGGAGTATCAAGATGAAGCGTAAGTTATTTGACAGTGATCATGAGCAGTTTCGTGCCAGCGTTCGAAAGTTTTTAGCCGAAGAAGCGGCGCCTCATAGAGAGGCGTGGGAAAAGGACGGCCAAGTCAGTCGCGAAATTTGGCGGCGTGCCGGCGAACTTGGCATGCTGTGTCCCACCATTCCTGAAGAGTATGGCGGCGTGGGTGTAGACTTTCGCTACAACGTAATTGTTGATGAGGAGGTAGCGCGTTGCGGTGTGTCAGGTCTGGGCTTTGGGCTTCATAGTGATATTTCAGTACCCTATCTATTAGCTTATGGGACTGAAGCACAGAAGCAAAAATATCTTCCAGGTTGTATTGATGGCTCAATTATCACGGCTATCGCAATGACTGAGCCGGGCACCGGATCCGATCTTCAAAGTGTTAAAACCTTTGCTAGAAAGGAAGGCGATGAGTTTGTGCTCAACGGTTCGAAAACCTTCATTACGAATGGTCAGATGGCAGATCTCGTCTTTGTGGTTGCCAAAAGTGGCGATGGTGAAGGTGCAAAAGCTGTCAGCCTATTCCTTGTTGAAGCTGGCACGCCGGGATTCACCAAGGGTAAGAACTTAGAGAAGATTGGTTTAAAGTCTCAGGATACCTCGGAGTTATTCTTTCAGGACGTCCGAATTCCGGCTGACAACCTGCTGGGTGAAGCGGGGATGGGCTTCATTTACTTAATGCAAGAGCTGTCTCAGGAACGGCTTTCTGTCGCGGTGGCTGCGGTAGCGGTTAGCGAGTGGATTCTGGAAGAAACCGTTAATTATGTCAAAGAGCGTCATGCCTTTGGCCGGCCTATTGCCGCACTTCAAAATACCCAGTTCAAGCTCGCAGAGCTTTCAGCGGAGGCGACTCAAGCGAGGATATTTGTAGACTATTGCCTGGAACAACATTTGGCTGGGGAGCTAGATCAAGTTCTCGCTGCAAAATTAAAACTACTTACCACCGACCTACAGTGCAAATTAGTGGATGAATGTCTTCAGCTACATGGGGGCTATGGTTATATGTGGGAATACCCAGTCGCACGGGCGTTCGCTGACTCTCGCGTGCAAAAGATTTACGCTGGAACGAACGAAATTATGAAGCTGATTATTGGCAGAACACTCATCTCATGACGCAGACAAACTCAACAGGTGGACCTTTGGCGGGGCTGAAAGTGATTGATTTCACTACGCTGCTCCCCGGACCTTACGCCACTCACTTACTGGCAGATATGGGCGCGGAGGTGATTCGTGTTGAATCGATTTCTCGCCCCGATCTATTGAAAATGGTTCAGCCGTTAGTTGACGGTCAGTCTGCTGCGCACTTAAGCATTAATCGTAACAAGCAGTCCGTGGCGCTAGATTTGAAGCACGAAGTTGGCCAGCGAATAGCGCAGGCATTAATCGCTACCGCTGATATCGTGATCGAAGGTTTTCGCCCTGGCGTGATGGCTCGGCTTAATTTGGACTATGGGGCGTTGAGTTCCAGCCAGCCGGAGCTGATCTATTGCTCCATAACCGGTTACGGACAAACCGGAGGCTTAGCGCAGCGTGCAGGTCATGATATTAACTATCTTGCCAGGTCGGGATTGGCGAGCTATTCGGGGAAGGCGGAGCATGGACCTAGCTTAAGTGGTTTTCAGATTGCCGACATCGCTGGTGGCTCGCAACAGGCGGTAATGGCTGTGTGTGCGGCGGTGATTGAGCGATTCCGAACGGGCCAAGGGCAGTATCTGGATATTAGTATGCTCGACGCGGCATTAGCCTTGAACACCATGACCGGCGCGAGCTATTTGGCCGGTGGCGCCTGCCCGCAGTTGGGAAGTGAGCTGCTCGCAGGTGGGAGTCTCTATGACTACTACCAAACAGCGGATGAGCGCTATTTGAGTATCGGATCACTAGAGCCGCAGTTCTTAGCCCAACTGCTTACCGCCTTAGGGCTTTCGTCATATTTAGCTAATCCAACTGAGTTGGGGAAAAAGCTGGTTGAACTTAAAGCCGATATTACACGCGTCATTCGCAGCGAAAGCCTGACACATTGGAGCGCGTGTTTTGCTGAGCTGGATTGTTGCGTGGAGCCGGTCATGAGTCTTGAGGAAGTCATGGCAGAAGACTGGGTGGCGGAACGAGGTATGCGCGTTGAGGCGAAGCTACCCAGCGGTGAGACGATCACACAGCTAAGGTCGTCTCTGCCCTTTGCCGTGGATAAGTACGAGAGCGGCAGTGAGCTTGGTGCGCACACTGAGCAACTATTGAAGGCCTTAGGTTATGTCCCCAGCGAAGTCGAAAAGCTTCGAGAGCTGGGTGTCATTGCTTAGCTAGGTTGTTGGCAATGTCGAAAAGTTTCGAGAGCTGGGTGTCATAGCTTAGCTACTTGGTTGACGATGCTGCAATGCTTGCAAAAGTCTCCTGCTCTGCGCACACTGGGTTTTATAACAATAAGATTCAGTGCTAGCGTGATTTAGCTCCATATAATCGGGTTGCTTTCGATGTCCTTTGCGTTGAGTGAAGGAGTATCACCCTCCGAAAACAGGCTGCTTTAACTTGGTGCTAGCATCCAAGGAGAAAGTTCGTGAAGCCTTATATTGTCATTGGTGCCGGGCCGTCGGGCCTGGCTGCTGTGCGCCGATTAATTGAAGAAGATATCCCGGTTATTGGTGTTGAAACTCACCATGATGTGGGCGGACTTTGGGACATCGATAGTGCGACCAGTACCCTGTACAACAGTGCGCATTTAATCTCGTCAAAATCGATGACCCAATTCGATGACTTTCCAATGCGAGAAGATGTTGCTACCTACCCAAAGCACACCGAACTCAGAGATTACTTTAACGACTTCGCCACACACTTCGATCTCAAGAAATACTACCGTTTTAACACCTACGTGAGCTGGATGGAACCTGAAGATGGTGGCTGGAAGGTTCGCCTGATCTGTGACGGTGTGACCGAAGAAGTTGCGGCGGCAGGTGTATTGCTGGCAAACGGAACCCTCCATGAGCCTAAGCGATTGAAACTCCCTGGCGAATTTGCCGGTGAGCGACTGCATAGTAGCGAATACCGCGATGCGGCGCGCTTTGAAAATAAGCGAGTGCTCATCGTTGGCTGTGGTAACAGCGGCTGTGATATTGCAGTGGATGCGGTTCATCGTGCTAAATCCGTTGATATGGTGGTTCGCAGGGGCTACTACTTCCTACCTAAATACGTTATGGGGAAGCCGACTGATACGCTGGGTGGTCTAGTTAAGCTCCCGGGGCAGATTAAACAGTTGGTGGACGGGCTTTTAGTGAGGTTGATATCCGGTAAGCCAAGTCAATTCGGGCTCCCCGATCCCGATTATAAAATGTATGAGTCTCATCCCGTCATCAACTCGATGTTCCTGCATCACATCGGGCACGGCGATATCACGGTTCGACCAAGCATCATCAACTGCGATGGTCACACGGTGCATTTTGATGATGGTAGCTCCGGTGAGTACGACCTGATCCTAGAGGCAACGGGTTATGTGTTGCACTTTCCGTTTATCGACGCTGCTCACCTTAACTGGCAGCGCGAAGCGCCAGACTTGTATCTCAAGATGTTTACACCAGAGCACGATAACCTCTTTTGTGTAGGAATGGTGGAAGCAGCGGGTTTAGGCTGGCAGCCTCGGGATGATCAGGCGCGGATCATTGCGCGCTTTATTAAGGGGCGTGCACAAAATAGCCCCGGAGCGAATAAGCTCTGGGATAAGATTCGCTCTCGAAATTATGAGCCGCTCAATGCCGGCTTCAATTATCTTAAATTGGAGAGAATGTCTTTCTACGTGAATAAGCAGGCGTATCTCGACGCGCTAAAGAAAACTGTTAAACATTTGGAGCATTAGTATGTCGCCAGGCTTCATGATTGCGCTGAATTTAGTACTGGGCTGTATGATGTTTGGTATTGCCTTGAGTCTCAGCCCTGCCGATTTTAAACGGGTGGCGGTTATGCCGAAGGCGGCAGGAGTAGGACTGATTTGTCAGTTTATCCTATTACCGTTTATTAGCTATTTAATTACCGTCATATTTCAGGTTCCCGCCGAGGTCGCCCTTGGTCTTATTCTGGTTGGCTGCTGCCCAGGCGGAACGTTTTCGAACATAATGACCTATTTAGCTCGTGGAAATGCGGCGTTGTCGGTATCGATGACCGCCGTTTCCAGTTCCGTGGCGGCCTTCGCGACACCGGCGAACTTTTTACTTTATGCATCATTGAATCCCGAGACGGCAGGACTCGTTACCGCTATTGATGTGGGCGTGACGGGTATTGTTAGCTTTGTGGTGGGTGTATTAATCATTCCGTTGGTGTTGGGCTTGAGCGTTCGTCATCGGTGGCCTCAGTTAGCGATCAAGTTCGAAGTGCCGTTTCGTCGCTTCTCATTGCTACTGTTGCTGAGCTTTGCGGTGATTGCCCTGGCGTCCCATTGGGGGCAATTTGCCGCTGGTGTCACGGGCTATGCTTTGCTAGTTATACTGCATAATTTAGTTGCCCTGATGATTGGTTTTGCGATGGCAAGCCTGGCAGGTTTGAATGTGGCGGATCGGCGCGCAGTGACACTGGAAACAGGGATTCAAAATTCGGGTTTGGGCCTTGGTATTATTTTTAGCTTCTTCCCCGGCTACGGGGAGATGGCCATTATTGCCGGAGCCTGGAGTATTTGGCACCTAACTAGTGGTTTGATACTGAGTAGCTGGTGGGCAAGACGAACACCAAGCATTTCAACGGGCGTAGCATCATGAATAAGCGAATTCTTATTACGGGTTCCGAGGGCTACGTTGGCAGAAGAATTGTAGCGAGGCTGGCCACAACACATGCCGTTTTCGGCATTGATTTAGCCGCTACGCCAAGTCAAAACTATAGCTACCAGCAGATGGATATTCGCTCTGCGGAGGTGTCGGCACTGCTGCAGCTTTGGCGGATTACTCATATCATTCACTTAGCAAGTATTGTTAGTCCCTCTGCGGATGAGCATAGAGATTATGATATTGATGTGAATGGCACCAAAAACCTGCTGAATTGCGCCGTAGAAAGTGGCGTAGCACATTTTACTGTCACCAGTAGTGGCGCGGCTTACGGCTATTACGCCGACAATCCGCAATGGCTGTCGGAAACGGACCCGCTGCGTGGTAATGAGGTCTTTTCATACTCACGCCATAAACGCTTAGTTGAGACGTTATTGGCTGAATTTAATACCGATAGCCCAGAACTGAAGCAGCTAATATTGCGCCCTGGGACCGTGTTGGGTGAGCATACCGACAACTTAATTACTCGTCTTTTTCAACGCTCACGTATCTTAGCGATTCGTGGGTCGAATTCGCCTTTTGTCTTTATTTGGGATGAAGATCTGGTCAATATTATTATTCAAGGTATTGAAGGTGATATCACGGGAGCCTTTAATGTGGCGGGTTCGGGAGCAGTACCAATTCGTGAATTGGCCCAACTAATGGGCAAACCGGTGCTTGACGTTCCTGCTGGTGTGCTTCGCTGTTTATTAACGCTGGGACGGCTTTTACGATTAACGCCCTTCGGACCTGAACAGCTCGACTTTCTTCGTTATCGTCCAGTGCTTAGCAATCAGAAACTGATTGATAAGTTCCCTTACACACCCGCGAAAAGTTCGTTAGAGACCTTTCGCTACTACCTCTTGGCGCAGCGAGAAAAGAATGACTAAACCGATTGCCGTGATTACCGGCGCCGCATCAGGCATTGGCAAAGCCTTAGCGGAGCAGCTTGCCGACAGCCATCGCTTAGTGCTGGTAGATCGCGATGAGGCGGCGTTGTTGCATGTCGCCACCGGAAAAAAAGATCGCCTTGTGCAGGTGGTAGACCTAAGTAATACAGAAGAAATAGACGCCTTGGTTGCAACAATTAGTGGCTTGGAGGGCAGATTGGCGCTATTGATCAATAGCGCTGGGATTACCCACCGCTCGATGGCCAGCGAAACTGAACTGGCGGTCATTCAGCGGGTTATGCAGGTTGATTATTTTGCGCCGGTGCAACTTGTTTCTGGGTTATTCGCTAGACTGAATCATGACAGGAGCTTGGTGGTTAATTTAGGGTCCATGGCTGGTTGGATGCCTGTTGCCGGGCGTGCGGGCTATTGCGCGGCGAAGTCGGCACTTAGCCAATATTTCGAGACGCTTCGTGCCGAAAGCCACGGCCTAGGTCTGGGTATCTTGATGGTTTACCCAACCTTTGTTGCCACACCTATTGAACAGAATGCCTTAAATGCCAGCGGTAAAGTAGCAACTAAATCACGCTCCACGGCGGGTAGAGTCCAGTCGCTGGACAGTGTGGTTAGCAAGATAATGGCTGCCATTCATCGGCGAGAGCAGCGGCTTTATTTCGATTATTTTACTCGTTTCGCCACCTGGATTTATAAGTTTTCACCTGGACTGTATCAGTATTTAATGAGACGCAAGTTCCAGGTGGAAATTAATGCTGAGGCGGCAGAGCGATGAGCACAGACTGCTCTCATTATGTCATTTAAATTAGTAGTCAAAGCGCCCAGCTATTGCGCGCTACGGAGGGGGTCCAATGTCAATGGATAGCGCGCCAAAAGGGCTTATTCACGCCCTGGAATTGGATGGCCAAGGCGGAGCGTCACCGCTGGCTTGGGAGGAGGTAAACTGGAGTGCAGGTCAAAACCTTTGGCTGCACTTCGATTTTGAGGATGTAAATTCAGTTGGCGTGATTTGTCTGGTACTGACTTGCCTGATGGCGGTGTTCTTTCGTTGGCGGCGTTGGTTATGAATTGGTCGATGGGTCATGTATTCGGAAGGTTGCTAGCTCTGGGCCTGCTGTTCGGGGTTCAAGTCATCCACGCCGAGGCTCAGCGTCTTAAGAGCCAAATGGTACCCATGCGTGACGGGGTGGAGTTATCCACCGATATTTATTTACCTGCTGCCTCGGAGGCCGCCTATCCAACGGTACTGATTCGAACTGTCTACAACAAAAATAATACCTTTGAATGGAACCCAGTTTGGGCTGAACTGATTGAGCAGGGCTATGTGATCGCGATTCAAGATATTC
This sequence comes from Umboniibacter marinipuniceus, assembly GCF_003688415.1. Taxonomy (NCBI): domain Bacteria; kingdom Pseudomonadati; phylum Pseudomonadota; class Gammaproteobacteria; order Cellvibrionales; family Cellvibrionaceae; genus Umboniibacter; species Umboniibacter marinipuniceus. Next base: position 37,793 of record NZ_REFJ01000002.1, read on the forward strand.
GCGGTCGCTTTGAGTCCGGCGGGGAATACGTTATCGCCGAAGGGCGGAGAGAGGATGGCGTTGATACCTTATCTTGGTTAACGTCCCAACCTTGGTCAAACGGTAAGGTGGCGCTTGCCGGCTGTAGCTATCTTGGCGAGACCCAAGTTGTTCTTGCAGCGACTAATCACCCTAGTTTAGTGACGGCTGTCCCGATGTCGCCGGCGTCCGGCTATTATGAGCCTGGCCGGGCCTGGCAGGCTTTTAGCGGTGGCGCCTTTGAACTCGGCCAGACCGCGGGGTGGTTCGCTGGAAGTGGGTCAAAAGTCTACACTCAGCCTCCGGCAGGGATAGCGCGTGGCGAGTACTTTCAGACTCTCGATGAACCCATTGTCATGACCCCAGAGGTGGATTTCTCTCGTTATCTCTCTGAGCTTGCCGTTCTGCCTATTATTGATGTGTTAGACCGCGCGGGTATTCCCGAGAACGACTTTAAACGCTGGCGGATATCTCATCCGGACGGGGAATACTTTCGGAACTTAGACTTGGTCTCGAAGGATGACTCGGTGAGTATCCCCATGCTCTTTATGGATTCGTGGTACGACTACGGAGCGACCGAGACCTTGGCAATGATGGCGACCTTCGAGCGCAATGCACAAACCGAAGAAGCAAAAGCGCATCAATTTCTGGTCATTGGCCCCGGGACTCACTGTAATTACGACGATACCAGCACAAACACTGTAGTAGGGGAGCGGAATGTAGGTGATGCCCAATTTGATTATGCGCAATTGCAACTGGACTGGTATAACTTTTGGATGAAGGGTGAGCGCAATGGTGTGCTCGATAGGCCGAAGATCCACTATTATCAAATGGGGTCTAACGAATGGCGATCAACAAACCAGTGGCCACCCGAAGGCTCCGAAAGTCAGCGCTGGTACCTCGCTAGTTTCGGCGCCGCGAATAGCCTAACGGGTGACGGTAGCTTGCGGACTACGCCGCCTGAGCACTCGGTGGTGGACGAATTCAGTTATGATCCTAACAATCCGGTCCCATCGCTTGGCGGTCATACGTGCTGTACCGGTACGGATACGGAAGCGGGGGGGTATGATCAACGACCCATAGAGCAGCGGCAGGATGTGCTGGTGTATACCAGCGATCCATTAACGGATGACGTTGAGATGGCCGGACGAATTCGTGCTGTGCTGACCGTTGAATCATCCGCCGTCGATACTGATTTTAGCGTTAAGCTCGTAGATGTTTATCCATCAGGCGAGGCGTTTAACGTTCAAGAGGGCATGCGCAGAATGCGTTATCGGGATAGTCTTTCCGAAGCAACTTTGATGGTGCCGGGGCAGCAGTATCAGATTGAAGTTGATCTTCATACCACTGCAAATACCTTTCTCCGCGGACATCGAATTCGATTAGAAGTGAGCTCGTCAAACTATCCCCGTATTGAACGAAACCTCAATACCGGTGGAAATAACTACGATGAGTTGACGGGAGTGATAGCGATGAATCGTGTACACACCGGGCCGGAAGTTGAGGCTTATGTTGAGTTTCCAGTCTTGGCTAGGCCTTAGCGGCGAGGTCTTTGCTAGGGCCTAGAGTAGGAGAAGGCTAGGGTAGGGGCACGCCTTCTTTGGCCTCTTTCTCTTCTTCTAAACGTTCAATGGTTTCTTCGAAATGCTCGATTTCTTCGGCGCGGATTTCCTCGGCTTCGGCATCGATATCTTCGTTGCTCTCAGCCGTGTCATATTCTTTGTCACAGCGTGTGAGGCCTTCGCCAATTCCACAGTGGTGATAATAGCCTTCACGGTCAATATAGACTTCTTCGGCGCGGATATTTGGGCTTGAATGGCTACAGCCGACACTAACTAGGAGAATGCAGCTGATAATACTGGCGGACTTGAGCATAGAGGCCTCAATCTATAGAGTTGATTTTAACTATAGTTGGTTCGCGTGATTGGAGCAATGAGCTATCCATTTAAAGCGGTGTGGCATAGGTCTTCAGCGAGCAGGATGCTGGTTAAGACGCTCACCTAAGTCTTCTGTTATTGAGGCTATGAGAATTTGCCATAGTCCAAGGGTGTGAGCCTTCGCACAGATCAACTACAATATCGGCAATTGAAACTGCTTGCGCATATCGCTAGAGGAATTATGACTAAAATATTGACCACTCACGTTGGCTCGTTACCCCGTACTCAGGAAGTTGTGGATTTTATCTTCGCGCGCGAAAACGGTGAAGCCTATGAGCAAAGTGCGTTTGACGCTTGTATGGCAAGACACGTCGACGAAGTCGTAGCGCGTCAGGTTGCAGCGGGCGTAGACGTTGTTAGCGATGGTGAGACCTCAAAGATTTCCTACGCCACTTACGTGAAAGACCGCTATACCGGTTTTTCGGGTGATAGTGAGCGCAATCCGCCCGCTGATTTGCTTAAATTTCCCTCTTTTTTGAAGCGTTTAGCCGATGGCGGCGGTACACCCACTTATCGTCGTCCCATGTGTACGGGTGAAGTGAAAGTAAAGGATCATGTTGATTTGAATAAGGACATCGCCAACTTAAAGTCGGCGATGGCGAATCATGGTGCTCAGCGTGGCTTTATGAATGCTGCGTCGCCGGGGGTGATTAGCTTATTCCTCCAGAATGCTCACTACGCCAAGCGCGAAGATTATCTGGCGGCGCTTGCCGAAGCCATGCGAGAAGAGTACGAGATCATTATTGCCGCGGGCTTGGATCTGCAGCTTGATTGTCCTGATCTAGCGCTGTCGCGTCATATGTTGTTTAACGACCTGAGTGATGACGAGTTTGTGGCGATCGCCAACACTCACGTTGAAGCATTAAATTACGCCCTTAAGAACGTGCCCGAGGAACGAGTCAGATTGCACATTTGTTGGGGTAACTATGAGGGGCCACACGTTTGTGACATCGGTATGGATAAGGTTTTTGACACGCTAATGCAGTCTAAGGCTCGCTATCTAGCTTTCGAAACCTCCAACCCTCGGCATGCGCACGAATGGACGGTGTTCCGGGATCGCAAAGCCGATATTCCGGACACCAAGGTGCTAATGCCTGGTGTCATTGATTCAACCACTAACTTTGTAGAGCACCCTGAGGTGGTGGCACAGCGACTTGATCGCTTTACCGCTATTGTTGGGAATGAACGAGTGATGGCCGGTTCGGACTGTGGCTTCGGTACTTTCGCAGGTTTTGGCTCCGTGGATCCCGATATTGCTTATGCGAAGTTAAGCTCGCTGTCAGAAGGTGCAGAGATTGCCTCAAAGCGGAGCTGAAACCCCGCTACTTAATACTTGCATTTACGCTGGCTAGCGCTACCCTGTTGACTGGGCAATTGAATATAATTCCAACCGTCAACGGGGTGTAAATGAGCAAACGAAATAACCCCCGTTGTTTGGCTTACTACTCAGTCGCGTAAATAACGGGAGTACTTGAAATGAAACTATTTTGGCTGATCGGCTTCACCGCGGTATTAGTTTGGTCGGGGATTAATCCCAAGGATCAGTTCACTTGGTTTCTAGAAGTGCTTCCAGCGCTCATTGGGTTGGTATTGCTTGCCGTCAGCTACCAACGTTTCCCGCTAACGCCAATGTTGTATGGTTTTATTCTCCTCCATTGTTGGATACTCATGGTGGGTGGGCATTATACCTATGCTGAGGTCCCCGCCTTTGATTGGCTGCGTGACACCTTCAATATGGAACGAAATAATTACGATAAAGTCGGCCACTTTGCACAGGGTTTCATTCCGGCGTTATTGGCCCGAGAGATCCTTATTCGCCGTCAGGTTGTGAAGAGTATTGCGTGGATGAACCTGTTCATCGTATCGATTTGTTTAGCGTTTAGCGCCTTTTATGAATTAATCGAATGGTGGGTGGCGGTAGCCAGCGGGGAGGGCGCAGAGGCCTTCTTGGGTACTCAAGGGTACGTTTGGGATACTCAGTCAGACATGGCATTGGCGCTAGTGGGGGCAATTTGTTCAGTGATTCTACTCGCCAAGTGGCATGACCGACAGCTAACTCAGCTATTGGGTGATACGGCATAAGTGTCCTAGGTGTTGATCGTGAAACCCGTTTGGCTGATTCGTTGTATTACCCTGGCTATCGCCGCTGCTTTGTTGCTGTACTCGGCTGTATTGTGGTGGCTGCTGGCCTTATTATTAGCCTATATTTGCCTCATGGCATGGATTGCCTTTCATCCTAATACTCAAATATTTTCGCCCTGCTATTATCGCCATCAAGGAAACCTGGTTAGCCTCAGCTTTGACGACGGCCCGCATCCTGACACCACCCCAGAATTACTCCAGTTATTGGCTAAATATCAGATCAAAGCCACTTTTTTTCTCGTTGGGGCTAGGGCTGAAGCGTATCCAGAACTGGTTCAACAGATTGCGGCCGAGGGTCACGAGATTGGTAATCATTCTCACACTCACAGCTACTTGATCAGTCTGTTCTCCAAGGGGGGCTGGGATGAAGAATTGGCTGCGTGTCAGCAAAGTTTGACGAAGGTTCTGGGCTATTCGCCGCTAATTTATCGGCCACCATACGGTGTCTCAACACCCAACACCGTCCACGCGGCAGCGCGGCATTCGCTTCAACAGATTGGCTGGAGTTGCCATGGCCGAGATTTCTTTGGATCGGTTGGGGAGATAACTCAGCGCCTTCGTGGCGTTAAACGCGGGGATATTGTGTTGCTGCATGAAACCAAGATCAATACGATATCAGCGCTAGCGGATTGGTTAGCCACCGAGCAGGCCAGTAAACTGGACTTTACCACCGTTAGTCATGGTGCTAACTGACACGTTAATCACGCTGAATAAACACCCCGGTAAGGTATTTATTACAGCGACCGTGGACGAGCAGCGCATGGACGCGAGTTATCAAGGTCCAGGGTTTTTTAAGGTAATACTTAAGTAGGTTTCGCCCAACTCCCTTAGCCCTGCTTGTTGATTCCGCTGAGTCGTCGGCCATGAGATCATCGTATACCCATTCCTGTACCTGTTCGAAACCAGTGGAAAAATCGAATCCATACTGACGCAATAAACGTTTAAAGCTCCTTTCGCTAAAGTCTTGTAGGTGGTGCGGGTTACCGTCGCACGTTGGCGTTGTGGGGACCGAGGCGATAAGTTTGCCATTGGGTACTAGCAATCGTTTGAAGTTCTGAAACAGTGCATCCACTGCTGGTAGGTGTTCAATGGTCTCGAGGCTGACAATAGTCTGGAAGGCTTGCTTGGATTGAAACAGTGTTGCGTTAGCGCTCAGGTAACGAAGATTAGGTAGTTGATAGTTTTCCTCTGCGTAACGGACGGCTTCTGGGTCAATATCAACGCCGGTGAAAGACTTGTCGGGGTGTGCGGCAGCCATGAGCGCCGTGCCGTAGCCACAGCCGCAAGCAAGGTCTAAGATTCGTTCACCAGACAGCTGTTTTACCGCGTACTCATATCGTTGTTGATGTAGCTCAATTGAGTCGCGATCAGCGGCTTTGTTTGGGTCCATCTGTCTGGGATAAATTCGTTCTAAAGAAGTATTGGCTACGCGGTTATTATTTATCATTGGCTCACCGTGGCATATAAATTTAATACTGCTGATTGATCCACTATTAGTCTAGACTATAGACTAATGAGTTCTGCTGAACAAATATACCGATGTTGACCACGTAGCTGCACATGGATCCCACCTATGACAGAACATTTACTATTGGTAATACTTTCGACGCTCCTCGCTGGCTTAGCGATGCCCCTAGGCGCCTTCATAAGCTCCTTTTCTGCGGTGAGTTCGAAGAATGAATTGCGGCATACGATTATGGCGTTTGGTGGCGGGGCGTTACTCTCGGCGATAGCGCTGGTGTTAGTACCAGAGGGAGTGGTTGGTTTTGGACCGTTCAGCGCAGCGGGGCTGCTGGTACTAGGAGGGCTGCTATTCATGGCTCTTGATATCTGGCTGGCACGCTCTAATACGCCAGCTAGTCAGTTGGCGGCTATGTTAGCTGACTTTATTCCTGAGTCAGTAGCACTGGGTGCGGCGTTCGCAACTGGGTCAGAGAACGCGTTTTTGCTTGCTTTGCTTATCGGTTTACAGAACCTGCCAGAGGGTTTTAATGCCTACTTAGAACTTCGTAGTGATGCGGTGGTCCGCGGCGCTAAGATTATTCTGATCTTCATAGCGATGTCTCTACTGGGCCCCATTGCAGGGTCAATTGGCTATTTATACTTAACAGACTATCCGCAATGGGTTTCCGGAATTATGCTGGTAGCATCGGGGGGAATACTCTATTCAGTATTCCAAGACATCGCCCCGAAGGTCCGTTTGGAAACGCATTGGCTGCCGCCCATGGGGGCGGTCCTTGGCTTCATGCTGGGCCTAGTAGGTTCAATGTGGACTGGGTAGTAGCGCTAAGTCAATTCCCGCTTTTAGTTAGGTTTAAGGACGCGAGAACGTCAGCATGAAGCAAGTTTATACCCACCCGATTCTGGCGATGGTCCAACAGATGGCGAATGTCCTTGAGTTACGACAGGTTCCTTCCGAAGTGCGGAATCAGTATGCAGCGGGTGCTGCAGGAGAACTGGCTTTCGTTGATTCATGGCCGCAGTTAGTGGTGGACGATATAGATTTTCAGCGTGCGTTGCGGTTTGTTGATCAAGAGTTAAAGCAAACGGGCGAGGACTGGGTTTGCCCAGAATGCAAAGAGTACAACGGCTTTGCATTCGGCGCTTGCTGGCAATGTGGTTCTACCCATCCGGAGGATGCGATATGACGATTAGCTGGGAAGATTTTAGTAAGATCGATTTGCGCGCAGGAACCATTGTCGATGCGAAGATTTTTGAGCAGGCGCTAAGGCCCGCTTACCTTCTATGGGTCGATTTCGGCGATGAGCTCGGCATTAAAAAGTCCAGCGCTCAAATCACCGTGCATTATGATTTAAACGAACTGATTGGTAAGCAGGTACTAGCGGTCGTGAACTTTCCACCGAAGCAGATTGGTCCAATTCGCAGTGAGTGCTTGGTCACGGGTTTTTATGATCAAAACGGCGATGTGGTGTTAGCAGTTCCAGAGCGCGCGCTTAACAATGGCGCGAAACTGGGCTAATGACGCGCTTAGTGGGTGCGGATCTTGCTTGGAGACTGGAGAAGAATAATAGTGCGTTAGCACTAATGGACGCTAGCCACGGTGTCTTAACGCTGTGCGAGGTGATTCCGACTATTATCGGTTCCTTTGACGTCCTAGCTAAAATTGACGAATGGCAGCCAGCAGGGCTAGCGATTGATGCGCCGCTGGTGGTTAAAAATCAAACGGGAATGCGCAAGTGTGAACGAGAGCTGAACCGAGTGTACCGCGCAAAATACGCCGGATGTCATCCCTCCAATCTAAACTTATATCCTCGCCAGGAGATTGGTCACTTTAGCTATTTACTTCGCCAGCAAGGGTTTGAGCATTTGGCCGAAGAGCGTTGGCAAATTGAGTGCTATCCGCATCCTACCCTCATCGAGTGGTTCCAGCTTGAGCGACGATTGGCCTATAAACGTGGTACGGTGGATCACCGCCGAGCCGGACAGATCGCGCTCGTTGAACTACTAAACGAGTGGGTATCTGGCGGTAAGTTCGTGGTCGCTAAATCCGTTGAGTACCTCTTCGAATCGAAGCGTATTGAGTGCCTTAAAGGAAAGTCTTTAAAAATTAACGAAGACGCATTAGATGCGATTATCTGTGGTTTGGTAGCAGGATGCTATCATTTCAGGCGAATGCACTACTGCTTCGGGAATGTTGATGACGGGTATATCTGGGTCCCTAAGGAATCGTTATGAAAGTAGTTAAAAAACTTAAGATCATTGTTTTGCTATTCTTGGTGACCGCCTGTACGGGGGTGCCCGAGGGGTTGTCTCCAGTTAGTAATTTCTCCCTCCAGCGATACAGCGGCACCTGGTTTGAAATCGCCCGTTTGGATCATTCCTTTGAACGAGGACTAGTAGATGTCACCGCTGAATATCAAGTTAACGAAGATGGTTCGGTACGAGTGTTGAATCGGGGCTTTAACGTAGAAGACAACACTTGGTCTCAGGCGGAGGGGGTTGCCTATTTTGTGGATGACCCAGAGACAGGGCACTTAAAAGTCAGCTTTTTTCGTCCATTCTACGCGAGTTATGTGGTGCTAAGCCTAGATGACGATTATCAGTATTCGGTGGTAACGGGGTTCAATCGTGATTATCTATGGCTGTTATCGAGAACCCCAATTATTACTGCGCAAGAACGTCAGCGTTTTGAGGCGTTTGCCGTTCAGGCAGGATTTGACCTATCTGAGCTCATCTGGGTGGAACAGGAGCGAGCGTTGAAACCGTTGTAAGAGAATTAACGCCCTACCGACTCGTAACGCGAAGAGGGCAACTAATTCGTTGCGTTGGTGGGGTGCCAAATACGCTGATTCCTGCCGGCGTTTTTAGCCTCATAGAGTGCGTTATCTGCCGCCTGATAAAGTTCTGCTGGCGCAGTCATTTTCCTCGTAAGCTCGGAGCAGCCAATTGATATTGTTAGCTTATTAAAGGGGCTAGCACGATGTTCGATTGCAAGCTTCGTGAGCGCTTTGTTAACGGATTTTAGCAAACCATTGAAGTCGTCTCTATTTCCTCCTGCAACTAAAATTGCAAACTCTTCGCCACCGACACGGGCACAGCTATCCACACATCGTTTGAGTTTAGATTTAAATATTTTCGCCAATGAACGCAAGGCTTCGTCCCCTTGAGGGTGCCCATAGTGATCGTTGTACTCCTTGAAATGGTCGATGTCTACAATGGCCATCATTAATGGCAGATCAAGGCGCTTGCACTTGCTAAAGTTGTCTTCAAGTAAGGAGTCAAAAGCTCGTCGGTTGGATAATTCGGTTAGATCATCCGTCTCAGCAAGCTCCCTCAGAGATATGTTCGCTTGCTCGAGTTTACTCTCCTGCTCTCTCCGAGCAGACACATCGTGTAAGTTAATGACAAATAGTTTTCGATTAGCGAGTTTAAGCTCACTCACTCCCAATTCTAGAAACTGAGGGCTGCCTTTTGATCTGTGTTTAGGTTGGATATTAATATGGGATGAAAATTCATCGCTATCTCCGGTGAGCAAAAAGCGTTTTAATTTAGCAGCGAATAGCCTACTACCTTCCGCATTTAGATAGTCTTGAAGATGGCTGTCTGTCAGTGCTTCAGCGTCTGTGCACAATAGCTCTGCGGCGGCGGCATTGGCAATTTCGATTACACCTTGGTAATCAGCTAAAACGATGCCATCTCGCACATTTAGTAGAATTGCATCGAGTAGCTGATTATTGGCAAGGAGCTCGGCTTCAATCTGCTGTTTCTGCTGCTGCTGACGGAAAGCATTCACCATGGTAGCGCAAGTGAATGTAATCGGTTCGAGAAGAGCAGCGAGTTGACTAGTATATCCGCCAGGCCGATTGGCTAACCCAATTAGGCCAAGCATTTTTCCGTCATGAATAATAGGTAGACCGAGATATGAAGCCATCCTCGGATGTCCTCTGGGTAAGCCGCCGCTGCGAGGGTCAGCAGCTGGATCATTGGAGATAACTAGTTCCTGCGTGATGAGCGATACACCGAAAAGCGTGTTCAGGTTCCGAAATTCAAAGCCTTTAGCCATCTGTTGTTCGTAGAAGGCTTTACTGTCGCTATCCCAGCTCACGTCCGTGAGTGCATGCGCGATCATGTAGGGTGATGGATCGTGGTGAATTTCGCCAATGAAACCATAATCGCTTCCGGTTAAGGTCAGTAGCTCAGAAAGGATCCGAGAAAAGGCTGATTTGAGGTCAAGTTGACCGATAAAGGACTGTTGAATCGTTAGGACAGAGCTCAACAGGGAGTGATCAAAACTGTCCCATTGTTGTTTGTTCATGTTTATGTCGACCGCGTATACATGTTAGTTCACTCTTAATGGCAGGTGTTATCGAAATGTTGTTTTCAGATTAACTGGTCTTTCCCCCCGATACCGCAAATCTAATTAAAGATCAGTCCACTTAGATATCAAGTTTTCAATCAATCAAGGCCTTTTTTGGCCGTGACGGATGATTATTCTTCGCGGAATTACCGCTGTGGTCGTTGGTAGGTTAAATGCGTGCAGAGTAGTAAGTGGTTCTCGGTTCTTCACATCGAAAAAAGCAATCCAACTGCCGCTATTGGTCGTAACCAAGCCCAAGATAACGACAACTGGGTTTTAAGATGACGTCACCACCATTACAAGCTACCCACCGCGTTGCTTGGTTCGCCGAGTTAGCGTGGTTTAACGCTACCTGGGCAAGTTTGGTATTCGGCCATCAGGCGCTACCCTGGCTGGGACCTGGTTTGGCCCTCTTAGGGCTCACGTTCATAAGCATCCGCAACCAGCTGCGGTCTGTGCTTGTGCTGGCACTCATAGGCTGCGCTATTGATCAGAGCCTCACCGCTTTGGGCCTGTTTAGTTTCGCAGGGGGTAGCGAGGATCTGCGATTAATTCCCTATTGGTTGGTGGTTCTGTGGTTCTGCTTTTCAGCAACGCTTCATAGTAGCTTGGCTTGGCTTGTCGAAAAGCCTGTTGTCATCACTGTGGTTGCCTTTGGGATCTCGGGCCCATTTTCCTATTGGGTAGCTTTCAAGGCCGGTGCCTATAGCCTGCCGCATGGGCTGGAAGTTAGCGTACTGATCTTGGGACTAGTTTGGGCGTTCTTCGGCTGGTTATTTCCTCATTTACTGACCTCTCACTCTAGGCAGATAAAGTCATGAATATTCTTAAGATTATCGCAGTAATCATCTTTTTGGCGCCGTTTAGCGCCGAAGCGAGCTGTAAACAGTGGGCCAAAGTAGGCGAAACAGAGCTCACGAAGCTATGGTTTGATATCTATCGGGCGGAATTGCGGACACCAGCGGGAACTTATCGGCGAGGAGAACCGCTCTGTCTGCGTCTCAACTATCTCATCGATATTAGCAAGTCCGATTTATTAGCGGCCACTGAAGACTCTTGGAAGCACTTGGGCGTCAGTGCCCAACAGCGTTCAAACTGGCTTACAGAGTTGACTGCTGTATATCGAGATATTCAGGAGGGAGATACCTTTGAACTCATGATTGATGAAAGTGGTCATGCCATCTTTCACCACAACGAGCAGCACACGGGAGTAGTAATGGATCAAGAGTTTAGTCAGCAGTTTTCGGCAATCTGGTTGGCAGAAGAAGCCCAGTACCCTGAGCTTGGTGCGGAGCTACGCGGTGAGGTTTCGCCATGATTAAAGTTCTTTGTCAGCGTCTGGCCGTAGTGGCAGTGGCAGTGTTTGCCTTAGGATCGTGTACGCCGGCGAATTATGATCACCTCGAACCGCGTTTTGATATTGAAGGATTCTTCAACGGCGAACTTCACGCCTACGGAATTGTCCGCAGCCGAGGTGGTGAGTTAATGCGACGATTTAAGGTAAATCTACTGGGGACTTGGGAGGAGGGCGTAGGGACGCTCGATGAACAGTTTCTCTACGATGATGGAGAGCGAGCGCAGCGTGTTTGGACCTTTGTTAAAGATGGTGATGGCAATTTTAGCGGCACTGCCAATGACACTTTGAGTACCGCGATACTTCGTGTTTCAGGTCCAGAATTAACCTTGAACTATAACATCCTGCTTGATGTGGGTGATTCCAGCTACGAAGTCCGTTTCGATGATTGGATCTATGCGATTGATAACGACCGAGTTATCAACGTAAGTGAAATTTCTAAGTTTGGGCTGACCCTTGGTGAAGTTATACTGGTAATGGAACGAGGACATCAGCCGTTGACGTTTGATTAGCTTAATTTTTTCATCGACGCACTGGCCCTCTGATACACTTACCGTATTCGCAACTAGCACCCACAGGGCATCTAAATGGAAAAAGTATACATCTCAGCGCAAGAACTACTCGAAGATTCCGCTAAGCTCGCTTTACAGATTTTCGAGAGCGGCTTTCGACCGGACTACATTGTAGGTGTTTGGCGAGGTGGCGCACCAGTGGGTATCATGGTTCAAGAGGTGCTAGATGTGTTAGGCGTTGAGTCCGATCATATTGCAATTCGAACCTCTTCCTATACTGGGATTGGCGAACGAAGCCGTACCGTGAAGGTGCATGGTCTTACCTACCTGATTAAGCGACTTGAGTCTGAAGACTCGCTGTTGATTGTTGACGATGTCTATGACTCGGGATTGAGCATTCAGCAGACTATCATCGATTTGCAAAAAGCCTGTAAGAAAAATACGCCAGAGATTCGCATCGCGACGCCTTATTTTAAACCCTCGAATAATCAGACCGAGCGTACCCCAGAATACTATATCCATGAGTCGAATGAGTGGTTGGTTTTTCCCCATGAAATTGATGGCCTGTCTGCGCAAGAGATTCGAGCGAACAAACCCGAGTTTTCTGTGATCGCCGATAAATTGATCGAACTGGGTAAGCTTTCTTAAGCTCCGTTCTACGCTAGGTGCTGCCGCTTAGCGCGGTAACCATAACTTAGCGACTAGCTACGAACCATTCTGGGCGCGTTAATTACGCGCTTAGCGTTTCGTTGCCGCGCCTTTTCCTTGTATGATGGCTTAAACAAAGCGGTTACTGAGGTAGAACCCTCGTTAACCAATGGTGCTTACAAGGTGTAAAATGCGAATATATGCTGCAGGATTAGGCGATGTACCTCTCATCGCACCACTGTTTGATAGCTATCGTCAGTTTTATCAATGCCAAAGCGATATAGCTGCGGCGACTTCCTATCTTTACGAACGCTTAGCTGCGGATGAATGTCATGTCTTTGCTGCGGAACATGAGGGCCGTATAGTAGGGTTTACGCTCCTTTACGCCAGCTATTGTTCGTTAGCCTTGATGCCGATTTATATTCTCTATGATCTCTACGTGGATGCGTCAGCGCGCAGACTAAGCGTGGCGTCTAAGTTAATGACCGCTGCGGAAGAATTTGCCAAAGAGCGGGGCGCCTGTCGAATTCAGTTGGAAACTAACCATTCAAATACTACTGCAATTAAGCTCTACGAGACTCGTGGTTACGAGCTCGATACGGTTTATCGCGCTTATATTAGAGAGTTTGCGTAACGATGAAAATTTGGCTCGATGCGGATGCTTCGCCACGTCCCGTAAAAGAAACGCTTTACCGTGCTGTTCAGCGCGTTGAGCTACCGTTAACCGTGGTCTCTAATCACGCCTTCGAGATTCCTCGATCTCCGTTTATTGAACGCCTTCTGGTAGCAAGCGGCTTTGATGAAGCGGATAACGAGATTGTGGCGCGCTGCGAGCAGGGTGATATGGTAATTACCAATGATATTCCCCTCTCTGCGGAGGCCATCGAAAAAGGCGCAATGGTATTGAATTTCCGGGGCGAGAAGTTGACTAAGGCGAATATCAGCGCACGTTTATCGATGCGAAACTTTATGGATGAACTCAGATCAAGTGGTGTTGATACGGGTGGGCCCAAGGCATTTAGCGCCGCTGATACACGTGAATTTGCGAATTCACTAGACCGTGAACTTAGCGCAGCGCTGCGTAGAGGTAGCAAATAGCCCCAGTGATTTGAGCTAAATTTTGCTTTACCGTGCCAATCTAGAATTCCTAGATATACTTCAGTTAACTAGACAACAAAGGTAATGGTATATGAAAGCGATCATGGCGGAGTTCTGGGGTACCTTCTGGTTAGTGCTTGGTGGCTGCGGTTCGGCGGTCCTGGCAGCGAGTTTTCCTGAAGTGGGCATTGGCTTGCTTGGGGTGTCTCTGGCCTTTGGCTTAACGGTTGTGACCATGGCTTATGCGATTGGCCCTATTTCAGGGTGTCATCTTAATCCAGCCGTATCCTTCGGCCTATGGGCTGCGGGTAGGTTCGAGCGAAAACAACTTCTGCCCTATATCGCTTCTCAATGCCTCGGAGCGATCACTGCTGGTGGAGTGCTCTACGTTATCGCCTCAGGTGCAGCGGGCTTTGATGTGAGCAATGGCTTCGCCGCAAATGGCTATGAAGCGCATTCGCCGGGAGGCTATAGTCTCTCGGCCGTTATTGTGGCCGAAACCGTATTAACAGCCATGTTTTTGTTAGTGATTCTTGGCAGTACCGATAAAAAAGCGCCTGCAGGTTTTGCACCGCTAGCCATTGGCTTGTGTCTCACGCTAATTCACCTCATCAGTATTCCCGTGAGCAACACTTCGGTGAATCCGGCTCGAAGCCTGGGTGTGGGAGTCTATGTGGGTGACTGGGCAATGCTACAAATGTGGGTTTTTTGGCTAGCTCCCCTTGTAGGAGCGTTAGCAGGTGCGTTAATTTATAAGACAATCACCACTGAAGAGGAATAATTGATGTCTCATCTTGCTAGGCTTATTGCTATTGTCGGCACCATCGCGTGTTTTATTTATGTGCCAGTTTCGGCATTGGGGATCGAAAGCTATTACTTTATCTGGGAAAGCCAAGCCGGTGTGCACGCCTATGAACATATCAACTGGGAGCGCTTAGCGTTGCAGCTGGTAGTCGTTTACGTGCTTGCATTAGTCCTAGCCAACGCTAAGAAGTTATTTGGTAAGTAACGATGCCTCAACATGCCGTTTCGTTTTCGCCATGGAAGGGCATGCGAATTGTATTTCAACATCAAACCCATCAAGTTAGTTATTCTGCCGCGGCGCTGTCAGGCGCCGAGGTTATTCGGGTAGATAACAAGCTTGTTGAACATACGGTGGTGAGCGAGGCTCCCCGCAGCTTGCGGTTTGTAGTAGACGAAGTGGAGTTTATGATTTGTACCGCTTCGTGTTCAGATAGAAGCAATGCCATCACCGCGGTGTTGACGGCTAATGGCCGCGAAGTTGATGGCTTCGACCTTAGCTTCTTGCCGCTTAAACGAGTGCTGTTTCGGCGTTTGTTGCTGGTTATGTTGTTGAGCGTTCTGATTGCAGTGGGTTTTGCCAGTGGTTTGGTAGATTGGTGGGCCACGCTCTTATCCGGCGCGTTAGCAGCAATGCTACCACTCTTTGGTGTCCGCGGACGTTGGCTTATTGAACGACGATAGCTAATCTAGTTGGCCTAGTAAAGTACGCCTAATTGCTGCGATTATGAACAAGTATCCTGTCATATTCTTCGACTTGAACTCATTTTAGAAAGTTATAGTGCCTAGAAATCGAAAGTCTGTGTTAATATTGTGACTAATTGGTCATAAGTCCTAGGATTTAGCAAAAGTACCATAATAATAAAATAGAATTTGGAGTAGTTGAGAGCATATGATAACCGCCAAACAAGGCCTTGATCGTCTTAAGGCTGGCAACACGTCATTTGTTGCCGAGCGTCGTTCTGTGGGTAAAGCAAGTATCGAACGAAGACTTGAACTAGTCGCAGGGCAATTCCCTTTCGCCATCATTTTGGGGTGTTCTGATTCAAGAGTACCGGCGGAAATTATCTTTAACCAGGGCTTAGGTGATCTGTTCGTTATCCGCGTTGCGGGGAACATTGTTGCACCGTCACAGATTGGCAGTATTGAGTACGCTGCTGAGATGTTTGGCACGCCATTAGTGGTAGTGATGGGTCACTCTAATTGTGGCGCCGTTGAAGCCACGCTTCAAGCTCTGGACAATCCGTCATCTGAACGCAGTGATAACCTAAAGTCTATTGTTGAACGGATTCGTCCGGCGGTGATTGATTGTGATCATAGCCTCGCACCGGATGCGCGCTTGGATGAGGCGGTTCGAGCCAACATTTTGGCGTCGGTTCAGAACTTAAAGCAGGGCTCGGATATCATCAAACAGTTACTCGCCGACGGCCGACTCACTATTGTTGGCGCTGAGTATTCGTTGGAAACGGGTTGTGTCAGCTTTATAGATGTCTAAGCTGAGCTTTCGCTGCAGTTGCGGAGCGTGCCAAGGTGAAATACTTGCCGATCCGCAGCGTGTATCCCTTTGCTACTGCATGAGCTGCAGGAAGCGTACCGGTTCGGTGGTGGCCGCTCAAGCACGCTTTTTATCTTCAGATATCCGCCTTAGTGCTAACACTCAGGCCTACAAACGCATCACCAGCTCGGGTTCGGAGATCGTTTTTGATTTTTGTCCAGACTGCGGCAGTACAGTTCGTTATCGCCATGAAGCGCTTGAGCAGCAAACCATCATTCCTCTGGGGGTCATTGATGAAGTTGAGCTCTGGCAACCAACTGCTGCCATCTACGATGATAGGCGTCCAGCATGGCTGCCTCATAATGAGCATATAGAGTGGTTGGACTAGGGGTTTTTGCGCATGAAAAAACGAAGAAAAACACCCGATGCTGCGTTATAGTTAATTTACTGACCCTGATTAAAGAAGAGGCCGCTGATGCGTTACTTATGTGGAGCTTGCACGACTCATTTCCGTCTGGATGGAATGGCGCTCAACCACGAGTCAAAAGGTCAGCGGAAGCGATTAGTCTGTCCACACTGTAAGGCCAAGATCTTAGCGTTGGAGCCGTTTAATTCGGCCTGGCGGAACGAGGTGAGCTATTGGGTGCTAGGAACAGTGGTAGCGATGTATGTGGTTCAGCTACTCATTAATGGCATTCCAAACAGTCATTATTTTTACTCGTCAATGGGTCAGGTGTTTGTCGCCTTGGCCAGTTTCCAGTGCTACCAAAAGTTTGGCACTATTTTTACCAAAGCGGATAAAAGTGACGATTAGCCGCTAGGACTCATCGATATCTTCCCATCATAAAGCGGCAACACTGCAACCGTGAACTTAATTCTGGTACAAGTTATCGGGTGAGGTCTGGGTTGAGGTCTGGGTTGAGGTCTGGGTTGAGGTCTGGGTTTAAGCTTAAGTGTCACTTAGTCAGCTGTTATCCAATGCGACAAAGCCCTCAGATCACTGTAACAAACGAGAGCGAGCTGCTCTCGTCTGCTACAACGTGACGGCCAGCTACTGGTTACCAGTTAGCTGTCGCGCTGATGCCAATTTGGCGAGGCGCACCCAGTTGAACGTAGGTCTCTGTCACGTAGCCGTTAGCTGGATTGTTGCCAAAACTTCCAAAGCCACGTGTTTGCGTTACTTCATCGGTTAAGTTCTTAGCCCAAAGCTGCAGTTCCCAGTTGCTTAGCGACCAGTTTAAGCTGGCATTCAGTAAAACGTAGTTCTCCGATTGCGCCTCATGACGGGTAGAAAAGTAGAAGGAATCCTTCGCTTCGATACCAACTCTACCGCTAAGTGTTGTTGACAATTGATAGTCCAAGTCTACCGTAGCGCTATAGCTTGGCGCGTGTGCAGATTCGCGATCGCTTAAACCAGAACTACTATCGTTTAGTTCAGTGTGTAGTAGCCCGATATTGGCCTGAAGCGCTAGGGATTGATTGATGCGCCATTGTGTGTCTGCTTCAATACCATAACTAACGCCTTCGGCCGAATTCGCGGTGTAATCTACGAACTGGGTGCTGCCATCGGGGCGAGATATCAAGCGAGATGCCTTAATCTGAACATCTTCACGATCTTGGCGAAAGATGCCGATGCGATAATCAAACTGCTCGCCGTTAGCAATTACGCCCAGTTCGGTATTCCAGAGTGTCTCGGTTTCGTAACTACGCAGTGCCACGGGGAGCTCAGTGCTACTGTTGAAGCCGCCAGCTTTGTAACCACGTGATACCAAACCGTAAAATCGATGGGTATCCGATAGCAGCCATTCGTAGGATAGTTTACCACCCCACATGGTTTCTGACGGGGCGCTGGAGATACCATCTGAATCGCGATAGTCGGCGTCCCATTGCTCTACGCGAGCACCCGCTAGTAAGCGAGAATAGTCATTTATTGAAACCGTTGCTTCACCAAATAGTGCATGGGTTGAGGCGTCGAAACTGGATGAAAAGGGGCCTGCGAGATAGGTGTATTCACGGCGTAGGTCGGTGCCACGTTGAGCAGTGTATAGGCCAATCGTCCAATCTAGAGGGGCATCGTCCTTGGCACGAATTCGTACGGTGCCATTATAGGAGTTAGCGTCTCGGAAGTAGGCATCGTAACTCGAGTATTCCCAAGGATGAAAACCAACGTATGACCAGTCCTCATCGTAAGCATAGAGTAGATCTGACTGCTGTACCGCCAGGTTCCACTCAATGTTGACTTGACTAAGTCCACGATGAGTTGCCGCCAACGATGCCGCCACAGTTTCCTGCTGATCTACACCCGGCTGATCCGATTGAGTGGTGTAATCATTATCGAAGTTGAAGGTGTCGTAGCCGTTGTCCATATCAAGGTAGTAGGCGGTCAGTCGGTATTCAGAGTCCGTTGACGGGGTGTAGTCTATGGCGAGACGAAGGCTGTGTTCTTCTCGGTTCTGGGTTTCGTCAATCACATAGCTATTAAAATAGAAACCGTCACTGGTAAGACGCTTCGCGGCAATGCGCACGGCTAGCGCTTCATTGATCGGCGCGTTGGCGGTTACACCGATTTCTCGGGTGTTGAAGCGTGACGCGCCGAGCTCCAGCGCGAATGACGACGTTTGCTGGGCTCGATTACCTGCTACATAAATCAGGCCGGCTAAGGCATTGGCTCCGTGGAATGTGCCCTGCGGTCCACGAAGTACCTCTACTTGCTGAGTATCAATAAGATTTGCGCCGGCTGCTAAACCGCTCATTTCAATACCATCTACAACTAGCCCAACAGATGGGTTAAGTGGCTCAACGAATTGTGACCTAGCACCGATACCTCGAATCTGAAAGAAACGGGGGTTCGAACCGCCGGAAGCAAAGTTTACGTTGGCGAGGCTACTAACGGCTTCAGCTAAGTTGGTGGCTTGGCGCTGGTTGATTTCCTCAGCGCTGACGACCGAAGTAGATGCTTCCGAATTACTGAGTAAGCGATCGGAGTGGTTCGCTGTGACCACAATTTCTTCAATAGCTTGTGACAGAGCAGACGGCGCAGCGGCAATGGATAACATAGCAACGGCAAGCGTGTTTCGAGCAGAATTCATGGTTTTCTCCAATATAACAGATAGAAAACCGGGGTAGACGTATAGAAGGATAACGCAAAAAGAGAGACCTATTCCTACGCCGGTATCACCCGGATCAGGTTCAAAGGGTTTGTCTAAGACATCTCAGGCTGAGCCACCCCTTAGGTAGTTGATTGAGCTTGCAATCAACGGCGCAATCATAACGCTTGAATTGCTCAGTCGCAACCCACTGAGGTTGGTGATCAACGGATTAACTCCTCGTTGCGCTGCTTTCGGTTCCCTTGATTACGCTGAGTTAACGGCTAATCCGCACTGAGAAAGTAGCTCGCTAATCAGTTTTGCGTGCGCTCGTTGCGCGGTAATTAAAGTACCTTGCAGCGCATGGCGGTTTTCAATGTAGCGACGCTGCTGTATTGATAGGTACGGTAACAGTGGAGTTTCTATTCGGGTTAAAGCGTCATTAAGTTGCCGCCATTGTTGCAGCGTTTCGCTACCAGGCTGTTGAATATTCGTGTTGAAGTAGTTGACCACTAATCCATGAAACCTTCGCGCCTTTCGAGTGGGCGAGGGCTGAAAGCAAAGTGGGCCAGTGTTGAGCTGGCGAAGTAATATTTGATTGGCTGATAAGTAGAAGGCCAATTCTTGCCGAGCGTACCGAAAAAGATAGCTGGCTGCGTTGGAGTGGTATATCTGGCCGAATCGCTCTTCAAGATGAAGGCGCGACGGCGAGTAGTCACCTGAACTCCAGCGCTCTACCAGCCCACCTAGTTGCCGTAAGCCGGCTAGTCCCGAGCTAATGTTAGTCGGCTGCGGTTGGAGATTACTGTGGAGCCGGGACCACTCTGGCCCGTTGAGCGTTGCTTGGTAGATAGTGCTTGGCAGTGTGTTGATCTTTGCGGTGCGCAGCTGTGCGAGCTGATTGGCGAGTTCGGCATGTTCAGCTTCAATAATGGCTATACAGGTGGGGGTTTGTTCAATGACGGTCAACTCGTAGAGCAATTGTTGCGAGGGTTGTTGGAATTTTCCGAGGTTTGAGTTGCGCAGGGCAATGGTTTGGTGGAGTGCGCAGGGCTTAAGCTGCCAGAATTCAACGAGGCTAATGGATGGTGGCGCTGTTGCAATGCTTTCAGGTTTGTTTGATGACCACGTTGGTGAGGGAGGCACGCTAACGATTTCCGCGGGTATTTGACTTAACACTGTGCTTAAACGCTCAAGGTAGTTCGCCCATTGGTCATGGCGAGAAGGGGGTTCAGAGCATGCTGATAGCAGGGTAAAAGCAAATAGTAACGATAATTTGCAGATGATAACTATTATCACTTGCGTTTGTTTTTGATAATCATTATCATTTGCGCAACTTGAGGAATTCATTTAAACAACCTTAGAGAACGCAGCCTTTATGTTAGTACGTAATCAACTAAGTTTAGCGATTAGTTTATTAGCAACAACCGGTATGGTTAATGCCGCGCCGGACCTTCAAAGTGCTAATTTGTACTTAGAAGAAACTACGGTTATTGGTCAGCAGGATCGAGCTAAAGAGATTTCGGCCTCAGCTATTGTCCTAGATGAAACAGATTTGGAAGTCTTCCACAGTCGAGACATTAACAAGATTTTGCTGGATGCGCCCGGCGTCTATGTTGCCGCGGAAGAAGGCTGGGGATTACGCCCTAATATTGGCATTCGGGGAACCGGCACCTCTCGCAGCAGTAAGGTAACGATTCTTGAAGATGGCGTGTTGGTCGCGCCAGCCCCTTACTCCAATCCAGAAGCCTATTACTTTCCTACAACAAGCCGAATGGTAGGCGTAGAAGTACTTAAGGGATCGCCAATTCTAGAGTATGGCCCAGCTACCATCGGTGGTGTACTGAACCTCGTATCGGCTCAGATTCCTGAAGCGGGCTTTGAGGCCAGAGCGAATGTTGAGGCGGGTTCATTTGATACTTACCGCGCATTAGCCAACGTGGGTGGTCACGGTGCCAATGTTGGGTGGATGATTGAAGCGCAAAACTTCCAGTCTGGAGGTTTTCAGGATATTGATCGCAGTGCCCAAGATACTGGCTTTGATAAGAACGACGTCACCGCTAAGTTCCGTGTACACAGTGATAATGTCCCGGGTCGGTTATATCATCAGCTTGACGTGAAGTATCAGTACGCTGAAGAGACTTCGAATATGTCTTACTTTGGTCTCACTGACGCCGACTTCAACCAGGATGCCGACCGTCGCTATGGGCTGACCGAGTTGGATGAGATGGATAATAGTCGTGATAGCTACTCAGTAAACTATCAGCTTCGTCTTTCACCTGCTTTCAGCGTTAGTGCACTGGCATACCGTAATGAGTTTCAGCGTGATTGGTTCAAGGTGGATAAAATCAACGGTGTATCGGGTAGCTCCATAATAGGCACCATTAACACAAACGGAACGGACGCCGCACTATATCAATCGTGGTTGGATGGCTCGGCTGATGTGGCCGATATTGATATTAAGCACAATAACCGTGCCTATGTGTCCGAAGGTGTTCAGTTGGTGGTTAACGGGAAGTTCGAACTCGGCGGAACGCAACACGATGTGCGTATTGGGGTTCGTGATCACCGCGACGAAATGGATCGCTTCCAGCCTGTTGAGAGCTTTGCGCAGGTGAATGGCGAACTTATTTTTGTCGATTCCACCGCAGGCAATGTAACGGGTTCGAATAACCGCATTGAGACGGCTGACGCGCTCGCTTTCTGGTTAATTGACGACATTCAAGTCAGTGAAGCTTTAAAAGTCAATGTGTCTATTCGTAACGAAGATATGGATGTGAGTCGTCGTACCTTTGGTGATAACGACCGAGTGAACACCCCAGCAAAGACTACGAATGACGCTAATGAATGGTTATTTGGTACTTCGGCTAGCTATAAGCTCAGCGATGCTTGGACTGTCTTAGGTGGCGTTCAGCAGGGTATGACGCCCATATCGGGAGGATCGAAGAAGCCCGATGCACCCGAGACCTCAACCAACTATGAGTTAGGCGCTCGCTGGACTGCGGCGGCCACTGAAATCTCGATGATCGGATTCTATAGTGACTATGCGAATACCGTGCAATACTGTTCGAATGCGTATCCATGTGATAATGGCGACACTCAGGGAGCGCTAAGTTTGGGCGAGTCAGAGGTCATCGGTCTAGAACTCCGTGCTGATACTACGGCACAGTTTAGCCGTCTTAGCATGCCAATCGGCGTTGCCTATACCTACACTCAAGCTGAAGTAACTGAAGGCGTGAACGGCGCCACCGACGTCAGCGGTGACGAGTGGGCTTATATTCCAGCTAACCAACTTTCAGCTACGATTGGATTGATTGATGGTGCCACAGGCCTATCCGGATACCTACGCGCTTCATATGTAGAAGGTTCATGCGTTGTGACCGGGTGTAATCGAACTGGGGATACATTCTCGAAGACTGACGATCAGCTTTCGCTTGACGCCTCGGCGCACTATGCACTCACGGATAGAGCCGACCTCTATTTGAATGTCGATAATCTGTTGGATGAGCGGACCATCGTCTCGCGCAGCCCTTACGGAGCTCGGGCAAATATGCCTCGTTCATTTACGCTGGGCGTAGACTATAAGTTCTAAACGATAAGTTTTAGACGATAGGTTCTAGACTATAAGTTAGAAATAGGTGAGCAGTAGGAAATCAGAAAGCCGTTCAGAGATGAACGGCTTTTTAGCTTTAGGCGATGCTAGTCGTCGTCATCATCCAGTTCATCATCTTCGGCTGAAGGGTCTTCAACAAGATAGCTAGCGAGCACGACCTCTAGATTTTGATTGTCGAAATCGATGACGCCGTCGAGCTCTAATTCATCCGTTGACAGTCCTTCAATTAATGTATCCTCCAGCCCGCCATCTAATAACCAGGTATAAAATGCCTCGGCCATGGTTTCGGATCGATCACCGATAAAGTTGAGTGTTACCTTACGCATACGGTTGTCCTAATTAAGTTGAATTGCTACTGGTTAACACAGCGTAGATGATATTTTCTAAAATGACTCTATAATCGCAGCCAATACTATTTTTTCAGGGGTAGGGTAGATGACGAAATCCGTGGGTGTTTGGCGTTCGTGGGCGCTAGTAGTGGGTACGATGGTAGGATCAGGTGTGTTTCTTCTGCCCGCGGTACTTGCTCCCTATGGCGCTAACAGTCTCTGGGGTTGGATGTTTGCCGGCGCCGGAACGCTCTTTATAGCGCTATCACTGGCATCCCTAGCGAGCCATTATCCAAAGGTGGGTGGTCCTTACGCTTATACTAGAGAGGCCTTTGGGCCCTTCGTTGGTTTCCTTATTGCATTTGGGTATTGGATATCACTGTGGAGTGGTGTGTCGGCCGTGGCGATTGCGTTTGCTGGCTATACCGATACCTTAGCAGGCGGGAATCTTGGTGCCTTCGGGCAACTCGCCGTAGCGCTGGGGATTATTGCGGTACTGTGTTTCGTTAATTGCCGGGGTGTTGAATCCGCAAGCGTGGTGCAGCTGGTTACCACACTTCTGAAGTTAGTGCCCTTGGTGTTGGTAGGATTTGTGGGCTTTAGTATGGGCGATTGGCATGCCGTTGAGCCGCTCAATCCGGATAATCAGTCTTCCGTCGCCATGCTGTCTTCAATGGCTTTGCTTATTATGTGGGCCTTTATTGGCGTAGAATCCGCTACTATTCCGGCCGAAGATACCATCAATGCCAAGCGCACCATTCCCATTGCTTTGGTTGCCGGTACACTAACGGCCACGGCGGTTTACATTCTAGCGACTTACGGCGTTCAACTATTAATTCCGGCCGAACAGTTGGCGGTCTCTACCTCGCCGTTCACCGATGCAGCACTTATTCTCTTTGGTCCCGTTGGCGCTTGGTTAATTGGTCTTGGGGCGCTGGTGGCGATCGCTGGTGCACTCAATGCACTGATATTATTTAGTGGCCAAATGACCTTGGCTCTTGCGAAAGATGGCATCTTCCCGGCTTCATTTGCCAAGCTTAATAAGCGAGGCGTGCCGACCACCGGTTTGATTACCGCGTCGTTACTTGCTGCCTTCTTCGTGGCAATGAATTACACCGATGATTTGGTTAGTGCGTTTACCTGGATTATTAAATTATCAACCTTGATGGTTATCCTTCCGTATGCGGTCTGTGCATTGGCTGATCTCGTGTTACAACGTCGCAATGGGAATATGACGCCATTGAAAGTGATGGTAGCGGTGTTGGCGTTAGGGTATTCCATCTTTGCTGTCATTGGCTCCGGTGCGGAGACAGTGTATCTTGGTGGGTTACTTCTGGTGGCTGGGATGCCGCTGTATTTTGCGCTAAGATCTGGCCATAAAAAATAGGTGAAAATATGATGTTCAAACAGGCGATAGTTCGTAAACCGTCACGTTCGATCAGCGAAGGCTTGACCGGCGCTGATCTAGGCACCCCAGATTACCAGCAGTCGTTACTGCAACACCAAAGTTATACCAATATGCTCACAGCCCTAGGTTTGACGGTAACACAGTTGCCAGCACTCGATGACTTAGCCGATGCAACGTTCGTGGAGGATGTTGCCTTGCTCGTTGATGACGTAGCAGTATTAACTCGTCCTGGCGCTAAGAGTCGCGAGCCTGAAGTTTCCTTCATGGCGGAAACCATCAGGGAGTTCTTTACTGAGGTTCACACTATTACTCACCCTGGCACGCTGGAAGCTGGTGATATTATGCGCGTTGAAAATAAGCTCTATGTTGGCTTGTCGGATCGCACCAACGAAGCAGGTGTGGCGCAATTGGCGAGTATCTTCGCGCCGCATGGTGTAGATGTCATTCGAGTGAAGATGTCGGAGATGCTTCACCTGAAAACTGGCGTAAACTATCTCAGTAATAAACAAATGCTAGTCTGTGGCGAATTTGTAGGTCATCCTGCCTTCGCTGATTACGAGTGTTTTGAAATTCCGGAGGGTGAAGAGTACGCCGCTAACTCTCTGTGGATTAATGGTTCTGTTATTGTGCCAACCGGCTTCGATAAAACGGCAAGTTTGATTGAAGAGCTCGGTTATCCAGTGGTTCGTGTTGATACTACTGAGTTTAGAAAAATTGATGGTGGTTTGAGCTGCCTGAGCTTGCGATTTTAGGAGTTACTATGGGATTTAATACTAAGCCAGACTATGAGGGTACCGTAACCTGGAGTCCGCTACGCAGTGAGGGTGGTCCACACGGTCTTTCTCGTACCGCCGTCCCGGGTGGGTGGTTAGTTGCGTTTAATCCTAACCCATCTAGTGCGGGGGGCTTAACATTTATGCCAGACCCAACGCATTCGTGGGATGGAAATTCACTTGTGCTCGATGAGCCCACACCGTCGGAAGACTAATCGAAAACTGCTACTACAACGCAACGGAGCGGCATGTTAAAGTTTTCGTTCAGCATGTTGCAATTACAATTATAAGAAAGGTTTTTACATGACAGTTTCTCGAGAACACTTCGGTTCGCGCCTAGGATTTGTCCTAGCGGCGGCAGGTTCAGCCGTTGGTATTGGCAATTTAGTTGGTTTTCCAGTGGCTGCAGCCAAGAACGGCGGTGGCGCATTTCTTCTAGTTTACGCGCTCTTTGTCGCGTTCATATGTCTGCCTATTATGATGGCCGAGCTAACCATGGGTAGGGCTAGCCAAAAGGATCCAAGTAAGGCCTATTCCGCTCTGGGTGGTCGCGGTCCTATCTGGGGATTCGCAGGCATTATTGGCGTGCTAACCCCCTTCATGATTGCTGTCTTCTACTCAGTGATCACGGTTTGGATCTTAGGTTATTTCACCGCCATTATTAGTGGTGATTTGGTTGATCTAGCTGATCCAAGTTATTTTGGTTCGTTTATTTCAAGTGATGCGGTCTTTGGCTATTTAGCTGCCGTGGGTGTTATTGTATTTGCTATTCTTGCCGGTGGGGTGAAGGACGGTATTGAGCGCGCTGCTAAACTCCTGATGCCAACGTTGTTCGTGATGTTAATAGCCATGGTGATTTATACACTCACCTTACCTAATGCAATGGCCGGTGTGAGTTATTACTTGATACCTGATGTAAGTAAAATTACACCATCAGTGATCAATGGCGCCCTGAGTCAGGCTTTCTTCTCGTTGAGCCTTGGTATGGGGATTTTAATTACCTACGGCTCGTATATGGATCGCAACACGGATATCAAACAAAGTGCCAAATTAGTGGCACTCACTGATACCTTAGTAGCGTTTAGCGCCGGCTTACTCATCCTCCCAGCTATCTTTTCATTTGACCCACAGATCAATACCTCGGAACTTTCTGAGTCTTCAGTCTCACTGATGTTTAGTTTTCTACCGAAGATATTTGTGGCGCTCCAGGCTGATGTTGGGGTGTTCTGGGCTAGTACCATTGCCTGTGTCTTTTTCTTACTTGTTCTCGTTGCAGCAATAACCAGCTTGGTTTCAATTGTTGAAGTACCGCTTTCGGCGATGAGTGAGCGTCGCACAATGAACCGTAAGCGTTCAATCGGCTTCATGGTGCTATTGCTAGGTGCCTTTGGTGCGGCGGCTTCGATGTCTTTCGGACTAAGTGACTTCTTCAGTCAGTTTGTGGTCTATTCCGGTGCTGATAAGTCGTTGTTTGATGTGATCTACGATATCTTCTACGACACTATTCTCCCGTTGAACGGCTTATTGGTGTGTCTGTTTGTAATGTATAAGTGGAAAAAGGCAAATTTCCAAAAAGCATTACATGAAGGCGCGGCGGACCGAAGTATGTCTTGGTATGATCGTTACATGAATTTCGCACTAAGTGGCTTTATTCCATTGGTACTGGCGGTCATCTTTATTAATACTGTCATGACTAAGTTCTTCTCTTAAGTATGTCAGTAGTTAACCCTGCAGAATGTCCTTTGTGCCAACGCGCGAATGCCTGTGGGGTTGATCAATCACGTTGCTGGTGTATGAACTACCAAGTTGATCATCTGAAGCTGGAAGAGGCATTATCTGGCGGCGTTGAGCCAATAGTTACACAGAGTTGTGTCTGTGAGTCCTGCTTGGCGCGCATTGCTGATTTGGTAAAACAGCCGTGCTCGGTTCAACGCGAAGAGTAGCTATTAGGGGCGGATAATTCCTAACTTTAAAGCCTTAGCGACGGCCTGAGTGCGATTCTTAGCGGTGAGTTTTCGCGCCGCGTTGCGAAGGTGGAATTTGATGGTATCCGCTGAACGTGCGAGTCTTCCGGCCATCTCCTTTTCGGTGAGTCCCTGAGCAGCTAGGTGCAAGCATTCCCATTCCTTTTGTGACAGTCCGCAAAGCTTAATTTTGTCGTCGTCAAGCTGGCTTAATTCAATGATTTTTTCCAAGAAACAGTGGCTAATAATGGAGAGCTCTGAACGGTGTTGTTCGATAAAGGGCTCCAAATCTAGACAGCGCGTTGTAAAGAGCACTACGTAGCCCAGTGAATTCAGCGGTTGGTGTAGCGGCACCACAATGCCTTGTCTTATGCTATAGCGTCTAAATATGGCTCGGATGAGGTCGAAGTCGCGCCGTTTATGCCAATAAGCTTGAATGCTTTCAACCGTGAAAGCGAAAGGGCCACGGCTATTTGAGAGCTGTTGAATTAGATCTGCCTGTTGGTCAAAGCCAAAGCGATTCCACTGTTGGGTATCAAATTCATGCCAGCCGAAATGGTTCATCAGCATTTGGTAGGTAGGGCGTAGCGGGCTGAGATTACCAATTTGGGGTTGAAGAAGACAATGTTCAAAACCCTGTGCTAAGCAATAGTCTTGAAATATGACGGCAGCCTGTTGCACCGAAACACACTTAGATAGGCGATGCTGGAAATAAGAAAGTTGAACCATAGTATGCGCTCTCGCTAAAAATTGAGTGCGCATATTAGGTAGTTGGGATATCTCACCGCAACCACCTAAAAGAGTAGCCTTGACTAGTGGCTTATGCGTTGAGCTCATCGGCCAAGATGAAGGCCATTTCTAGTACTTGATCAGCATTCAGGCGCGGGTCACAGGCCGTTTGATAGCGGTGCGGAAGGTCTTCATCACGAAGATCTGACAAGCCTCCGATACACTCAGTGACGTGTTGCCCCGTCATTTCTAAATGAACCCCGCCAGCGTGAGTACCTTCCGCTTTATGGATGGCCAAGAACTGCCTTACTTCCGATAGGATACGGTCGAATGAGCGGGTCTTTAAGCCTGTGGAAGAGCTGTGAGTGTTGCCGTGCATGGGATCAGAGCTCCACACTACCTTGGCGCCTGCTTGAGTGACTCGCTGGACCAGCGGTGGGAGTATCTGGGCAATTTTGTCGGCACCCATTCGGGTAATTAGGGTTAACTTACCCGCTTCATTGTGCGGATTAAGCTTCTCGATAAGCTGGATGAGTTCGTCCGGCTCCATGGAAGGGCCCACTTTGAGACCAATAGGATTATCAACGCCAGAGAGCATTTCAACGTGTGCACCATCTAGCTGTCGAGTGCGATCACCAATCCATAGCATATGTCCGCTACTAATAAAGTGGCGGTCATGATGTTGACGCATAAGCGCGTTTTCGTATTCAAGGTGCAGCGCTTCGTGTGAGGTGAAGAAATCGATTCTGCTAAGCGCCGAATCATTCTGGTTCCGAATTCCGCACGCCGCCATGAAGTCTAAGCTGGCTTTAACCTGAGCAGCAATCACGCTGTATTGAGCCGCCAAGGCTGATCGCTCAATAAATCCCTCGTTCCAAGCCTGAACGTGATCCAAAGAAGCGGTGCCGCTAGACGCCTGGCTGCGCAACAGATTGAGTGTAGCGGCTGACTGGAAATAGCACTGAGTTAGGCGAGTTGGGTCAGGCTCTCTACTTTTAGCATCGAAGGCGAGACCATTGATCATGTCACCTCGAAAGGAAGGCAGCGAAATGCCATTGATGGTTTCAGTATCGCTAGATCGTGGTTTGGCGAATTGGCCAGCGATACGACCCACTTTTACTACTGGTTTGCCAGCGCCTTGGGTAAGGACGATGGCCATCTGCAGGAGTATCTTAAAGGTAGAAAGGATGCTTTGCTGTGAAAAAGCGTCAAAGGTTTCAGCGCAATCGCCGCCCTGAAGTAGGAATGCTTCGCCGTTGCAGGCTTTGGCTAGCTGGGCTTTTAATAGCTGGCACTCCTCATAGCTAACTAGCGCAGGCGCGGCGGCCAGGTTGGCCGCTGTTTCTGCCAAGGCGCTGGGGTTTGGGTAGTTAGCCTGCTGTTGAGCAGGGTATTGGCGCCAGCTATTGGCACTCCAAGAATTAGCCACGTTGATTCCTACACTTAAGTTCTAATGATGGCTATTATGCACGAGCGTCGGAGATTTTTCATAGCGGATTTCAGCAAATAGTAACAGAGAGAGTTTTAGAGTGATTGCTTCACTGCGCCCAAGCTTACCAGCTGTTTGGCACCCAGATTACAGTTTTGATTTTTCACCCAGCCATCGCTTCCCGATGAGTAAATTCGAGTTATTATACCGTTATCTCAAGGAATCAGGAGCACTTGAACAATTGCAGTTACATCAGCCTGATCGCGTTACCATGACTGATCTTCTCAGAGCCCATGACGGGCACTATGTGGATGCATTCATCCATAATCGCCTTGATAAACAAGCGATGCGTAGATTGGGTATTCCCTGGAGCGAGGGTTTGCTCAATCGGACCCTGCTATCGCCAGCTGGGACCATCAAAACCATTGAGCTGGCGCTGGAGCATGGGCTAGCCTGCCATCTGGCAGGGGGTACGCACCATGCCCATCGTGACTTCGCCTCGGGCTTTTGCATCTTTAATGATATGGCTATTGCAGCGCTCAAAGCGGTAGAGGAGTGGGGGCTTCAATCGGTACTCATTTTCGATCTCGACGTTCATCAAGGCGATGGCACTGCAGCGATACTGGCTGATCACCCCCATATCCACACCGTAAGTGTTCATTGCGAGAAGAACTTTCCAGTGAGGAAACAGTCGTCATCAATTGATATTGGTTTGCCGGTGGGGTTGGGTGACGATGAGTACCTGCGGATGGTGGATAGTACTCTGCAAATGGCTATGAATTCTTTCCAACCTGACTTAGTCATTTATGACGCGGGCGTTGATGTGTTTGAGGGTGATCCGCTAGGTAGGCTAAATATTTCGGCCGCTGGGCTCCGCCAACGAGAACGGCAGGTATTATCGGCACTATATGGAGAAGTGCCTGTTGCAACGGTAATAGGTGGTGGTTACGACGACGATAGGGAAGCGCTGAGCCACCGTCATGCAATGGTTATCGAAGCCGCGCTTGTGCTAACGCGCGGCGAAGCGGGCTAGCGTCTGTGACGGGAAAAGCGGGTTTGCTTCGGGTTGGCTACTCAGTGGGTGCTTCAGCAGCTTCTTCTTGAGCGCGCTGGTCTTCTTCAATCAGGCGAAGTATTTCGTCAATTTTGGCGCGAAAACGGGTGTTCTCGGGACGCGCGATACTGGTGAAACGTTTTATGATCACGCCATTGGCGTCAACGAGATATTTATAGAAGTTCCAGCGGGGGGCGCCAACTTCTGCCGCCAGTGCAGCATAGAGAGGTGAAGGATTAGCGCCGGTTACTTCGGTCTTCTCGAACATTGGAAAGCTAACGTTGAAGTTTGTGTTGCAGAAACTGCGAATTTCGTCCTCATCCGCTGGCTCTTGATTTAAAAAGTCATTGGACGGAAAGCCAAAAATCATGAGCCCTCGGCTTGCATAGTCTTGATAAAGTGATTCAAGTTCCTCGTACTGTGGGGTAAACGCACACTCCGACGCCGTATTAACGATAAGATAGAGTTTTGCTGGATAATCATGGCAGAGATTGCGGACGTCATCCGATGCGAGTAAGCGAACATTTTGATCCAAGATTCCGCAACTACGTTCAGCATGCACCGAAGTGCTCTGGACCACGCAGATAATCATTAACCAAAACTTGAGAAACTTTAGGCTACTCACAGGGCCACCAAATAGAAAATTTTATCCGCTAATGTTATAGCGCTCTTCTTCGCTTTACCCTTGCGGATTATCCCTAAACTAGGGGGGCCAAGGAATGCGGTGTAGAATGAGGTTGACGACGGCGTTAAAACACCGCCTCTTCAGCGTCTTACTTTGATAAATGTGGCAGGATTTCCAGCAACGACGGTATAGGCCTCAACGTTACGGGTGACCACGCTGTGCATGGCAACAACGGCACCGTCGCCAATGGTTACGCCGTCTACAATGCCAACCTGTGCGCCAATCCAAACGTCGCGGCCAATAGTTATACCTTTTGAGGAGACGGGCTGTTCACGGATAAGTTGATTGGCTTGAGTCCCGTGATTGAAGGCATAGATAGAGCAGTTATTGGCAATGCGTGTATTGTTGCCAATTTGGATACCGCCAGCGCCGCCATCCAATGAACAGCCATGATTAATACCCACATTGGAGCCAATGTTAATGGGGCCGTGAAGGAAGCAATCGGCACCGATGTGACTTTGCTCGGCAATGGTTATATCGCGCCCTGGTTCGGCGAATAACTTTGCGGTCTCGGCAACAAAGCAATGTTTGCCGAAGTGGACGGTTTCCACCTCAGCAAGCGCTGCTTGAAGCGTCTCCTGCCAGGGCTTAGCCCAGACAAGATGCTTAGGCTTTAGTTTGAAGTAAAGCCACGGCATGTGATTTAGGCGCGCTTTATGCTGAGTAATATAGTCAGGCATTTTTTATACCGTTATCTCAAGGCGACTTTTACGCAAGTTCAGGCTTAGCTATGCTGGTTAAAGCCCGGAAGTGTGATGTTTACGGGCTTGTGGTCTTTCATGACCACCGTGTCTTCAATTCGGACGCCACCGTACGGACGGAGCCAGTCGACTCGTGCTTGGTTGATTCGTCCGGTGCCAGTGTGTTCGGCAAGGAGTTGGTCAATGACGTAGCAACCTGGCTCAATGGTAAAGGCCATGCCCTCGGTTATTTCCCTACGAAGTCGAAGGAAAGGGTGGCCGTCAGAGGTGTTTGCTTCGGTACCCTGATGATCCAGCTGATGACCCGCCACATCGTGGGTTTGTAGGCCAATTAAGTGTCCTAGGCCGTGTGGAAAAAATGCCTTAGTCACATTAGTTGCAAGGGCTTCGTCTGCGGAGCAATTAATCAGTTTGAAGTCGCTAAGAACATCGGCGAGGCGGGTGTGCATGTCGTAATGATAACTAGCGTAGTTGCTACCAACCTTGAGGGTTTCGATCAGCGCTAACTGTTCAGCCGTTATGCGGTCAATAAACTGCTGAAATTCGCTGTGCTCTGGCGTGGTCCAAGTGCGGGTTATATCGGCAACATAGCCGTGATGTCGTGCGCCGGCATCGATAAGGAAAGCAATGGACTGATCTGGCGCAGTGGTTTCGTAACGGTCATAGTGCAAAACGGCGCCGTGGTTATTCAGTGCTACGATGCTGCTATAGGGGAGCGCTGACTCTGGCGCGCTCATGGCTAATAGGTAGTGATTGTGAATATCAATTTCCGATGCACCGGCTAGGAACGCGTCGCGGGCTGCTAGGTGAGACCGTGCAGCCATGTTGTTAGCCGTGGTCAGAAGTTCTATCTCCCAATCGGTCTTCTGCGCGCGTTCATAGTGCAAAAAGGCCAATAGATCTTCGGGGTTAGTTGTCTCAAAGCCCCACTGGGTGGGCATGTGTGGGGTATCACCCAGCCACGCACACTGTTTATAGTCAGCGAGTAGCTGCTCAGCTTGCGTGAGGGTGGGTACCGACTTGGTATCAAAAAGTTCCAGCCACGGGCCTTGATTGAGCTGAGGTTGGGTATGCCAAAAGTCGTTGGCTTGGAGCACAATCAGTAATGGCTTTTGTCCAGGTTTAAATGCAATAAAACTATCTGGGCAGTCAGTCATGGGTACCCAGTACGCAAAGTGAGGATTGACTTTGTAGGGGTAGCTTTGATCGTCCAGATATATTTTCTGCGGCGAACCTGAGTGAATCACCACTCCCTCGTTATGGGTAGCCGTTAGCGCGTTACTAAAGCGCTGAGTGATGGTTTCGAAATGATCGTTGTATAAATTCATATTGACCTTCTAGGGCAAAGTTAGCGGATGGGAACCTGTTGAAGTTGTTCGAGGGTCCGCTGATAGATTTCGTAGAAATTAACGTTAGCGCCGCCTTCGGCTCGACGAGAGATTAGTGTTGAGGGGAATACACAGGGGGTCTGCTCTCGCAGACACAGCGCGCGACTCTTTCCTTTGTCATCCTCGTAGGACGCCCAACGAAAGTTGTTGTAGGTTGCTTCCTGAAGTAAGTCTCCCATATATATGCCGATAGCCTGCATTAATCGACGATCGGTTCGATCAATTCGATTGTCATCGAACAGCCGTTGAAAGGTTTTTAAATCATACTCGTTGCCATTTAGCCAAGTTCCAGCTGCGGAAATCTCGGCTTTTAAGTAATCGCGTTGCGCAGCTAAATATTGCAGCATGATGGTAGACGGCGAGTTTATTTCAACGTCTTCGTCAGCGGCGAAGCTCTGGCTTGCTAATGGCAGTGTTAACAAGAGTAGTAATGTTATTGTCCGCAAGATTGAATCTCCTAGCTAAATTTAGTTGCTTTTGATAACCATTCTAACGCAGAAATCTG
Organism: Umboniibacter marinipuniceus; assembly: GCF_003688415.1. NCBI lineage: Bacteria > Pseudomonadati > Pseudomonadota > Gammaproteobacteria > Cellvibrionales > Cellvibrionaceae > Umboniibacter > Umboniibacter marinipuniceus. Next base: position 71,280 of record NZ_REFJ01000002.1, read on the forward strand.
GGTTGAGTAGCATTAATTGGGTGATCGCCATGAGTTGTTTTGCCGTACTATTGCGCTATAGTGTTGGCACAATAATTAGCTAGTTCGATTTAAGGAACAATATGAATCTTCGCGTAGTAGTGATTCCAGTCACACTCTACCAGCAGAACTGTAGTTTGCTTATCTGCAATGAGACTAACAAAGCGGCACTGGTAGACCCTGGCGGTGACGTAGAAAAGCTCTATAGTGCAGTTACTAAAGAAGGTGTGCAGATAGAGAAAATTTTGCTTACCCACGGTCATCTCGATCACTGTTCAGCCGCTCGCGTGGTGGCTGATCACTATCAAGTTAGTATTGAGGGACCGCACAAGGCGGATCAATTTTGGATAGATCAACTGCCCTTGCAGTGTGCACAAGCTGGGTTTCCCGCTGTCACCGTTTTTCAGCCAGATCGCTATCTAGAGGATCGTGACACAGTAACGGTAGGAAATGTATCGCTAGATGTATATCACTGTCCTGGGCACACCCCTGGCCATTTGGTATTTCATGACTCGAAGAACCAATTGGCTTGGGTAGGAGATGTCATCTTTAAGGGATCAATTGGTCGTACTGATTTTCCGCAAAGTAACCACCAGGCGTTAATCGACAGCATTCGAGAAAAGCTCTTTAAGCTTGATGATGCAACACAGTTTATACCTGGACATGGACCTACTTCTACGTTTGGCGCTGAGCGCGCTACTAACCCATTTGTAGCTGATGCTCGCTACCGTTAAATTGAGGACGTACTGATGAATAAGTTAAGTCATGTATTGATCGCCCTTCTCGCTGCACTGTCTAGCTTTTCCTTCGCCGAGGATGCTAGTGACGAGTCCTGGGATATCGAAGGTGCCAATGGGGGAGAGCTAAGTCGTATTCAGTTCACCACTGATGAGGGAACTTGGATGAACGTTGATGTTTCTCCTCGGGGTGACTTAGTCGTTTTCGATCTCTTAGGTGACATTTACACCATGCCTCTTAGTGGGGGCAAGGCAACCGCCTTAACTCAGGGTCGAGCACTTGATATTCAACCTCGTTTCTCGCCTGATGGTGATTGGATTAGTTTTACGTCTGATCGTAATGGGGCCGATAACATTTGGGTGATGAAAGTGGATGGTAGTGAAGCTCGCGCCATCTCTAACGAAGACTTTCGTCTGCTCAATAACGCTTGGTGGCATCCAAATGGCGACTATTTAGTTGCGCGTAAGCACTTCACCGGAACACGTTCCTTGGGAGCGGGTGAAATGTGGCTCTATCATGTAAATGGTGGTGACGGTATTCAGCTTACCGAGCGCAGAAATGAGCAGCAGGATTCCGGTGAGCCCGCATTTTCACCAGACGGTCGCTACGTTTATTTTTCTGAAGACACTACTCGTGGACCTTTCTTTCAGTACAACAAAGATGCGAATGGTGAGATTTATCAAATTCAGCAATTGGATATGGAAACGGGTGAGTTAGCCACCTTAATTAGTGGTTATGGCGGCTCAGCTCGACCGAGCCCTTCGCCTGATGGCAAGTACATTGCTTTCGTTCGTAGGCACCGTGGTGATACTCAGCTCTGGCTATACGAGCGTGAATCCGGACGACAGTTCGAGGTATACGGCGACTTAGAGCATGATCAGCAGGAGGCTTGGGCAATCTTTGGCGTTTACCCGAATATCAGCTGGACTCCGGATGCTGAATCCCTGTTATTTTGGTCGCAGGGTAAGATCAAGCGTCTCGATGTCTCGTCGGGTGACGTGGCCGAGGTCCCCTTTTCAGTTGATGTAGACATGCCGGTAGTCAGTGCCGTTGAGCATGATTTTACCATTCCCGAAGGGCAGTTCAATGCGCAGATGATCCGCGACGTTACCACTTCACCTGACGGCTCGAAGGTGGTCTTCCACGCGGCAGGATTCCTGTGGATCAGCGACACCAACAATGGCGAGGCAAAGCGCCTAACGCGCTCTAGCGACTTCGAATATCAGCCGAGCTTCTCGCCGGACGGTCGCCGAATTATCTATGTTGCGTGGAACGATGAAGACTTAGCCCAAGTTCGTAGTGTGAACCTGCGCGGTCGCTCGATGAAAAAGTTAACAGATAGACCTGGTTATTACGCGAATCCTACCTACTCCTTGGATGGCGATTCCATTGCCTACGAGCGGACTTCTGGGAACGATCTCCTAGGCTATGTTTACGGTGTTGATACAGGTATTTTTGTTGCCGAAGACGATGGTGATGAAGCGCGTAAGGTCAGTTCTCACGGGCGCAGGCCACAGTTCGATGCGAACGGCAGCGGACTTTACTTCCTTGATGGCTATGGACTCGAAAAACAGTTTATGTGGGTTGGCCTTTCAGGTGGCGAAGCACGAAATATCTTTGATCTGAAGTACGTGAATGATATCAAGCTAAGTCCCGCTCGTGATTTTGTTGCCTTCACTGAGTTGTTCACGGCTTATGTTGCACCGATGCCAGCGATTGGTAAAGCTATAGAGTTAAGCCGAAACACAACGGCTATTCCCGTTGATAAAGTTGCTGAGAATAGTGGCAGCTCACTTCACTGGAGTCGCTCTGGCGAGCAGCTCCATTGGATGACAGGTAATGCTTACCACAGCACTGCGCTCACTGCGCTTTTGGGCGATGCTGAGGCTGAGCACAAGCAACTTACGTTGGTGGCAACGCTGAATGTGGCAGCACCGTCAAATCAGTATGCGCTGGTTGGCGCACGAGTCATTACTGGGCGCCCTGGTGAAGTGTTGGAGCAGGCGACGGTATTGATCGACGGAAGTAAGATCGCTGGCGTTGTTGCGGAAGCGGATATCCCTGAAGCTTATCAGCGCATTGATGTTTCAGGTAAGACGATAATTCCTGGACTCGTTGATGCGCATGCCCATGCCGAGCATTTCTACGGTGGCGTTTCTCCTCAGTCGAACTGGGCCTATTTGGCCAATCTCGCCTATGGTGTTACCACTATTCAAGATCCGTCGGCCAGTACTGAATTTGTTTTTGGTCAAGCTGAAATGGTACGAAGCGGTGCGATGTTGGGTCCTCGTGTGTATTCAACGGGGTCAATCTTGTACGGCGCAGATGGCGATTTTAAGGCGGAAATCAATTCGCTTGACGATGCCAGAACTCATTTGTCACGTTTGAAAGCGGTTGGAGCGACATCCGTGAAGAGCTATAACCAGCCCCGTCGCGATCAGCGTCAGCAGGTTAACCAGGCTGCTCGAGAACTGGGTTTGTTGGTGGTAATGGAAGGTGGCTCTACTTTCTATCATAACCTCTCGATGATTCTTGATGGGTCTACAGGTATTGAACACAACATTCCGGTAGCGCCGCTGTACCGAGACATGGAGATGCTCTGGCAGAATACAAATGTGGGTTATACCCCAACGCTTGTGGTGAGCTACGGTGGCATGAGTGGTGAATATTATTGGTACCAACATGACGACGTATTCAACGCTGAGCCATTGCGTCAGTTTGTACCTAATGACTGGTTAGATTCTCGTTCACTTCGTCGTCAGAAGACCCCTGAGTTTGATTACTATCATATTCAGGTCTCTGAGGCAGTAAACCGCGTTAAAGCAATGGGCGTGGGGGTTCAAGTTGGCGGTCATGGACAAATGCAGGGCCTAGCAATGCATTGGGAAATGTGGAATTTAGGTCTTGGTGGTATGACCCCACTGGATATCATTCACAGCGCTACCTTGTCAGGGGCCGAGTACCTAGGCTTAGACGCGCATATCGGAAGTATTGAGACGGGTAAGTTGGCGGACATGGTTATTCTTGAAGATAACCCGCTAGAAGATATTCGTCATTCCGATTCAATGACCATGGTGGTGATTAATGGTGAGCTTCGCCGGGTGAACGATCTTGCTAATCTGTTGCAAGATGGTGAAGGAGCCCCGTCCGTATGGCATCGAGTAGAAGGAGCGGTAGCTTCGCCAACCAATACGCGAGCTCATTCGCACTAACTCCAAAATAAAAAAACTGCGCCAACTGCATCCGTTTGTAGTTGGCGTGCGTCTATTTAAGGGAATAGAACATTAATCTTTAAGGGAAATAATATTATGCGTAAGTTAGCTTCTGCTCTTACACTTTTTGCGTCAACTATCACCTTTGCTGGCGTTACTGATCGTCATGTCGATCTTGATGATTTTGACGTAATTAATCTCAAGGGCAATATTGATGTCAGTGTGACACAGTCTGATCAATTCTCAGTAATCGTAGAAACGGAAGAAGAATGGCAGCAATGGGTAATGGTTGAGCGTGATGGTGATACCTTGACCTTACGTATGGATCCGCGCAGGCCGACGGGTTTCTTCGGCGATGATTTCGATGTAGATGTGTATGTCCAAATGCCACAAATTGAAGAGATCTTTATCCAAGGCTCTGGTGAGATCTTTGCTGAGACAATTGAAGCTGATGATCTCGAACTTAGAATTGACGGAAGCGGAGACATTGTCGTGTCGGCTGTTGTCGCCACCAACCTAGACATAGCTGTAAATGGTTCTGGTGATATCAAGCTCGCTAACGTTGGTGCCGAGGATGTACGAATCAAAGTATCCGGATCTGGTGATGTTAAGGTCGCCGAAATCAATGCGCTCACAATCGATAGCGTCATTCGTGGCTCTGGCGACATTAAAGTTGCGGGCTCAGTTGATGGTACTGTAGTGGAAATCTATGGCTCGGGTGACTTCGACGGTCGCTACCTAGAAGTGGGCGACACGGAAGTTACTATTTTCGGCTCCGGCGATGTGTGGTTAAATGCTAACTCCATTGCTCGTCAATCTATTCGCGGTAGTGGGGATGTCCATTTAACTCGCCACTAACATCGTATGGGAGTTTAGCTAGTGCTAACTGATAATAGTCACGATAATTTCGAAATCTTTCTTCAGCAAATCGTTTCAACTGGATCGGTTTGGACGCTTAAAAATGATGACGGCTTTGCTGTTGTGGGCTCCGAGCGTTTCCCCGATGGTGAGGTGATACCGTTTTGGAGTGAAAAAGCGTTTGTTGAGGCAGTGCTCACTGATGATTGGGCATCTTTTGAGGTTGTCGAGATTGCCCTAGAGGGCTTCGTTGAAGAATGGTTAGAAGGTATGCACGAAGACGAGTTCTTGGTAGGGGTTAATTGGACTGAAGCGCTGGAAGGCGTTGAGATTGAACCAATGGACCTAGCAGACCAAATTGATAGCCTGCTAGACGACATTGAGTAATTACTTGGCCTTCGGGCCCAGATAACTGCATCCTGACGTACAAGTTTCCCTAATTTCAACACGACTAAGCAACGGTAGGGTGGGTTGAAGCTTTTCCCAGATCCACTCTGCTAACACCTCACTGGTTGGGTTCTCCAGCCCAGGTATATCATTCAAGTAATAGTGATCTAGTTGATCATAAATGGGTTTGAATGCTTTCTTAATGTCACCAAAGTCTATAACCCAGCCCATAACCGGATCTACAGGCCCTTCCACCGCAATTCGAACCATGAACGAATGACCGTGGAGGCGCGCACATTTGTGCCCTTCAGGCACGTTTGGAAGGCGGTGAGCCGCTTCGAAAGTGAATTCTTTAAATAGTTCCATGGGTGTCTCCGTGTATATATCTGCGCATCCTAATCTTTTGTTGCTTGAAAATAAAGCAATTGACCGCTTAGAACCCAATTTGTCCACTGGTCATAAACCTGTGCTCTAAATGTGATTTGTGTCACATTCATGGTCTTCACTTCTTAGTAGTTAAGTTAAAAGTGACTATTTTTCAGTTGTTGATTATTAGGACGCTTATCAAGACGCTAGGACGCTTAATCAAGACAGGATTGGCTTTAGCGAAGCCGTTTTCGAACTAACCTGGGATTGGTTGGACCTATCTGAATATCAAGTAAGGACTGCTTAAAGGCATTCTTATCCATTGGTTTAAGCTTTGTTTAGTAAGGACGCGTGCGATGGAAAGGGACTGGGTTTCAAGATTAAGTTGCCAGATTGGCGAGCATCAGCTGGTTGTTAAATGGCATCGCGGCCTGGGTTCAATGTCGCTCTCCATGGATGGAGATATTTTATCGAGGATTCGCATTTCAGATATCGCGCTTAAACCGCTGTTTCATAATTTAGAAATTACAGGCCATCAAGTAGCTGTAGAGATTGGTGCAGTTATTCATGCGGGAACACTGCTAGTTAGAATCTATGTTGAAGGCGAGAAGAAGATTGAACAGTCGATCTCAGCTCAAGAGGCTTACAACGTGCGCTTGAATAACCTGGGAGAGCTCCAGCCATATAGTCCTTCAATGTCAGAAACCATTCAGTACGGACTGATCTTTTTCATCACGCTCTTTATCTCTGCGCTCATTATGACCTTCTTTTTTAAGCTTGCCGGCATGTTGGATTTCGACAATCCATTCGAGCCGATTCTCTTCGCCAGTATACTAAGTCTTATCACCTTGGTCGCCATTCCTCGACTACCAATGTTAAGGCGAATCTATGACCCTAATAGAATGGCTAGATTGAACCAGATAAGTAGGTTGTCAAATCGAATTCAATCTAGTGAATAGTAGCGCTTCAGAAAGCCAGTTTTAATAGGCTAGGTTGGCTTTTGGCTGAATACCTTCCGAGGGGCGTCGTGGCATAGTGAAGGTAGCAGGGGGGCTAATTGAAACTGAACGCCATGGAAACACCCCCTAAAGATCTAGGAGATGCCCTGAACGTGTCTACGCCGCGCTTAGGTGCATTGATAGCCCTAGGGTGCGAATGACAACCTATTAATCAACCTTCAATTCTACCCTAGAAGCGTTTAAACGCCGTGAACCGAGATGCGTGATCTTCGCTCTGTTTAAGCTGCTAACTTAGTTTTTAAATTTCTCAACGCCCTGCGTTAATAACGAAATTTCTCGATACACTCTACCTGCGAGTTCACATTAAGTTTGCGGTATATAGCTGAGAGATGTCTTCGAACCGTATTGAGGGCAACCTGAAGCTGATTAGCTATAAGTGCCGGGCGATCTCCCCTAAGTAAGCATTCTAGTACCTCTACCTCTCGCTGAGTGAGGCCGGCAATAGAGGTAACATTGGAGTGCTTGTGGCTATCGGTCTTGTCTGATTGTGCAGTGATTTCACGGATGGTTTCGATAGATTGCTCCAGTACCTGGCGAAGTTGGATATCGTCGTAGAGCCGTTGGCGAAGAATCTTCAAATTGACTGAGACTTGAGCAAGCGAAGCGAGTTGTTCTGTTGGAAGTGGCTTGTCGGTAGCAAGGGCGCGCATGATGATTTCCTATTGATTTAGTGAACGTCCGGAAGAACCACGGACTGAACATGATTTGTATCCATACAAATACTTTATTATGAAGCGAATCTGTGCCGAGGTGTAATGAGCATACTAATGGTTTTAGTGTTACCTGGCGCTGCTGCTATCTCGAGAGTTAAGCGGGGAGGGAATCCTATTACCAACGTAGAACTGCCAATTGATTCACATTTTTGATGTTTATTTGATCACGCTTTTTTAACTCGAGAGTCCCGTTAGGGAGAGTAACTATTTCATAGAATGAAATGTATTGGCATACGATAATTGTTGTAGTGTTGGTAAATTGGTCTTAACCACTACATCTTGCGCTAAACCACATTAATCTACCAATTTTTGGTATTTTTTCAAAATTAAGTCCTTTTGCGTTACACTTCGGCGAAATAAGTTTTTTCTCACGATTCTAAGAGCATAGATTGAATGAAATTGTCGCGTTTTGGCGCTCGTATCACAGGGCAATCGGGTATCAGTGATTTGATGGATGACCTAGGTGATGCCCTAGCGAATAAACCTGAAATGATAATGATGGGAGGTGGCAATCCGGGTCACATTCCCGAGGTTAGCAAGTGCTTCCAACGCCTACTTCAAGATCTGGCAAATGATGCCGAATTAGCTCACTCCACGGTGGGTGTTTATGACCAGCCGGCGGGTGATCAATCGTTTCGACAAAAGCTTGCCGCCTATCTATCGGGACAGCTTGATCAAGAGATTGACGCCAGCCAGATAGTGGTCACAAATGGAACCCAGACCTCGCTCTTTATGCTGTTCAATTTATTTGCTGGTCCTGGAGAGGATAATGTTAATCGTAAGATTCTCTTACCCATGCTACCTGAGTACATTGGCTACGCGGATACAGGAATTGATCCGGCACTCTTCCATTCTCTCGCTCCGAAGGTAGAACCCACCTCAGCCCACCGTTTTCGTTATCGTCCCGACTTCGAAGAACTCTCGACGCTCGATGATATTGGTGCAGTTTGTGTGTCGCGGCCGGGGAATCCCACAGGTAATATTATCTCTACGCCTGATTTGGAAGAGCTCGATGAATTTGCCAAGTCTTGGGGCGTGCCGCTGATTATTGATGGCGCTTACGGGCTTCCGTTTCCGAACTTAATTTACCGCGATAGCAAGGTGTATTTTAGCGATAACACCATTCTAACGCTGAGTTTATCGAAATTAGGACTCCCTGCGGTGCGAACCGGTATTGTGGTGGCGCCGAAGGCGATTGCGAAACGACTTGCCACAATGAATGCGATTATGAGTTTGGCTCCGGCTAGTTTGGGGCAAGCGTTGATGTCGCCGCTGTTAGAAGGTGGTAAGCTTGATGCGCTGTGCGCGCAACACGTGCGTCCTCACTACCTCGCCAAGCGCGATGCTCTGCTTGAGGCGGCGGATAGACATTTCCAAGCGCACGGCGTTGACTACGAAATTCACGAACCAGACGGCGCGATGTTTCTTTGGATACACTTTCCATCGCTGAGGATTAGCTCTCAGGCGCTCTACGAGATGCTCCGTGAGCGGGAAGTGCTGGTTGTCAGCGGACATTATTTTTTCTTCGGAACTAGTGAACCGGGGCTGCATTCTGATCGTTGTATCCGTGTGACTTATTCGCAAAATAGCGATAAGGTACTAGCTGGAATTGAAATCATTGCTAAAACGGTAGCTGAGTTTGCTTGATCAGCCGTTCACTACCTCAATAAAAACCATAATAAGGGCACTGCCCAATCCAAATATTTTGGAACTGACTTAACGGAGTCTTCATGAATTCAACAGATTCGTCTAATGACGCTTTCTTTGGCCATCCCAAGGGGCTGAAAACACTGTTCTTCACAGAAATGTGGGAGCGTATGAGTTATTACGGCATGCGTGCCTTATTGGTACTGTTTATGACGCTCTCTCTGCAGGAGGGTGGTCTTGGCATTACCGTTGCGATGGCTACCGCCATCTACGGCCTCTACACCGGCTTTGTCTATTTGGCAGGTCTGCCTGGCGGGTGGATTGCCGATCGTTTAATTGGCGGACAGAATGCTATTTGGTATGGCGGCATTATCATTATGTTCGGCCACATCAGTTTAGCAATTCCTGGTGATGTCACCTTCTACTTTGGTCTCATTTTGGTGGTATTGGGTACCGGTTTGTTGAAACCGAATATCACCGCCGCTGTTGGCCAGCTATATAAGGGGAATGACCCCCGTATGGAGAGTGGCTATGCACTCTACTACATGGGTATTAACTTGGGTTCCATTGGTGGCTATCTGATCTGCGGCTGGTTGTACGATGCTGATTCGTTTGGCCCACATTGGGCGTTTGGCGCTGCAGCAGTGGGCATGGCAATTGGACTTCTCCAGTTTAAGCTCACTCGGGCCGCGCTTGGCGAAGTTGGTTTAACTCCAATTGCTCCGCTATCGGAGAAAGGTCGTAAAACGGCTTGGACGGTTATCGGTTTAATTGTTCTCACCATAGTACTGGTTGCGGTGCTAGCTCTAGCGGGTACCATTACGCTAGATCCCGTTCCATTAGCTCAAGCTTCAGCAGTGATTTTCACGCTCCTATTCATTGGTTTCTTCGGGAAAGTATTCTTTTTCGGTAAGCTCAATGCGCTTGAAAAGAAAAGCATGCTTGCACTACTACTAGTTTGTGTGGCTTCCGCATGTTTTTGGTCTGGTTTTGAGCAAGCTGGCTCATCACTCAATCTCTTTGCTCAGCAGATTGTGGATCGCCAGTTAGGTTCATTTGAAATCCCCACCGCGTGGTTTCAGTTTGTTAACCCATTTTTCATCATTATTCTAAGTCCATTCTTTGCGGCGCTTTGGATTAACCTGGGTAAGCGCATGACAACCCCTGGCTTTGGTCTAAAGACTGGTGCGGGTATCCTAATCATGGCGTCAGGCTTTATTGTTATGTACTTTGCCGCTCAGCTGGCTGCGGCGGAATTACGTGTCGCACCATATTGGCTGGTTGCAACCTACTTCCTGCATACTGTTGGCGAGCTTTGCCTAAGCCCAATCGCGCTTGCCGCGGTGTCTCGTTTGTCGCCTAAGCGCTTCGCCGGTCAGATGATGGGTGTGTTTGTTCTGACCTATTCAATTGGTAACATCATTGCTGGTTTGTTGGCCGGTGGATTCGATCCGGAGAACGTCCAAGAGCTACCGGCTCTGTTTATGAACGTTGCGCAGATCAGCCTCGTCTTTGGTGTGGTAATTCTGCTAATTGGCTATAAGACTCGTAAATGGGAAGTTAATAACGACTAAACTTTCTTAAGCTTTAGTTTCGGAAGAGGGCATCTAAGTATTTAGGTGCCCTTTTTTTGTCTAGGTAGGACACGTCATTGTTGTGAATAGGTGATTCGGACTAAACTAAGCTAACGATAATAAACATTGAGCTTTAGCTTACTTAGGCAAAAACTGGGGTAGGGAATGACAACTCATATTAGTACTGAACTTGAAGATGGCGTACTAGCGATTAGCTTTAATCGCGCCGACAAAAAGAATGCGATTACTGCTGAAATGTATCGCGCCATGTCAGCGGCCATGCATCGTGCCGAAGATGATCCCGAAGTGCGTGTCATTCTTTGGTGTTCATCCAGCGATAACTTTAGCTCCGGTAATGATTTGGCTGATTTCATGGCCAATCCTAATATGGATGAAAGTTCGCCAGTAAGTGTCTTTATTCGCTCTCTGGCCGAGGGTACGGTACCTATGGTTAGTGCTGTTCCAGGGCTGGCGGTAGGAATTGGTGCAACGCTGCTTCTTCACTGTGACTTTAATGTGCTTGGAGAGAACGCGCGTTTAAAGATGCCGTTCACCGATCTGGGATTAGTTCCTGAGGCAGGCTCTTCACTGCTCTTACCTATGATTGTTGGTCACCAGCGTGCGGCAAAAATTGCACTGCTAGGAGACAGCATTGATGCCCAGCAGGCGTTGGATTATGGTTTAGCTTATGAGGTAGTTGATGAGGCTAACCTGCGTAGCGAGGCTATGAAGCTTGCCCAGCGCTTGGCGGACAAACCCAAGACTGCGCTAAGGGCGTCAAGAAAATTACTACGTCCAAGCCCAGAGGCTTTAGTCGCTGTTATGGCCGAAGAAGTTGAGCATTTTTCTGCAGGGTTGAACTCCGTTGCTGCTAAAGAAGCATTCACCGCTTTTTTTGAACGACGCGCGCCCAACTTTAGAGCTTGTGACTAGTTGCGCGCCTAGCGCGCGATAAAGAGCTTAGCCCTTACGGTACGCCGGTACTCGCTTGGGGATAGTCCTAGCTGTCTTCGAAATAGCTGTGCAAAGAAGCTAACATCCTGATATCCCACGTTAAATGATACGTCACCAATTGCTAAGTTGGAGTGCCGGAGCAATTGCTTTGCTTGCTCGATACGGCACTTTTGCACAAATTGATTAGGTGTCATTTGCACCGCGTTACGGAAGCGGCGTGAAAACGTGCGTGGGTTCATGTCCAAGCGCTGCACAATGGCATTCAGAATTTCTGGATGTTGTAAGTTTTCGCGAATCCAATGTTGGGCCAGGGCGATTTCTTCGTCTTTGTGGGCGGAATCACCTTGGATGTATGCGATTTCCTTAAATGGACGGCGAATTTCATGGCTGAAATTTCGCTGTACCCAGTGTGCGGTTTCATGATTATAAAGTTCGGAAATCAAGTGGACGGTTAAATCTGCCAGCGAGTTCACTGAGCCGGCGCAGTAGCTTTGCTTGGCAACCGTCACGAAATAATCTCGCTTAAGCTCTACATGAGGATAGCGGCTGGCAAAATGATCAAAGTAATGCCAGTGAGTGGTTGCAGGTTGATGATCCAGCAAACCAAACTCGGCGAGTAGGTATGACCCGGTTGACACTGAGCAAAACCGAGTACCCTCTAAATACCATTGGGTGATACGGTCTCGCAATGGCGCAAGCTCCTTTAACATGGGAAGAGGGCTGCGCCAAGTTGAAGGAATATACACTAGCTGTGGTCGCGCTAATGTTTCTAGCGCCGGACCGCTTACCGAAAAGCCTGCTTGGGTGGTTACCGCCTTGCCAGATGCGGTTGCCGTGACAACGCTTAGCTGAGGGTTACCATGTGCTTTGGCGAAGTCATTCGCGGCCGTCAGCATCTCGCTGGGGAGGCTGATGGAAGAGCTTAGGGCATTATGACTGGCTAATAGGATGATATCGCTCATTTTGTCTTTTTTGCCTTTCTTTGTGGCTATTATGCCATATTATTGTATCGTAATTCTTTCTAAACTAGCAGCATATAATTTATGACTGATTAGTTCTGGAGAGAAATATGAAAGCGATGCCAGTAGTAGTGGGGTTTGGTGGTGTTAACGCCGCAGGCAGATCGACTTTTCATTTGGGATATCGCCGATTGGTTGAAGAAGCGCTACCCAGCGAAAAACGTAATGAGATGATCACCGCGTTGGCGGCGCTGAGTGGCATGTCTGCCGAAGACTACTCCACCGCTGAGGCGTTTGAGTCTGCAGTACTTGAGAATTCTTTGATTCGAAAGATTGGCGCCGAACATTTTGATGTTGATCATGCGCCAGGAATGAAGCGGGTAGAGTTGTGTACCGCTAAGCAAGCAATTGAATTCACGATGAAAAAGCGAGACCTGCCGGCTCAGCTTCCCGATAGCTGGACCATAATTGGTGAGGATAAAGCGGGTATTCGTCTTAGTGCGAGTGACCTCAATGCGCTCTTGCCAACTTCGCGAAAGATGGCAGTTTCAACTGCTGGCACTGTACCTTCTGGCTTTGACCCGGCGGCGAGATATAGCTCTCGCCATCACCCTCGTGGCTTGCAACTTAATATGTTCGCAGCATCCGATGCCTTGCAGTCAATGGGTATCGCTTGGTCAGAGGTTATGGCACATATCAACCCTGATCAAGTCTCGGTGTATTCAGGATCGGCCATGGCTCAGTTAGATGACGCTGGTAATGGTGGTCTGCTCAGGGCTCGTTGGCAGGGTGATAGGGCTTCGTCTAAGCAATGCCCGCTAGGTTTGGTAGAAATGCCTGCCGACTTCGTTAATGCCTACCTGTTGGGTTCAGTGGGCTCAACTGGCGCGGCGGTAGGGGCGTGCGCAAGCTTCCTTTATAACCTAAATCTGGCCATTGAAGATATCAAAGAAGGTAGAGCGCTAGTTGCCTTCGTGGGGAATGCTGAGGCTCCAGTGAATCCGGAAGTTATAGAGGGTTACGCTGCGATGAGCGCGTTGGCGACCGACGACAACTTATGCAAACTAGATGGCTCTGAGCAAGCTGACCATCGAAGAGCTTCCAGGCCTTTTGCCGACAATTGTGGGTTTACCATTGCTGAGGGGGCTCAGTACGCCGTGATCATGGCGGATACCCTAGCGCTTGAGCTCGGTGCGAACATTCATGCGTCAACGCCGGCAGTGTACGTGAATGCGGATGGCTTTAAGAAGTCGATTTCTGCGCCGGGAATTGGTAACTACCTGACCTTGGCGAAATCAGTGGCGTTTGCGCGTTCACTATTAGGTCGTGAATCCGTTGAGCAACGCTCTTTTGTTCAAGCGCATGGCTCCAGTACGCCGGCGAATAGAGTAACAGAATCAATCATTTTTGAACGTGTGGCGAAGGCTTTTGGTATTGAGAATTGGCCCATTACGGCCATGAAATCTTACTTAGGTCACTCGCTTGGAGTGGCCTCTGGCGATCAGCTGATGGCGACTTTGGGGGTTTGGGCCGATGGTATTATACCGCGCATTAATAATGTTACGGAGATAGCGGACGACGTCTATCAAGAGAAGCTTGACTATGTAACGGCCCACCGCAATGTTGGGGTAGATGGTATTGATGTCGCGTTCCTGAACGCCAAAGGCTTTGGTGGTAATAACGCAAGTGGTGTGGTGGTTTCACCAGCTAAAACAATGTCGCTCCTAGCGGCGCGTCATGGCGAAGCGAAGCTAGCTCAGTGGCAAGAGCGAAATAAAAGTGTTGCTGCGCAAAGTGAAGCCTATAAGCAACAGATATTAGCTGGCGAAGACGTTACGCAATATTCCTTCGGGGAGCATGTGGTCATGGATGAAGCGGTTGAAATATCTGAATTTAGCCTATCAATTGAGTCTTATGCTCGTGATGTTTCGCTAGATATTGAGAACCCATACTAGCTATCTTCTTACTAAGTATTTACTGCAAAGTCAGCTAGATTTGTGCTAGCTGACTTGCCGATTTATCCCTCGTTGTTCTTGTTTCGCCGCCAATTCAAAATAAACACTGTAAAAAATATCGAACACTTGTTAGATTATTGTTTCATAACATAATCCATGGAGTGTGAAGTGTCTGAAGAAGTTGGTAAACGATTACGAGTAATTCGTCAGCAGCGAGGTTGGTCTCAACGAGAACTCGCGAAACGAGCAGAAGTAACGAACAGTACCATCTCTTTAATCGAGCAAGGGCGAGTTAGCCCATCAATCGCGTCACTAAAAAAGGTCTTGGATGGACTGCCAATGTCTTTGGCTGAGTTCTTTTCGGTTGAGGCGAACGACGGCGAAAAAGTGTTCTTCACTGCCGAGGAAATGACCGAGGTTGGCTCTGGTGAGATTAGCTACCGACTCCTAGGAGCGTCCATTGAAGGGCGTTCAATGCAGGTTATGTTTGAAACCTATCCCCCTGAATCCGATACTGGAGATGAAATGATCTCACACAACGGAGAAGAGGGCGGTATTGTGGTTGAAGGCGAGATTGAACTCACCGTAGATGGTGCTACGCGCACCTTGAAATCTGGAGATGGCTACTACTTCGATAGTCGGCTGCCGCACCGCTTCCGAAATGCGAGCGGTAAGCCATGTAAAGTAGTTTCTGCCAATAATCCACCTAGCTTTTAACTGATATTTATCGGCAATTGCTAAATGGTTCGTTAGCCGCTGTGTTTATGTAGTGATAACAACTTGAAAAAAAGGCCAATCGATTAGTCGATTGGCCTTTTTTGTAACCGATAAATTGGCGCTATTTAGGCGTGACGAAGATACCAGTCGTACTCTTGCATAGTGATGAACTCGTGGAACTTCTGGCGTTCCGCGAGTTTAATCTGTAAGAAGACATGACAGAATTCGCTACCGAGTACCTGGGGCAATAACTTCGCTTCTTCGAAACTTTGTATTGCTGCGTCCCACGTTAGTGGTAACGTTGGCTCGAATTCCTTATAGGCGTTGACTTGGGTTACGGGACCTGGCTCAAGTTGTTGCGTGATGCCCAGATAAATACCCGACAATAAACTTGCAAGGTAAATGTAAGGGTTGGCGTCAGCACCTGCAACACGGCACTCTACGCGCTTTGCTGCATCAGGACCGGCCGGAATTCTCATTGCTACCGTGCGGTTGTTGAATCCCCAACTTGGATGCAGAGGTGTGTAGCATTCCGGGCTAAACCTACGGTAGCTATTGGCGCCGGGAGCTGCGAGTAACATGCCTTCTTCCATCGTGGCTGAGAGACCGCCAATGGCATGGCGAAGGGTGTCGTTACCTAAGTCTTCTCCGTTAGCAAACACATTGTTGCCGGCCTCGTCATAGAGGCTGATGTGCATGTGGAAACCGTTGCCAGACAGGTCCGCAAAAGGCTTCGGCATGAAGGTTGCATCGAAGTCATGCTGAAGCGCTACGGCTTTAATGAGTCGTTTTAGTTCTATCGCGTGATTACAGGCCTGAATCAAGTCATCACTGTGATGCAAGTTGATCTCAAACTGGCCAGGCGCGTATTCCGCAATAGCGGTATCGGCAGGAATGTTTTGCGCGACCGCGGCGGCTTTTACGTCGCGCAGGAACGCCGCATAATCATCAAGTTCAGCGATACCGTAAACTTGCGTGTTCTTATCACGCGCGCCAGTAACTGGTGAAATAGGTGGTAACGGGCGCCCGTCTTCATCACGTTGGCGATCAAGTAAGAAGAACTCTAGCTCCGGCGCGATAATAGGCTTCAGTTTTAATTCTTTAAACTTATCAATCACGTTCTGCAGTACGCCATGCGAAGTATAGCGGAGGGCTTCTCCGTCTTCGTCAACCATGTACGCAAGCACTTGAGCCGAAGGTTCATGCGCCCAAGGGACAATCTTTAGCGAGTTAGCGACGGGTAGGCAAGGGCAGTCAATGTCACCCGTGCGAATACCTAAACCGGTGCCATCAGTGGTGTCACCTTCAATGTCGCTCGCAAACGTAGAGCGGGGCATCAGGATGCCGGACTTATATAATTTGGTGATGGCATTACGATCCAGACGTTTGCCACGGAGAATGCCGTTAAGATCAACTAGAATGACATCAAACTGATTAACGTCAGGGTTCGCCTCAAGAAAGGCATTTAATTCAGGTAACAATTGCATGATGAGCTATCGCCTACTAAGTTTCATTATTTTATGGTCAGTACATTAACTGAGATGATCAGACTGTTCAATATTTAAAACACTGTTTGTGTGATACGCAACATCAATTTATGTTTTTGTACTAAATAAAATTCGCTTAGCTGGACGATGAGGTGACCGTGAAGTCACAAAAAATCGTACAAAGTAATTCAAACGGTCGTTTGAATTATATAGACTGATGCGACAATCACCGCTGAGAAGTAGTTTTCTATGGCGATAATAATGAGGGATAAGTAGGTATGTATAAAGGTAATACGCTAACCGTAAGCGCTATTGAACCGGGCCTCTACGAGCTTTGTTTCGATAATCAATCCGACTCCGTCAACAAGTTCGACGCTGCAACGATTAAGGAATTAGCCGAGGCAGGTGCGCTGCTTAAAGACTCCGATGCGAAAGGCCTACTGGTAACCAGTGGGAAGCCGGTCTTCGTGGTTGGTGCAGACATCACCGAATTTAAGGGCAATTTTGCACTTGATGATGAGGCCTTCACTGCCAATCTTAATGGCGCTAATGCCTGCTTCAATCAAATTGAAGATCTACCTATGCCAACCGTTTGTGCGATCAACGGTTTCGCACTGGGTGGTGGTTTAGAAATTACGCTAGCCTGTGACTTCCGAGTCATGAGTACAGCCGCGAAGGTCGGCTTGCCGGAGACCAAGCTAGGGATCTTCCCAGGATTTGGTGGTACCGTGCGTATGCCGCGTCTTGTTGGTGCGGATAATGCCATTGAGTGGATTGCTGGCGGCAAGGAATATCGCGCTGATGTCGCACTGGCTACCGGTGTGGTTGATGCCGCCGTTGCGCCAGATGATCTACGCGAAGCAAGTTTGAATCTGTTGAAGCAGGCTGTTTCGGGCGACATCGCTTACCAGGGGCGTCGCGAGCAGAAGAAGGCGCCGTTGCAGCTAAACGATATTGAAATGCTTATGTCTTTCTTTACCTGCAAGGCAATGGTTCAGCAGCAAGCTGGTCGAAATTACCCATCGCCGGTGGCGGCGATCGAGGCTATGGAGCAGAGTGCTAAGCTTGGTCGTGATGATGCGCTTAAGCTGGAAACTCAGCACTTTATTCGCATGGCTCGTACCTTCCAGTCTAAAGCCCTCATTGGTATTTTCCTCAACGACCAGTTGGTAAGTAAGAAGGCGAAGACCATCGCCAAAGGCGCGGCCGATGTCAAGAAGGCCGCCGTTTTAGGAGCTGGTATCATGGGTGGCGGCATTGCGTATCAGTCGGCCTTAAAGGGTACGCCTATCGTGATGAAGGATATTAACCAAGCTGGCATTGACCTCGGCCTTGCCGAAGCAAGCAAGCTGCTTTCGAAGCGCGTGAAGCGCGGTAGAATGACGGCTGATAAGATGGCTGAAGTTCTCAGTCGTATCAATCCTGCGCTGAGCTATGAAGAGCTGAGTGACGTGGATATGATCGTTGAGGCTGTGGTTGAAAACCCGAAGGTTAAGCACGCTGTTCTCAAGGAAGTTGAGTCGAAAGTGGCTGCCGATACCATTATTACCTCCAATACTTCAACGATTTCCATTGACTACTTGGCGGAAGCGCTTGAGCGCCCAGAAAACTTCTGTGGCATGCACTTCTTTAACCCAGTGCCACTCATGCCGTTAGTTGAAGTTATTCGTGGTACGAAGACTTCCGATACCGCGGTGGCGAAGACCGTGGCCTACGCCAATGCATTAGGCAAGAAGGCGATTGTTGTTAACGATTGCCCTGGGTTCTTTGTGAATCGCGTGTTGTTCCCTTACTTCGGTGGCTTTGCGCTGCTTCTCCGTGACGGTGCTGATTTCGCAGCCGTTGATAAAGTCATGGAGCGCTGGGGGTGGCCAATGGGTCCAGCCTACTTGAGTGATGTAGTTGGGTTGGATACGGCTGCGCACGCAGCTGACGTGCTTGAGGCGGGATTCCCTGATCGTATGGCTCAGTTTGAGGGTTTGGCGACTAACGTGCTATTTAAAGCGGGTCGTTACGGACAGAAGAATGGTAAAGGCTTCTACAACTACGAGGCGGATAAGCGCGGCAAAGTTCAAAAAGTTGCGACGAGCGAAAGCTATGAGTTGATTGCACCACACTGTGCCGACCGAACCGAGTTTGAAGCGGACGATGTGGTAGCCCGTATGATGGTACCAATGGTAATCGAAGTTCAGCGTTGCTTGGAAGAAGGTATTATCGCCTCAGCAGCTGAAGCAGATTTAGCGCTGGTTTACGGTGTTGGTTTCCCTCCTTTCCGCGGCGGTGTTTTCCGTTACGTTGATGAGATGGGTATGGCTAACTTTGTGGCAATGGCGGACTCGCTGAAGCACCTTGGTGCATCGTACGAAGTTACAGACAAAATGCGCGAAATGGCCGCCAATGGCGAGTCGTACTACGGATAATTGGGAGCGTTAAAAATGAGTTTAAATGCAAGAGATGCAGTAATTGTTGATTTTATCCGTACCCCAATGGGGCGTTCAAAGAACGGATCCTTTCGGAACCTTCGAGCGGATACGCTATCGGCCCGGCTAATGGACGGTATTGTGGCGCGTAACGCCGCAATGGATCCTGCGCTTATCGACGACATTATTTGGGGTTGTGTTAACCAAACCAAAGAGCAGGGTTGGAACGTTGCACGTTTCGCTCAGCTATTGAGCTCAATTCCATTCACTGTGCCCGCGCAAACGGTCAGTCGCCTATGCGGTTCGTCTATGTCAGCGCTACACACAGCGGTCGCTAATATTCAAGCTGATGTAGGTGATGTTTACCTCATTGGTGGGGTGGAGCACATGGGACACCTGCCAATGGATCACGGTGTTGATCCAAATCCATCGGTATCCATTAAGGCAGCTAAGGCCGCCGGTATGATGGGCATGACGGCAGAGTACCTAGCTCTGATGCACGGCATCGGTCGCGAGCAGCAAGATGAATTCGGAGCGCGCTCACATCGTTTGGCTCACGAAGCTACACTTGCCGGGCGTTTCGATAATGAAATTCTTGCGATGGAAGCGCACGATGCGAAGGGCGGTTTGTACATGATGAAGCATGACGAAACCATTCGCCCTGATACCACTGCTGAGTCGCTAGCGGGCCTTAAGCCTGCGTTTAATCCGCGCGGCGGGACAGTGACTGCGGGCACTTCATCGCAAATTACCGATGGCGCGTCAGCGATGTTGGTGATGTCAGCGGCGAAGGCGAAAGAGCTTGGTTTGCCAATCAGAGCTAAGGTTCGTCAGCTAGGGCTTGCAGGGGTAGATCCTTCTATCATGGGTTACGGCCCAGTACCCGCAACTCAAAAGGCGCTCAAGCGCGCCGGTTTAACCATTGACGACGTTGATGTGGTTGAGCTTAACGAAGCTTTCGCGGCACAGGCGCTGCCGGTCCTGAAGGACTTAAACTTACTCGATAAGATGGACGACAAGGTCAACCTGAATGGTGGCGCTATCGCTCTTGGTCATCCGTTTGGTTGTTCTGGTGCTCGTATCACTGGCACGCTGCTAAACGTGATGGAGCAAAAGGATGCGACCATTGGTGTTTCGACCATGTGTATTGGTCTTGGTCAAGGTATTGCAACGGTGATTGAGCGCGTTTAATACCAAACTAGTTTTTATGCTGCTTTACCGGGACTTTGTCCCGGTTTTTTTTTATTAACTGGTTGAAAAGACGCCAATTGGACAAGTCTTTGAAAATAATGAAAAAATTGCTTGGCAAAAGCAAATTAATCCTTATAATTCCGCCTCGTTAACATCGAAAGCGTTACGAAACACTTTGCGCTGGGGATGTGGTGAAATTGGTATACACGCCAGATTTAGGTTCTGGTGCCGCGAGGCGTGAGAGTTCGAGTCTCTCCATCCCCACCATATTTCGATGTTAATTAGAGCAGTCGCTCGGCCCTTTAGATGGGGATGTGGTGAAATTGGTATACACGCCAGATTTAGGTTCTGGTGCCGCGAGGCGTGAGAGTTCGAGTCTCTCCATCCCCACCATCTACTTTCCAAATTCCTTACTTGTTTTTATTGTTGTGTTGATTGAGTGAATAATCAGTTTTCTGCTGTCGCCATTCACCGATTATTTTCACCGCTGGGCACTCGTTTTCTTGACCTTAACAGGCAATTCCATATAATGCGTCGATTCGATTTAGCAGTCGTAGGTGTGTGTAATATTGTTTACTACGCCTACTTATAACCAGCGATGTCTATTTTAATCATCGCAAACGTATTATTTTTGAGGAAAAGCGATCCATGCAGGTATCTCTTGAAACGACTAACGGCCTTGAGCGTCGTATGACTGTCACAGTTCCATCAGCGAGCGTTGATGCTCAGGTGGAAGAGCGTATTAAACAGGCTTCAAAAACTGTCAAAATCAACGGTTTCCGTAACGGTAAAGTTCCTCTGAAAGTTGTTAAGCAGCGTTTCGGTGGCGGTATCCGTCAAGAAGTTTTAGGTGATGCAATCAACCGCGCTTTCTACGAAGCGGTTCAGGCTGAAAAAGTTCGCCCAGCTGGTGCGCCAAATATCGAGCCTAAGAACTTAGAAGAAGGTTCAGACATTGAGTTTGTTGCGACTTTCGAGGTTTACCCTGAGATTGAGCTTGCTGACATGTCGGCTGTTGAAGTGACTAAGCCCGTTGCAGAAGTTAACGAAGACGACATCAATAACATGATCGAGATTCTTCGCAAGCAGCAAGGTGAATTCGTTGAAGTTGATCGCGCTGCGGCGGAAGGCGACAAAGTTAACATTAACTACGTTGGCACCAAAGACGGTGAAGAATTTGAAGGCGGTAAAGCTGAAGGTTCTGACTTGACACTAGGCTCTAAGCAAATGATTCCTGGTTTCGAAGACGGCATCGCAGGCATGAAAGCCGGTGAAGAGCGTACTATTGACGTAACCTTCCCAGAAGAATATCACTCGGAAGAGCTTAAAGGTGCAGCGGTTCAGTTTGCTATCACCGTTAACAAGGTTGAAGCACAGCAACTACCAGAGCTAGACGACGCATTCTTTGAGAAGTACGGCGTGAGCGAAGGTGGCGAAGAGAAGTTCCGTGAAGAAGTTGCCGCGAATATGGCTCGTGAACTAAAGAACGCTGTAACCAACAAAGTTAAGACACAGGTTATGGATGCGCTAGTTGAAAAGCACGAGTTTGACGTACCGGCCGCGCTACTTACTAACGAAATCGCACAGCTTCGTCAGCAAATGATGCAGCAGTTTGGTGGCGGTCAGAATATCGACCCGTCAATCCTTCCTGATGATCTCTTCAAGGATCAAGCTGAGCGCCGTGTTAAGTTAGGTCTCGTTATGGGTGAAGTGATTTCTGCGAAGAAATTAACGGTTGCTCAAGACCTAGTGGATGCAAAGCTTGCTGAAGTTGCCTCAACTTACCAAGATCCACAGGAAGTGATTGACTACTACAAGGGTAACCAAGAGTTGTTGTCTGGTATCCAGAACGTTGTGCTAGAAGATCAAGCGGTTGAAGCGATCATTGCCGACGTTAAAGTTGTTGAAACTGAAGTAAGCTACGACGAGGCAATCAAGCCTGCTGATCAAGCTGCAAACGCTTAAGATCTCGTAGTCTTCAAGAAAACCGCGGCAGCTTAACAGTGTCGCGGTTTTTTTATGCATTTTCCGCAGTAATTGGCACTGTACAAGCAGTGGTGCTTCCGTCTAAGCTCTACTGTACATATCCAAATTAATTAATGTCGATAAGGGTTCCCTTACATATGCAGAATTTTGACCACAACAAAACAAGTATCGACCCGCAAGCGCTAGGCCTTATTCCAATGGTGGTAGAGCAGTCTTCACGTGGAGAGCGCTCCTATGATATCTACTCGCGATTACTCAAAGAGCGCGTCATTTTTGTGGTAGGCCCTGTGGAAGATCACATGGCTAATCTTATTGTTGCTCAGCTTTTGTTCCTCGAGTCGGAAAATCCTGATAAGGACATTCACCTTTATATCAACTCACCGGGTGGTTCCGTTACTGCGGGTATGTCAATCTACGACACGATGCAGTTTATCAAGCCTGATGTGAGCACCATTTGTTTGGGGCAAGCCTGTAGTATGGGTGCTTTCCTGCTGAATGCCGGTACCCCTGGTAAGCGCTTTTGTCTGCCGAATTCTCGTGTGATGATTCACCAGCCATCGGGTGGTGCACAGGGTCAGGCTTCGGATATTCATATTCAAGCGCAAGAGATCCTCAAGATTCGTGAACGCTTGAATCAGCTCATGGCAGAGCACAGCGGCCAGTCACTGGAGCGTATTGAGTTGGATACGGAGCGTGATAATTTTATGAGTGCTGATGAGGCAAAGGCCTACGGCTTGGTGGACGAGGTTCTACTTAAGCGTCCTGTTTAGGGTTGAAATTTACAGCATGAAGCCTCATCTTAGAGATAGATGAGGTAATAATCGGAGTAGTTAAATGTCTGATACAAACACTGGAAACGGCGGCGAGAGCGGCAAACTTCTGTACTGTAGCTTTTGTGGTAAAAGCCAGCATGAAGTTAAGAAGCTTATCGCAGGGCCTTCCGTATTTATTTGTGACGAGTGCGTCGACCTCTGTATCGACATTATCGATGAAGAAATAAAGGGCGCCCCAGCCGAAACTACCGAGAGCAGCCTGCCGGTCCCTCATGAGTTGAAGAAGGCGCTTGATGATTATGTTATCGGTCAAGACTTTGCTAAGCGAGTGCTAGCGGTAGCAGTTTATAATCATTACAAACGTCTTCGGAAGGATGTTAAAACCAGTCAAGAGGGCGTAGAGCTAGGAAAGTCTAATATTCTGCTCGTGGGTCCAACGGGTTGTGGTAAGACGCTATTAGCACAAACACTAGCTCGTACGCTTGATGTACCCTTCACCATGGCTGATGCCACAACGCTAACGGAAGCGGGTTATGTTGGTGAGGATGTCGAAAACATCATTCAGAAGCTTTTACAGAGCTGTGACTATGATGTTGAAAAGGCGGAGCGCGGGATCGTTTATATCGATGAGATCGATAAAATCACTCGCAAAGCTGAAAACCCATCCATCACCCGAGATGTATCAGGTGAAGGCGTTCAGCAAGCACTGCTTAAGTTAATCGAAGGGACCGTTGCCTCGGTGCCGCCTCAGGGCGGACGTAAGCACCCACAGCAAGAGTTCTTGCAGGTTGATACTCGTAATATCTTGTTTATCTGTGGCGGCGCGTTTGCGGGCCTAGACGGCGTGATTAGAGACCGTACTGAGAAAGGCGGTATCGGCTTCGGAGCCGAGGTGAGCTCTAAGAGTGAAGGTCAGTTATTCGGTGATGCCATTAAAGGTTTGGAACCGGAAGATTTAGTGAAGTTTGGCCTGATTCCAGAGTTTGTTGGGCGTCTACCAGTTATTGCTACACTCGAAGAGCTTGACGTTGATGCCTTGGTACAGATTTTGAGTGAACCAAAGAACGCACTGACCAAGCAGTATCAACATCTTTTCGAGATGGAAGACTGTCAGTTGGAGTTCCGCAGTGAGGCACTCCAAGCCGTAGCGGAGAAGGCGCTTGAGCGTCACACCGGTGCGCGTGGCTTACGCTCTATCCTCGAAGGTGCGTTGTTGGAGACAATGTACGAACTACCTTCACTTAACGATGTCATCAAAGTGGTTGTTGATGAATCGAGCATTCGAGGCGATAGCAAGCCATTGATGGTATACAAGCAAGACGAGCAAAAGTCTGCTCCAAGTGCTTAATGCCTCGAAAAGGCGATATGAGAAGGCGAGCTTAATAGCTCGCCTTTTTTGTCTGTGGTTTTTGCTAAGTCAAAAAGATTGGGCGGCTAGGCTTGTTTTTTTACGAGTCGCCCTCAAATAAGTATATAGAAGCTATCATAATACGTGGATGCCCGATGAGTTGGTGTCGCGGTCAGGAGAAGAGATGTCAGAGTTTATTAAGTACAGCTTACTACCACTGCGCGATGTAGTGGTGTATCCCCACATGGTTACTACCTTATTTGTTGGTCGCGAGAAATCCATAGCCGCGCTTGAAGAGGCTAATGAGAATGACAAGCGTTTACTCCTGTCAGCCCAGAAGAACGCGGCCGATGATGAGCCAAGTGTAGAGACTATCTACACCACCGGAACGATTGCGCAGATCTTGCAAATGCTTCGCTTACCAGACGGAACCGTAAAGGTGTTAGTCGAAGGCGTATCACGTGCCGAGCTGAAAGATATTGAAGAAGACGGGCGTAGCTTTTATGCGGTGGGCCGAGCAGTTGAGCTGCCTGAGGAAGATGTCAGCCACAATGCACGGATTATTAGCGCGTTGAAAGAGCAGTTCGAGCAATATGTAGGTCTTTCTAAGAAGGTGCCTGCTGAAGTGCTAACGTCGCTAAGCGGAATAGAGGATCATTCACGCTTGGTAGATACCATGGCTGCCCATATGTCATTAGATCTTGCGCAGAAGCAAGAGATGCTTGAGGTTATCAGTGTGCCTGAGCGCGCAGCCTTTCTCATGGGTGTTATTGATACCGAGGTTGATCTTTTTCAAGTGGAAAAGCGCGTTCGCGGGCGTGTAAAAAAGCAAATGGAACGCAGCCAGCGCGAATACTATCTCAATGAGCAGATGAAGGCGATTCAAAAGGAATTGGGCGGCATGGATGATGTCCCTAATGAATTTGAGCAGCTTGAAGAGCGTATTCAGGAAGCAGGAATGACGACTGAAGCCTTTGATAAGACCAATGCAGAGCTATCTAAGCTTAAGATGATGTCGCCAATGTCGGCTGAGGCCTCTGTGGTGCGTGGATATATTGATTGGATGGTCGGCGTGCCGTGGAAGAAGCGCTCCAAGGTCCGTCATGATCTGGAGAAGGCACAAAAGACACTGGAAGCTGATCATTATGGTCTTGAGGAAGTTAAAGATCGTATTCTTGAGTACTTGGCAGTGCAATCACGTGTTCGCAAGTTAAAGGGACCGGTGTTGTGCTTGGTTGGGCCGCCAGGAGTGGGGAAGACATCACTCGGTGAGTCCATTGCGCGGGCGACAAATCGTAAGTTTGTCCGTATGGCGCTTGGCGGAGTCAGAGACGAAGCTGAAATTCGAGGTCATCGCCGGACTTATATTGGTTCAATGCCAGGTAAGCTCATTCAGAAGCTATCTAAGGTGGCGGTCAAAAACCCGCTATTCCTGCTCGACGAAATTGACAAGATGGGTATGGATAATCGCGGGGACCCTGCATCGGCACTGCTCGAAGTACTAGATCCTGAGCAAAACAGCACCTTCAATGATCATTATCTTGAGGTGGATTACGATCTTTCGGATGTCATGTTCATCTGTACCTCAAATAGTATGAATATTCCGGGTCCGCTTTTGGATCGCATGGAGATTATTCGAATTCCTGGCTATACGGAAGATGAGAAGCTAGCGATTGCAGAACGCTATTTGCTGCCGAAGCAAATCAAGGCTAACGGGCTGAAGGATGGTGAAATTGAGGTGGATTCAAGCGCTATCCTAGGGTTGATTCGCTATTACACCCGAGAGGCGGGTGTTCGTGCTCTGGAACGTTCTATCGCGAAGCTATGCCGAAAGGTGGTAACGGCTAAAGTACGTGGCGGAGAGAAGTCGCTGCTGACCATCAATGGCGATAACCTTGAAGAGTTTGTGGGTGTTCGCAAGCACTCGTATGGTATTGCTGAGGCAGAGAATCGCATCGGTATGGTGACGGGCTTGGCGTGGACCTCCGTGGGTGGCGAATTATTGACAATCGAGTCAGCGGTTATGCGTGGTAAGGGCCAGATTGTTAAAACCGGTTCTCTCGGAGATGTCATGCAGGAATCTATCGCAGCCGCTACCACTGTTGTTCGTACTCGCGCGCAAAGTTTAGGGTTGCTCGGTGACTTTAATCAGTCAGTTGACCTTCATATTCACGTCCCAGAAGGCGCTACACCGAAAGACGGGCCAAGTGCTGGTATCGCCATGGTGACCGCAATGACGTCAGTTTTGACAAATATTCCTGTACGGGCGGATGTTGCGATGACTGGCGAAATTACGCTTCGCGGTGAGGTCCTGCCTATTGGTGGATTGAAGGAAAAACTACTTGCAGCACGTCGAGGTGGCATTAAGGTTGTACTTATTCCTCATGAAAATACGCGTGATTTAAAGGAAGTTCCCGACAATATTAAGGAAAATCTCGACATTAGGCCGGTTAAGAATATTGATGAGGTTCTTTCAATTGCGCTGGAATCGAAGCCTGTCGCGTTGAGCGATGAGGAGTTTAATCGCGTACAAAAAACGAGCGAATCCGAAAATAAAGGTGAGAGCAATGTGAATAGGCATTGAAACATGCTTGACCCGTGGGATTACACTTGTTATAAATTCTCACAGTGACTAGTTACAACAACGGTTGTGGCTGTAGTTACGAAAACAAAAACTAACTTAAAATTAACTACAAACCACACGAATCTAAGAGGGGTGTAGAGTGAATAAATCTGAGCTAATCGATGCTATTGCTGAATCAGCGGATCTTCCAAAAGCGGCTGCTGGTCGCGCGTTGGATGCTACTCTTGAAGCTATTACGGGTACTTTGAAGGGCGGCGATTCTGTTGTTCTTGTAGGTTTTGGTACATTTACTGTTAAAGATCGCGCTGCACGTACTGGCCGCAATCCACAAACAGGTGCAGAGATTCAAATCGCTGCAGCGAAGGTACCTTCTTTCAAAGCTGGTAAGGCACTGAAAGACGCGGTTAACTGATTGAAATAACCTTTACGGTTTTTTTTCAGGCAGTCATAGAAAAGGCGCAGCCGTTAGAGACTGCGCTTTTTTTTATTTATGTGTGAGTAACAAATGCTTCAGAAAATTCGAAACAACACCCAAGGTATCGCAGCGTATTTCGTTGCCGGTATTCTAGTAATCGCAATGGCAGCATTCGGTGTAGGCCCTTTGATTGACTCAATTGGCGGACCTCCAAATGCAGCTGAGGTCAATGGGACTGAAATTGCAGAGCCTACCGTAGCGGTAGAAGTTCAACGTCAGAAGCAGCAGCTTTACCAAAGTGGCGTGTCGGATATCAGCGATGATGTGCTTCGCGAACAGGTACTGGATCGACTCATCGGTGCAGAGCTCCTTACTCAGGCAGCAGAAGAATTGAATCTAGCGGTGTCGAAAGCCGTTATCGATCAGCAAATCGTTACCAACCCAGCATTTGCGGGTATAGATGGTTACGATCCCAACACATTTAGCATGCGTATCGCCCAGCTCGGCTACACGCCGCAGGAATTTGTTGACGCATTAAGTCGTGATTATAAGGTCCAACAGTACTTTTCAGGTTTGACCAACACGGCGTTCTTGGGAAATGAGCAAATTGCTGCGTTGGTAGCAATTATCGAACAGCGCCGCAGCTTCGAATACGGTGTCATTGATGCTAGTGATACCGCGGGTATTACTATTGACGAAGCATCCCTTGAAGCTCGCTATAACGAAAATTTAGAGCGCTTTTTGACTGAAGCGCAAATGACGGCCCAATATGTAAAGCTTGAGCGAAGTACGCTAGCAGCTTCCGTTGAGGTGACTGAGGAAGATCTTCAGCGCGAATACGAAGTAACGCAGGCAAACGTGTCAGCACAAACGCTTAAGCTGGTTGCACACATTTTGGTGACTCCGAAGGATGATGGGTCTGAAGCAGCGACTATTGCGGACATTGAGGCAGCGCTAGCGCGCGGCGACGACTTCTCCGAGTTAGCGCTGAACTATTCCGATGACTTCGCTAGTGCTGAGATTGGTGGCGAAATTGGCCAAACGGATGGCACTGCCTTTGACCCGGCCTTTGAAGACGCTTTGGACGAATTGGCTGTTGGTGAAGTGTCAGGACCGGTCGAGACGGATTTTGGTACCCACTTTATCAAACTACTGGAAATTGATTCAGCAGAGCAAGTTGCCTTCGAAGATGTGAAGGATGAGCTTGAAACGCGCATTCGTAACATGGAAGTCGACCGGATCTATGCCGTTGAATTAGAGGCTCTTCGCGATGCTGCGTACCAGTATGGTGATTTGGAGTCGCTAGCTGAGGCGCTTGGACTAACCGTCTACGAAACATCGACATTCACCTTGGATGCCGGTGAGGGAATGATGGCTAATGCTGAGCTTCGCGCTACCGCTTTTGCAAGTGATGTCCGAGAAGAGGGTCTCATTTCAGAGGTAGTTGAGGCAGAAGAGGGCGTTGCAGTAGTGGTTGCGATGCAGCAGTTCGATCCTGCTCGTGTTATGGGCTTGGACGAGGTTCGTGAAGAGCTGGTAGCAGAGCTCACGGCCGAAGCTGCTTCATTACGTGCGAAGGAATTAGCAGACGGTTTAGTGGAGCGTGCTAAATCTGGCACATCATTAGAAACCTTGTTTGCTGAACAAGAGATCGAGTGGCTGGTTGCGCGCGATCTCACGCGAAGCATGGTAACTGTAGAGCCAGAGATTAATCAGGCAGCGTTTAAGTTACCTTTAAACGTCTCAGGTGAGCGTGAATACAGCGCGGTAACCTTAGCGTCTGGAAGAGTAGTTGTGTTTGGTTTAATTGGTGTTGCCGACGGTTCGTTCAATGCTGACGACGCCGCTCAACTCGATATGATGATGCAATTCTTCGACAACATGTATGCGGCAGCGGAAGCGGAAGCACTGCAGCAGGCATTGTATGAAGGCGCAGCCATCGAGCGTCGCTAGTCTATTTGTTAAGGATGTTGGGCGGTAAACGTTCCACATCAACTACATCAAGGCCCGAGTTAGTTCAGCTAGCTCGGGCCTTTTTGTTTCAGTAAATACAGAGGCGTTGTTTAGAGGCGTTGTTTAGAGGCGTTGTTTAGAGGCGTTGTTTAGGGGCGTTGTTTAGGGGCGTTGTTTAGGGGCGTATGTCGGTGAAGTTTGCGAGTGGCAGCTTAGTCTTCGATTTCGAACATAGCTAGACAGGCGTAAATGCTCGCTCTAAGCGTTTTCATACGCTAGGCATGCTTGGGTGAGGAAAATGAACAACGGGGCTTAAAAGCCCCGTTTTAGGTGTTTACGGTGAGGTAATGAATAATCCGTTAGCTTTGATTATTCGTGTCTACGAAGATCACTAAGCTTTGGCCGGGTTGGATGTACTTTTGCCCGTTGATCGTGGAATTCCAGCGACGTAAGTCGGAGACGCTTACTTTGAACTTCTGGGCGATTCGCGCGAGTGAGTCACCTTGACGTACCGCATAGCTTACACGTCGGGTGTTGGCTTGAACGGGGGTTCGTTGCCATATTACCAATTCTTGCCCCAGTCGGATTGGATCATTGGGCGCCATATTGTTCCATCGGGCGATATCACTCACATTAACGCCGTGCTCTCGCGCGAGCTCCCAGAGACTATCTCCGCTCTCTACCCGATAGTCAATTCGATAAGCGCCTCCCTGACCGCCTCGCTGCTGAGCTCGAGCGAGTCGCTGCCAGTCGGAGCTACGATAGTAGTCTAACGGAGCGGCAGGGATGGGAATCAGGAGGTAATCACCTGCGCGAATGGACGAACCGCGTAAGTCGTTATAGGCCCTAATTGCATCAACTTGAGTATTAAAGCGAGATGCGATTAAGCTGAGCGCGTCTCCTTCGCGAATCTGATAGCGTTCGAATTTAATGCGCTCGTTCTCGGGTAGCGAACTAACGGATTGAATAAACTGCTCGGCTACTGCTACCGGCACATTCACTCTTTGGTGAGCGCGCGGTGAAGTTGCCCATTTGGTGTAACCCGCATTCATAGCCCTAAACTCGCTTTCTTCTAATCCGGCTAGTTCTGCGGCTTTACTGATATCAAGTTGATAGCCTGGATCAACCGATACGAAGTAAGGTTCGTTCGGAATGGACTGCAGGCTAACGCCGTACTTTTCTGGATTGGAGACAATCTCTGCGAGAGCCAGCAGTTTAGGCACGTAGCCCTCGGTTTCTCGAGGTAAATCAAGGGACCAGAAATCCGTTGCTTTGCCTGCCTGCCGGTTACGCCTTACCGCGCTATTAACTCGGCCACCGCCGCCGTTGTATGAGGCCACTGCAAGCTCCCAATCACCGTCGAAACGACGATTTAGCTGCGCAAGATAGGTCAGTGCCGCGTCGGTAGCTGCAATAGGATCTCTTCTGCCGTCATACCACCAGTTCTGCGCAAGGCCAAAGTATGTGCCGGTGCTGGGGATGAACTGCCAAAGCCCACTGGCACGCCCATGTGAATAGGCAAACGGGTCGAACGCACTCTCTACAATAGGCAGTAGTGCTAATTCAGTGGGTAAGTCTCGCTCTTCAAGTTCGCGCACAATGTGGTACATAAAGGGCGTAGCCCTAGTTGCGACGCGATTGAGGTAGGACTGATGTTGCGAATAAAAGGCGATTTGCTGCTCTACGGCGCGTCTATCAACGTGCGTATCAAGCGTTAAGCCGGCGCGAATTACTTCCCAGACATCTTCGGGCGGAAGGTCAAGCTCCGCCTCAGCGATAACTATGTCATCTTCCTGCGCGGCTGATTCCCGCTCGGGTGCATCGGCGCCAAGTGCGGAGTCAGCGGTCTCAACGGGTGATGGCGATGGCGAATGGCTAAGTTGCGTGAACTGGGAGCAGCCACCGAGTGTTCCCATGACGATCAGTGCGAGCGGCTTTAGTGGTAATTTATTAGTCATTAAAAGGTGTCCTTCCACGCGCGCAAACACGCGATTACAGCTACTTCATTATTATTTTTAACGGGATCCTTTGCGAGGGTTGCCGCTTTTACGGCTTCCACTGAGGTGCGCAGGAATGGATTAATCTTTAGCTCCATACTCATGGAGCTTGGCAGCGTAGGTTGATTGTTTTCACGCTGCTGGTAGCACCATTCGAGATGTTGACGAATGGCATCATTGTTAGGTTCGACAGCAAGCGCAAACAAAAGGTTCGAAATTGTGTATTCATGGGCACAACAAATAAGGGAATCGAGACTTAGTTCATCTTTGTAAGTGCTCATCACTTGGAGTAATTGCTCAGGTGTTCCTTCAAAAAGGCGACCGCAACCACCACTAAATAAACTATCACCACAGAAGAGCGCCTCTGAGCCATCCGCTAATGTGGCGACATAAGCGATATGATCAAGCGTATGTGCAGGGACATCTAATACTCGAATATCAGGGAACTGTTGCGAAAAAAGCTGGCTTTTGGGGTGGTCCGTTGCGTCTTCAAAGGTCTGAGGTTGGGCAATAACGCGAATATCCGAGTACACGGCCTGGAGATCCTTAATGCCACCAATATGGTCCGGGTGATGATGAGTCACCAGGACACCGAATGGAGTGCATTGGCGCGCAGTGAAAAAATCGATGACTGGCTTCGCCTCACCCGGATCTACAATCCACCATCGATCGTCTTGATCCTGCCAGCACCAAATATAGTTATCGGTAAAGGCGGGCACTGGATGTAAAGCCATGATTCCCTCGCAACTGCTACGCTAAATCGTTATATTAACAGTTAACTTTGTTGAATGGCATAGCGCCGTTGAGATTCGAGAAATGCCCCCTAAATTTCAGGCAACATTAGACAGCTATTTTACCGAGGTAGGCGGACCAGCACTTTTGGCTCATGAACGCGCGGTTTGCCAAAAACTTATTGACCCAGTGTTTGGCTACTGTGCGGTAGAGTCGAGTGTTGTGGATGGCGGTTTACAGCTGAGTGCAAGTACCGGTAATTATTGGTGGGCATCAAATTCGGTAGAGGTTGACGCCAGTAGTCTTTATTGCTCGCCGGCTGCCTGGCCGTTCATGAATGAAGATGTCGATCTGGCAATTCTACATCACTTGCTGGACTTTTCACGTGAGCCTCATGAGGTGTTTAGTGACACAGCTCGAATTGTTAAAGCCGGCGGATATATGTTGATTGTTGGCTTTAACCCCTACAGCTTGCTGTCGTTAAAACAAGCTGTGAAGCGCTGGAATAATCCTGCCTGGCATTATTCATCGCTGGCAGAATATCGGCTGAGAGATTGGCTGAAATTGTTCGGTTTTAGTGTCATCGCTTGTCAGTATACGCAGGTTATACCTACGCCGGCGGGAAGCGCGTTTAAGCGTATTAACGAGCTGCTGACGCCATTGACTTGGCGGATGGGCTCCAGCTATGTGATGTTAGCGAAAAAACAGAAATACAGTGGTTTGATGCGACGTTCAAGAGCGGAAAAATTAATGAAACAGTTTTCCGGTGGGGTAGTAAATCCCGCCGCGTCGAAGGAAGTTAGTTCGTGAAGAAGATAATAATGTTTAGTGACGGCGCTTGCCGAGGAAATCCCGGCCCTGGTGGGTGGGGCGCTGTGTTACGTTTTGGTAAACATGAAAAGAAGTTGCACGGGGGTGAGCGGGAGACAACGAATAACCGCATGGAACTTACCGCAGCCATTGAGGGTTTAAACGCGCTAAGTGAGGCGTGCGATGTTCAGCTTTATACGGATTCTCAATATGTTCGAAAGGGCGTTTTAGAGTGGCTTGAAGGCTGGAAAAAGCGCGGCTGGAAGACAGCTTCAAAACAGCCGGTAAAAAATAAAGACCTCTGGCAGCAACTTGACGAGGCTATTCAGCGCCATCAAATTGAATGGCACTGGGTGAAAGGGCATTCGGGTAACGAAGGTAATGAGTTAGCCGATGAACTGGCTAATCTCGGCACCGATGAAGTAATGGGGAGTTAATAACGTGCGGCAGATAATACTCGATACCGAAACTACCGGCTTTGATCCGAAACAGGGTGATCGTCTGGTAGAGATTGGCTGTGTGGAGATGATAGATCGAAAGATTACCGGCAATACTTATCATCAGTACATCAACCCACAGCGAGATGTCCCCGAAGACGCCATTGCGATTCATGGTCTTACCAATGAATTTCTCGACGATAAACCAATATTTTCGCAAGTTGCGGATGAATTCTTCAATTTTGTGAAAGGCGCGGAGCTAATTATTCATAATGCCCCGTTCGATTTGGGGTTCTTAGATTTTGAGCTCAATGAACTGAATCGAGGTTACCCGAATCTCGCGAGTGTCTGCTCAATCATTGACACCCTAGTGATGGCGCGTGAGATGCGGCCAGGCCAGCGAAATACATTGGATGCCTTGGCTAAAGAGTATCCAACCTATTCGGTGAACCGTGATCTCCACGGAGCCCTTTTAGATTCTGAGATTTTGGCGTACGTTTATCTCGCGATGACCGGCGGACAAAAGTCGTTAGAACTTGCCGCGAGTGATGGATCATCCTCCGACTCACTGATGCCAGTAACACCCATTGATCGTTCTCAAATGCAGTTAGCGCTGCCTGTGTATCGTCTTAGCCCAAGCGAACGTCAATCCCACTATGACCGACTGGAGACGATTAAAAAGTCTTCTGGTGGGGTGGTGATCTTTGAGGATCTGGATACCGCTTGATCTTCATTATATTTGCGTTGACGCGAGTGAATTCAGATTTTCAACGGGCTTAAATCGCACCAGAATATATACTCGAAAATAAAAAAAGCGGACTAAATGGTCCGCTTTTTTTGGTGTGAGAAAGCTGAACCTATATGAGTAGGAAGCCTGATACACCAAGCACGATGGTGTAAGGCAATGCCATATAGACCATGCGGCCGTAGCTAAGTCGGATTAGCGGTGCGAGCGCAGACGTAAGAAGGAATAGGAACGCAGCCTGGCCATTCGGCGTGGCAACACTCGGCAAGTTGGTACCGGTGTTAATAGCAATGGCTAGGTGTTCGAAATGCTCGCGGCTTATTAAACCTTCGTTATAGGCCGAAGCGACTTCGTCAATGTAGACCGTGGCCACAAAGACGTTGTCCGAGATCATGGATAAAACGCCATTAGCAATGAAGAACATCGGTGCTTGGTCTTCTTGCGGTAAGGCCAATACGGCGTCGATGACTGGAGTAAAAAGATGCTGTTGATGAATGACCGCTACGATGGCGAAGAATACGACTAACAGCGCGGTAAATGGTAACGCTTCTTCGAATGCATGACCGATACGATGCTCCTCGGTGATGCCGTTAAATGCAGTAAGTAGGATAATTACGAGCAAGCCAATCAGGCCAACTTCAGCAACGTGAAAGGCAAGTGACAGCACTAGGACAATAGCAACAATGGCTTGAACTAAGATTTCGGCCTTTTCTCGTGTTGTACGGTTGGCAGTCTGCTCCATTTCATGCGCTTTCAACACCTGAAGAACGTCGCCTGGAATCTCGGCACCGTAGCCAAACCATTTTAGCTTTTCAAGCGCTAAGCAGGTTAGCAGCCCTAAACCGAGTACTGGCATAGTGATATGTGCCATATTTAGGTAGAACTCGACGAAGTTCCAATCGAGACGCTCACCAATTAGGAGATTCTGTGGTTCACCAACAATGGTACTCACGCCACCTAGGGCAGTACCAACCGCCCCGTGCATAATGATGCTACGAAGGAAGCGCCGGAACTGCGCCAGACTCTTTTTGTGAAAACGTTTCTCATCCTCAGTGATGCCGAATTCTTGAACTAACCCAGAGTAGACGGTGTTATAAACGTTGTAGAAACCGATTGCTACGGTAATCAAGACCGCGGTAACAGTTAGTGCATCGAGGAAGGCAGAAAGGACCGCCGCGCTAAAGCAAAAGAGAAAGGAGAGTAATAGCTTGTTACGAATCCCCACCAGAATTTTAGTGAAAATAAACAGCAACATAGATTGCATGAAGTAGATGCCTGCAACCATGAAGACCAACAGCAAGATCACTTCAATATTGTTTACCGTCTCGGTGAACACCGCATCTGCGGTGGTCAAACCTAGAAGGACTGCTTG
The DNA here is from genome assembly GCF_003688415.1 of Umboniibacter marinipuniceus. Lineage (NCBI taxonomy): Bacteria > Pseudomonadati > Pseudomonadota > Gammaproteobacteria > Cellvibrionales > Cellvibrionaceae > Umboniibacter > Umboniibacter marinipuniceus. The sequence goes on from NZ_REFJ01000002.1 coordinate 106,647, forward strand.
AGCAGCCAGTAAGCCCCCTGGCTGAAGCGGATAGCACTTTAATGCCATAGAGAGGGTAAAGATAAACTCCAAAATAAGTATCCAGCCAGCGACGACAGGGCCGAGAGCAGTAAGAATGATGGGGTTAATGATCAGGAAACCGATAATCGTCAGCTTGTACCAACTCGGTGAATTACCGAGAAAATTCTTTGATAGCGCTGTTGCTAGATTTGATACCATTTTGGCCTCTACTTGGATGAGTACGATGGTGAGTGGAGCAAACATCCACTTAGTTAATTATTATGGACTACTAAAGCCTCTTACCTTTGCTTGATTTTGTCCTGTTTTCAAGTGAAATTTCTTTATTCGTAATATTCAGACAAGAATCATATTTTTTAAGTATACCCTCGATGCTGTGCTCGCGCCGACTGAGTTTTGTGTTATAAATATAGAACAATAAGAGAACTGCTTTGCGGAGGGCAATGTGCCTCAGAATTTCCAAATCGCTTCACTCGTGCTAGTCAAGGAACAAATGCTCGCTACGTTGCATGGAGCAGCGAACCATTTAGATGAGTGGATTGAAGATGACAGTTTGAGCGAATCGCTAGAGCAGGCGATGAATGACCTGTCTCAGTTAGCCGGAACGGCTAAAATTCTGTCACTGGATGGTTTAGCTACTTTTTACGGCGTTGCCCACACTGCCTTGGCTAATGGCTCCATTTCGGCAGCAACGGAAATCAAGAAGGCAGACTACGCCACGCTTATTCTTAAAACAGAGCGCTACCTCGACTTTCTTGAAGAGGGTGGGCTTGCGGCAGCTGAGGTTCTGCATGCCGATATCGTCAAGCTTGAGCGTCTTGCTAAAGAAAAACCGAGCGACATTTTTCAGTGGCGGGATGACCTGCTTAATGCGGTTGAACTAAAGGACTACCGCTATGACGACGCTGCGCTTCGGCGTTTTCGAACCATGTTTCAGACGGGGTTACTAGCACTGCTGAGCGATGAGCCAGGTCGTGCCGTGCTGCTGATGGACAGAGCGGCCCAACGCTTGCGCAAGGGTGCTATTGATGCCGATGAGCTCCTTTGGCAGTTGGCGTCACAGCTTATCTCAACTTACGATACAGCAACGGTTCCGATGGACGCGAAGCGCCAGTTAAGCTACCTAGATCGTTATCTGGCTGCACGAATCAAAGGGAATGGTGAGCTGAATGCTTATAACCGCGCGCTGGGGGCTGTGTGTTGGTCGTCGTCGGTACAACGGGCTTCCGGGGTTAGCCTGGAAAGCTATCCCTACAGTGCCGTGGCCGAATTTAGCTGGGCTGAATTGACGACCGCACGCAGCAAGCTAGACGGTATTGCGGCCGACACGCTCTCTTCGGTAGCGGAACTGGTCAAAGAAGATCTACGCCAATCGCGGGAGCTCCTAGAGCTAATGTCGAGTGATAATCAATCAAGAGACAACGCGCGTATTGATCAATTAGTTGGGCAGTTCAAAAGCGTTGCTAATACGCTTGAAGTTATCTCGCTTGGTTCATTAGCGGTATTGCTACGTAATCAGGCGCATAGCTTGGTTGAGGCAAGCGCTAATACTTCGCTAACTGATAAATTACTTGAAGATACTGCTGATTGTCTCCTCTACGTGGAGTCATGTTTGCAGACAATCAATAGTGCTGATGCCGAATCCCTAGATGTGTTTAATGACGAACGTCGCAAAAGTATTATTGCAGATAATTTGTTTCAGAGCGCGCGGGAGCTTGCGCTCAACGAAGCCAAAGTCATGGTGGGTGCGTTAAAAATTTCACTGAACGAGTTCGTAGAAAGTGGCTTTGACGTTAGTGTAGTGAATGAAGCCGCGTCGCAGTTAAACTGTATCGCGGGAATAATGAACGCGCTTAACTTAGCTCGTCCGCTTTCAGTGGTTCAATCAGCACAATCTTTTGTCAGTGAGAAGGTGCTGAGTGATCACCTCGATGGAGCCATTGAGCCCATGTTGGAAACGTTTGCTGATGCGCTGATTGGTCTGGAGTATTATTTGGATCGTGTTTCATTTGATGAAAATACGGACGAAGGCATTTTGGATATGGCGTCAGAAAGCCTAAAGGCTGTGGGCTATTAACGTGAAAACTAATCGTTGGATCGTTACGGACGGAAGTCACGTTTTCACCCAAACCAACCTGTTTTATACCGCTAAGCCACCCATGATTGTTGGCGACGAGATTTTGATTCGCGAGGATCACGGCGTTAATTGGTATGTATTGGTGCCGCATGAGCCTATCAATGGTGAAAATCTTCGAGACTTACTGTTAAGCTATTCCCTCGAGGATCAACAATACCTGAGTGCCGCGGCAGAAGTCGCTAACTGGTATAAAGATCATCGGTACTGTCCGCGCTGCGGCTACCGCACTCGTAGGCTCAGTAATGAGCTAGCCATGGCCTGTGATAAATGTCGATATCGTAGCTATCCCCGACTTTCACCCTGTGTGCTTGCGTTAGTTGAAGACGGCGACAGAATTCTTTTAGCTCATCACCATCGTAGTAATGAGCCCGTCTATACAGTGTTAGCGGGATTTATTGAGGTGGGGGAATCTGCCGAGCAGGCAGTGCTCCGTGAAGTGAAGGAAGAGGCGGGCGTTCATGTGAGTAACATTCGCTATTTGGGCAGCCAGTCGTGGCCTTTCCCGGGGCAAATGATGTTGGCCTACATAGCGAGTTATGAGTCCGGTGAGCTAAGTCGTGATAAAAACGAGTTGAGCGATTTACGTTGGTTCAAAAAGGACGAGTTAGCCCTGTTGCCTCCGTTAGGCACTATATCGGAAGCAATGATCTCTCAGTGGTTAGCCTCGCAGCAATCGGCTGAATAGCCATGCCAGCTATTGTGGCCTCCCGGCCAAAGCGAAACAAACTCTTAAATTAAATATGGATGCCATGTTGGCATCCAAACTCCAAGCGCATTTAGATAAGCAGTCCACCGTCAACATTTAGCGCTAAGCCAGTGGTATAGCTTGATGCATCTGACGCCAAATAGAGCAGTGCAGGCGCCATTTCTTCGGGCTGTGCTGCGCGACCCATAGGAATATTTTTTAGTGAGTCAGGGTGCTCAGTCAACGCGCCGGCAAATTTTGTGGCAGTTAGGCCAGGTAATAAGGCATTCACGCGAACTTTGTCCTTCACGCACTCCTTGGCAAACGCTTCGGTCATATTGACGACGCCAGCCTTAGTGATTGAATACACACCTTGCCAATGGCCTGGTGACTTAGCGTTGATGCTAGCGACATTAACAATACTCCCGCCACCGTTGGCAGACATCAACTTCACGGCTTTAGCCGTCATGTAGAAGTAGCCCTTCAAATTCACTTCAACAATTTTATCAAAGGCCGACTCGGGGGTATCTTCAATGGCTCCGAAGTATGGGTTGGTGGCGGCATTATTAATCAAGATATCTAAACGACCATATTGGGCAGCTAGCCACTCGAAGGTGCTGCTAATGTCATCCATTTTACCAACATGCAGCTCTCGCGCTTCAGCGCTGCCCCCAGCCGCAACAATACTAGCGACGACTTTCTCACAATCGGCCACTTTTCGACTGCTGACGATGACATGAGCACCATGCTGCGCGAATAGCTTTGCTGTTGCTTCGCCAATGCCGCGACTGGCGCCTGTTACCAGCGCAATTTTTCCCGAAAGATCAAAGGTGGTGGTCATAACGATGTTAACTCCTAGTTAATTATTATCAGTAAGATGATTCAGTCTACTGCAGCAAGCGCCGCTTGGCGAAGGGGGAAAACCGTAATCGAATTGCTAGTCGAAGCGTTAGTCGTGAGGCATAATATGCCTACATATCGGAGGATTAATACTTGGAATTCTTAGCAGAGTACGGATTATTTTTAGCTGAATCGATCACGGTAGTTATAGCTATTGCGGTAGTGATTGGTCTGATCGCCAATAGTGGTGCACGAAAGAGTGCCAAAAAGGGTGAGGTATCAGTAACGGATCTAAATGGTCATTTCGAAGAGCTGGAGGAGGCCATGTTTGTAGCCACGGCGAGTGATGACCAGATCAAACGCCGCGAGAAAGCGCTTAAAAAGACGAAGAATTCAGAGAAAAAGGCGGCTAAGAAGGCCGCGAAAGCTTCTGCCAAGACTTCGTCAAAGGCCGATGAGCAAAAGGAAGATGCCTCGGCGTCGGATAAAAGAAAACCGATTCGCTATGTCATCAATTTTGATGGCGATGTTAAAGCTTCCGCCGTAGAGAACCTGCGAGAGGAAGTGTCTGCGATATTGATCGCAGCGGAACCCTGCGACGAAGTGGTTGTTCGACTAGAAAGTCCCGGCGGTATGGTGCATGCCTATGGCCTGGCTGCTGCTCAGCTCGAACGAATCAAGGCGAAGAAAATTCCATTGACTATCTGCGTTGATCAGGTGGCTGCGAGTGGTGGCTATATGATGGCCTGTTTGGCTGATCGTATTATTGCTTCACCGTTTGCATTACTTGGCTCCATTGGTGTGGTGGCGCAGATGCCGAATATTCATCGCCTGTTAAAGAAGAATCATGTGGATGTTGAGTTACATACTGCAGGGAAATTCAAGCGAACCTTAACCATGCTCGGTGAGAACACCGATGAGGGGCGAGAGAAGTTCCAAGAGGAGCTGGAAGAGGTTCACCGCCTGTTCCGCGACATGGTTGCCGAAGCTCGACCTAAGCTTGATATCGATGCTGTAGCTACCGGCGAAGCCTGGTATGGAAAGCAAGCCTTAGCGCTAGATTTGGTTGATGAGTTGCAGACCTCAGACGAGTATTTATTCAGTGGTCGCAAGACCTTTGATCAGTACCTTGTGCAGTGGTCGCGGAAGAAGTCCGTTGCAGATAAAGTTGGCTTGGCAGCTCAAACCGCGCTAACCGCCACGTATGACAAACTACTGGGTCTTACGCATCGCCGCGATTTTTAAGATACAGCGTGGCGACTTCTCTCGTACCTTGGCGAAACTTCTAGTCTACAGTGATGTGACTGTTCGTGGAGAGTGCTGAAAGTTTTACCGAAGGGTAGGGCGCTGTTTAGCAGTAACAAAAAAAGGAGTCAATTGGCTCCTTTTTTTGTTACTGCTAAATGCTTGCCAAGCGTGACAATACGAATTAGTGCAGGGCTCAGCGTTGCGCTAGGTCCAATGCGAATTATATGCGTTTAGTCCCGTCGTAACGAATCTTTTGGTGACAAAGGGTTACTCAAATTAAAAATCACGAGGTAACTGGAAACTAGGAAGGTCAAGATCGCAGCACTTTGTACTGTAATTGATGCCGCTTCAGAGAGAAGTCCGGCATTTATCGCGACGAAAACAACGAGCAGAGAGAACTCACTAATTTGGCCGAGACGTATTCCTAGATCCCACGCTAATCGGTTTGATTCAGACTGCTTTCGAAGTAACGTTCTAAAGGTCAGTGGTTTGATCACTAGAATACTGATCGCGAGCAAGCTGCTCACTAGCCAGACCTCTTCTAACAGGGCAAAGTTATAACCCGCTCCTAGGGCAAAGAAGAAAGTCACTAAGAAAAAGTCTCGGAGCGGTTTAAGACTTAATGCGATATATTGAGAAATAGGTGAGCTCGCGAGGCTTACTCCGGCAAAAAAGGCACCGATTTCACGTGATAAGCCAATTAGTTCGCTAACTTCGGCCACACCTAGACACCAACCAATACTCAGCAAGAAGATGTACTCCTGAAAGCGATCAAACTTAGCGAGCAATGGGAGCAGTATAAACCGCACCGCAATTAGCGATCCGCCGGCAACTAACGGAATCATCGCGAGTATATAGAGCGCTGAGGCGAAGGCGTTATCAACACTATCAGTGCCTTGCAATAAGCTAATTAGAATGATCGCGATGATATCCTGAACCAGCAAAATTCCAACCAGTAGCTCACCAATGTGGCGATGGTGTAGTGCTGTAGTGGGGAGCAGCTTGATGCCGATAATGGTAGAGGAGAACATACAGCACGCCCCGATAATCAGCGCGTCAGTGGTGGAAAATGAGAAACTAAATGCCAGTATGGCGCCTAACCCCGCAAAGACCAGTGAGCTTAATAGGACAACAACGGTGGACTTTCGCAAGGTGGACAAGAGAGCGCTGGGCTGCATATCCAGACCGAGTAGGAATAAGAGGAAAATAATACCAATACCACTGATTTGTCGAAGCAGTTCTAAGTCCGAAACGAAGCCGAAACCGAACGGACCAAGCAACATTCCGACTAAGATATAGGCAACAATCAGTGGCTGCTTACCCCAAAGGGCTAGCGTAGCCACTACGGCGGCACTTGAAAAAATAATAAAAAAACTTTGGAAAATATCGGTCACGTCAATCTCCTAATAGCCTCCAAATAGTGGCGGAGTCCTGAGGATTACGCAAGCGAGTAATCTTGAAAGTGCCCCCCAAGTGCAACCAACATAGGGGGAAGGATTAATGCTTCGCGACTTCTTGAAAGTGATAGCTATCAATTCGACGTTCAAGTAGTCGTTCCACTTCTGCACGAGCGGAATCATTGCTCACCATGAATACCGTTACACCGCACTGAGAGAGGTAGCCAACTTGATCAGTGATAAAGTTACCTGAGACGATAATGTGACCGGTGAAACCCAGCGCTCGAAGCTGTTTACTAATACTGAAGACCTTGCCATCGGTGAAAACTGGGACCTCGATAATTATCGCATCGTCCTTGCCCGCGACAAGTGCATGCAAGTCGGTGCTTTCATTAATAGTTGGGCTGTTCGGATACACAGTTTCGATGTCTTCGGCCAATAAAACTGACAGCTCAGGCATTAGTGACAGCCTCCGTAGTTGTGTTTGCTGTGGTTGCATAGGCGGCTGTTTTGAACGGCGCGTGGCCAATGCGATGGTAGGTATGAGCGAATCGCTCGCCTTCTAGGCGGTGCTCCAGGAAGACATTAAGGAGCTTCTGCAAGACGCTGGTAATTTCCTCTTGGGCAAATGATGGCCCCAGTATTTTGCCAATAGTTGCTGCTTCGTAGCCCGCATTGCCACCTAAAGAAATTTGATAGAACTCCTTACCTTTCTTGTCGACGCCTAAAATACCAATGTCGCCAATGTGGTGATGGCCACAGGCGTTCATGCAACCGGAAATATTGAGATCAAGATCGCCCAAGTCATAAAGATAATCATAATTATCAAAGGTCGCTTGAATATCATGTGCGACCGGAATCGACTTGGCGTTAGCTAAGGCACAAAAGTCTCCGCCAGGACAGCAAATGATATCAGTCATGGTGTTGATGTTTGGCGTAGCGAAACCGGCCGTTAAGAGTGCTTGGTAAAGTGCATAAAGACCATTGGCCGGCACATCAGCGAGAACGATATTCTGCTCGTGCGTCATTCGGGCTTCGCCGAAACTATATTGCTCAGCAAGATCGGCTACCAAGTTAAGTTGGTCAGCGGATAGATCACCTGGTGGCGTGCCGGGCTTCTTGAGCGAGAGTGTTACCGCGCGATATCCATCGATACGATGCTGACTTACGTTTCTACCAAGCCAAAGCGCAAAATTATTATCGAGCTTTTGCTGCTCAAACAGTTTTGCTTGCGTTTCAAGTTCATCAAGACCGCGTTCATAATTGGGCTCGCTAAAATAGCCGCCGAGCTCGCTCAGCTTGTTAGCGACGTGCCGCTCCTCGTAGCTGCCAACTATTGGTAGTTGCTTTAACACGGCCTCTCTGAATGCTTCGACGCCCATTGCCTTCACCAAAATTTTGATGCGGGCTTTGTATTTGTTGTCGCGTCGGCCATTCAGGTTATAGACCGTTAAAATGGCCTCGAGGTAATTAAGTAGCTGACTAAGTGGAACCCAATCAAAAACCGACTGCCCGACAATTGGCGTGCGTCCCAAACCACCGCCCACGAAAATTTCAACGCCTAGTTCACCCGAGCTGTTGTGGGCTAACTGCAGGCCGATATCATGGAAGCGGATGGCGGCACGATCTGACTCAGTGCCCGATACGGCGATCTTAAATTTACGAGGTAAGAACGCATACTCAGGGTGCAGCGTACTCCACTGCCTGATTAGTTCACACAGCGGACGAGGGTCGGCGACTTCATCTCTTGCTACGCCTGCGAAAGCATCCGTAGTGGTATTTCGAATGCAGTTGCCAGACGTTTGTATGGCGTGCATTTCAACCTGAGCTAGCTCAGCTAGAATATCGGGAACGTCTTCGAGCTGCGGCCAATTGAGCTGAATGTTCTGGCGAGTCGTTACGTGGACATATGAGCGATCATAGCGTCGACTAACGTCGGCAAGCCTGCGCAGTTGCTGGCTATTAATCATCCCGTAGGGAATAGCCACTCGGAGCATGGGCGCATGACGTTGAATGTAAAGACCGTTCTGAAGACGTAGCGGCAGATAGGCTTCTTCAGATAATTCTCCGGCTAGGTATCTAGCCGTTTGATCACGGAATTGACTAACTCGTTGGTCAACCACAGATTGGTCGAAGGCTTTATATACGTACATGTTCAGTCAATCCCTGAATTACTTTACTAGGGCGCTAACTTAGCAGCTTTCTATTATTCTAAAAAGAACAGTAATTTTATACTCTTATTACCTATTGTTATATAAGTTGAATGCGCTGCGCTAGGCCAGCCAGAGTGGGGGTTTCCACGGGTTGTCGGTGGTAATAGGTAGTGGTTATACTGTAAATAGCCGAGGCTGTTATGGATCGGTCAATCTAATTGAGTTTCATAACAAAGGGGTGTTTAAGGTGACAGAATCAACAAATAGTTCAAATGATACAAAAGTAGATGCTGCTGCAGCGGTAATTTTAATTGCGATTTTCGTAACTGCGGCTATCGTTTGGTTACAAGGTTTAGCTTAATTGCTAACAGGGTTCGCGTTGGCGTGACCCTTAACTTCTCGAAAGGTTTGCTTTAGGTGCTTATTTTATGAGTTCAGAGTCGTCAAATATGGAATTACACAGCAGTTCAATTTATTGGCTCGGCCGTTTGGCCACACAAATGCAAGAAGCCTTCAATGGAGCCGTAGCGCAGTACGGTGTGAGTTGGGCTCAATGGATGGTGTTGAATGCGGTTTACTACGAACGCGCGAAAACGCCGGCACAGATTGCTCAGCATATTGGTGTTGATCGCTCTGCTATCACGCGTTTGGTTGATCGTTTGGAGGCTAAAGGTTTAGTTGAGCGCAGTCGCGAGAATGCAGATCGCCGTTCAATTAACATCGAGCTAACAACGAAAGGAAAGAACTTAATTCCTTCGCTGTTAGAATCGGCTAAGTCGCACGAGAAGCAATTCATCGAATTGTTAGATGAGCGTGAAAAATCAAACTTTTTCCGTGGTCTAAGCGTACTGCTTGCGGCAACCGGAAATGACGACACGCCATTCCATTAAGTTCTCAGCGAAGCCGCTGTTCATCGTTTAGTTTAAAACGATGTTAACAATGACGACTAGCGAAACAACGAATGCAACCGTAAGCAAAAGGCCCATTATGATAAAAGGTAATGGGCTACTTCCTTGAAAATCTTCTTCGAGTACCTTGCTTGACTGAACGCCAAGAAATGCAGCCCCGGTACTTTTGGCTATTCTCAGCCATTTTCTCCATCCCTTAGTGGCGGCGTTACCGTTCATAATAACCCTTAAAGATTTGTTGTTTTTATCGTCTCAGCTTTAACGTAGAATACGGCCAAATTGCTGGAGAAAATCAACCATGTCAAATGTAACCGTTACCCCATCAGCTCACGACTATCTCGCAGATTTACTAAGTAAGCAAGATGTTGAGGGTGTAGGCGTGCGCATGTTTGTTCAATCACCTGGTACGCCCTCTGCGGAAACCTGTATTGCCTACTGTCGCCCAGGTGAAGAGCAAGAGGGTGATGTGGAGATGCCATTGGAACGCTTTAGTATGTGGTTTGATCAGCGCTCATTGCCATTCCTAGAGGATGCAATGGTTGATTTCGCCGAAGATAGAATGGGCGGTCAGTTAACCATTAAAGCCCCCAATGCCAAAATGCCGCGGGTGAGTGATGATAGCCCCATTGAAGATCGTATTAACTATGTTCTTTACAATGAAGTGAATCCTGGTTTAGCGGCTCACGGCGGACAAGTTTCGCTGTTAGAAGTAGATAAAGATGGTTTTGCGGTATTGCAGTTTGGTGGTGGTTGCCAGGGCTGTGGCATGGTTGACGTAACGCTTCAGCAGGGTGTAGAGAAAACGCTTAAAGAGCACATTCCCGAATTGGCCGGAGTTAAGGATTCTACTGACCACTCAGATACGTCTAACGCCTATTTTAAGTAAGCGCGTTACACGTATTGCGCAGCTAACTAAGCCATCACTAAGTTTTGCTGTAAAGAAAAAGGCCCAATATCTTCATATTGGGCCTTTTTTATTAGCTGCTAAAAATGGGGCGCCGCAACTGCGAAGTCTCAAAGGTAGCTGTTTACTAAGAGCGGGTCCGCAGTGGCAGAACATCACGCAGTTTATCTGCCATTTCGCGTAGGCTCGCTTCCGTAGTTTCCCAGTTGATGCAGGCATCAGTGATGGAAACGCCGTATTCAAGCTGAGAGCGATCCGCATTGATCTTCTGGTTGCCGCTATGAAGGTGTGATTCGATCATCATTCCCATGATAGATTGATTTCCCTCAATAATCTGATTGCAGACATTATCAAGTACGAGCGGCTGAAGATTATGATCTTTACTCGAATTCGCGTGGCTACAGTCCACCATTAGATTTGGGGTTATACCTGCCGCCGTTAGCTCCTGTTCGCAGACCTGCACTGATACAGAATCATAGTTTGGCTTCCCGTTACCTCCGCGGAGTACGATGTGTGCGTAGGCATTACCTCTAGTTCGAATAATGGCTACTTGGCCTGATTTGTTGATACCCAGGAAGCGGTGAGGATTCGCCGATGACTGCAGCGCGTTAATGGCAACTTCGAGACCGCCATCGGTACCATTTTTGAAACCAACAGGCGAAGACAAACCACTCGCCATTTCACGGTGTGTTTGCGATTCAGTGGTTCGGGCGCCAATGGCTGACCATGCGATGAGGTCCTGAAGATACTGTGGTGAAATTGGATCAAGCGCTTCAGTCGCGGTGCCAATACCGAGCTCGAGCACATCCATTAATAGTTTTCGGCCAGTGTGTAAACCTTCCTCAATGGCGAAGGAGTCATCCAGGTGAGGATCGTTGATCAGGCCTTTCCAGCCAACGGTGGTTCTAGGCTTCTCAAAGTAAACCCGCATAACAATAAACAATGTGTCGCTGAGTTCGTCAGCTAAAGCCTTTAGACGCTTGGCATAGTCCATAGCGGCGTCGGTATCATGAATTGAACAGGGTCCAACTACCAGCAATACGCGATGATCCTTGCCATCTAGGATGTTGCGAATAGTATTTCGCGCGTCGGTTACTACCTTCTCAGCACGCTCAGAGAGCGGAAGTTCTGCAATTAGCTTTGCTGGAGATATCAGTACGTCTTGGCTTTCAACGTTGATATTGTCAATTGTTGCTACACTCATTTTCGCTTACCACACAGTTCGATTAATCGTTATTAGTTTAAGCATAATAGCCACGGAGCCTCCACGCTTAAAGGGAAACTTACTTTTATCTTGGATAACCAAAGTTTATAGATGGTCACTGGCCCTAGAGGGCGGTGATGCGCGCGAATGATTCCGCTTGAAGTAGTCTTACCGTTGCTTGGTTCAATGTGCCCGTGGTGAAGAATTCTGCCGGTTGAGGGTGGCTCTGCAGCGAGGCCAACGTACTCACGCGCCGGGCAATAGCATTGCCCGAGTCAATCAGTTCGATGTGGTCAGGAAGTACGGACAATAGTTCCGTCTTGAGCAGCGGGAAATGGGTGCAGGCAAGGACAAGGGTATCTACAGAGCTTGGAAACAGCGAGCGGGGAAGAATCTTGCGGAGTTCCGAAGTATCGACGGCGTTACCGGATAGTTTAGACTCCGCGAGTTCAACGAGTTGATTGGCGCCGATACGAGTAACTTGGCAGTTGGCGGCGTAGCTTTGGATCAGTTCATCAAGGTACTGGGATGTGATTGTTCGCTCCGTTGCGAGCACCGCAATGCTCTTGGTGGCGGACTGAATGGCTGCGGGCTTGATTGCCGGGACAACACCTACCACCGGAATGTTCAAGGTTGCTCGGAGTTGGGGAAGCGTATGAGTACTGGCGGTATTACACGCCACAACAAGCAGTGAGGCATTTACACGATCAACCATCTCAGGAATTAGCGTAAGCATTCTGCTGCGGATATCTTCAGCGCGCTTTGCTCCGTAGGGCAGCCACGCGTGATCAGCAAATTGATGAATGCTGAGATCGGGGCGTAGCAGTTGAATTTCTCGTCGGATACTTAACCCACCGAGACCTGAATCAAAAATTAGTACAGACACACTTTGTTTCCATGCTTAATCTAGCTTATTGTTATCTTAGAAAGGCTATAACACAAGGACTTGAACGTGAAAATTCGTAAGAGCTATCGGGGTCGAATTTTCGGTCTAATCATCGTACTCATCACCGTGAGTGTCATGGTGATGTTGTTCACGCTTTTTACACTTTTTCGAAGTGTCGCCTACCAAAATCAATATATCTTATCTAGTTATGTTGATAACCAAGCCCTATTGTTTGAACGGATGTTACTGGAACAGCCTGACTGGCAGGTTGAAGACCGGCTGACCGTGATGCGAAGAGTGTATTCGCAATTTGACCGGCAAACGCTCCCAATCAACGAGACAACGGGAGTCTTTGAGGTCATCGTGCAAACCAACGATGAGATGCATTGGCTAATGGGCGGCGATACGATCGTCTCCAGTGCTGCTTATCTCATGGAAGATAAGGTGATTCTTGCTGCCTTAAACGGCGCTCAAGGTGTAGTCATGCTTGATGATGGTTTCACTGAACCGCAGGTGAAAGCATTCTCTGGTTTGCCCGAATGGGGCGTTGCCTTTGTGTTGACCGTATCAATCAATGAACTGCGCGAACCCTTCGTAAATGCGGCGATTAAAGCGGTGTTAGCCGCGGTAATTCTTACCTCAATAGGCGGTTGGTTCTTCTATCGGATTAGTAGGCCAATTATTGTTGATTTGGAAGAGAATGAACTGAAGTATCGCACCTTGTTCGATAACGCCAACGAGGGGGTGTTGCTGCTAGCACCAGAAATAGTGGACTGTAATGATCGTGCCGCAATGATTTTTGGTATGACTAAGTGGGAGCTTCTTGGTCGTGACCTCGATAGCTTTTCGGTGAAAAATCAGGCGTATCAGCAGCCTCGTGACTTCATATCTCGAGCAGAAAATGGCGAGGCTCAGTACTTCTTGTGGCTCGTCCGCGATAGCGGGGGTTCCGAGCATGAACTTGAAGTGATGATGCGAAAAGTGGAGCTCGATGAGCAGGATAGACTTTTGGTCACACTGGTAGACATCACTGATCGTCGAAGAGCGGAGAAGGATCTGCGTGTGGCGGAAAAGGCTATTCGTGACGGCCGTGATCATCTTGCTCACGTCGCACGCCTCAATACCATGGGTGAAATGGCGGCGGGGATTGCTCATGAGATTAATCAACCACTCTCTGCAATTACCACCTATGCCCAGGCGAGTGAAAAGCTACTTCAGCGCCCTGAATTAGATAGAGAGATGATGGAGGAGGCATTCAATCAGATTGCCAAGCAAGCGCGGCGTGCAGGCGAGGTTATCCGACGCCTGCGAGACTTTGTCAATAAGAGTGGCACTAATCTTCAACTCTGGGCTCCTGAAGATATTGTGGCTGAATCTGTGGCGCTTGGCATGGTCGACGCGCGAAAGTATGACATCCCAGTAGTCACTGATCTTCAAGTTGGCATCGCGCCCATCCAAGTTGATGCGGTGCAAATACAGCAAGTATTGATCAATTTGATTCGTAACGCTCTTGAGGCCGTTGCGGCATTCCGACAGTCCGACGGCCAAGTAGATGTGATACTGTTTGCCGAGGATAGGGGTGTCATTATTCAGATTGGCGATAATGGACCTGGGCTTAGTGAGGAAGCGCTTCAGCGTGTATTTCATCCATTCTTCACCACCAAAGCATCGGGGATGGGGATTGGACTATCCATTAGTCACTCCATTGTCCAAGCTCACAAAGGTACTATGAGAGTATTTAATAAAAACGAAGGCGGGGCGGTTTTCGAAGTTTGCCTGCCCTATGCGAAAGCATCGGCGTAGTCGCGCTAAGCTTTGTGTTACAGCATAAATATTCATTTAAAAGTTTGACCAAAAAGGGAAATAAGGCATGAGCGAACAAGCACTAGATGTTGTAATTTACGTTGTTGATGACGACGAAGCAGTACGTGGTTCAATTAGTTTTCTAATGAAGGCCAACGGTTATCGTTGTCAGACATTTGTGGATGCACAAGATTTCTTAGCCAATGCCACGTTAACGAAGCCTGCGGTCGGAATATTCGACATTCGTATGCCCGGAATGAGTGGCCTTGAACTGTTCGACGAACTGAAGGCTCGCGATCAGTTGTTACCTGTTGTCTTCGTCACAGGGCATGGTGACGTCCCAATGGCGGTTGAAGCCATTAAAAACGGCGCGTTAGATTTCATTCTTAAACCTTTCGATGACCAGGAACTACTTTCACATATTGAAGATGCAGTTGAGAGTATGACTGCAAGCCGAGAGCGTCAAGTATTGAAGGAGACGGCCTTAGAGCGGCTTTCTAAGCTGACTGATAGAGAATCTCAGGTGATGGAGATGGTGGTGGCAGGTAACGCGAACAAGGTGATTGCATATGACCTTGAGGTTAGCCAACGCACCGTTGAGATTCATCGCGCAAATGTGATGCAAAAGATGGGTTGTCGTTCACTGGCGCAGCTGGTAAGAATGGTCATGATTGCGCGTAGCGAAATCTAAGGTCAGTCTTTATTTGCTGGCGGCTGAAGCGCTGCCAGCAAATATTTCGGTGCCTCGCTTTCAAAAAGCTGCCTACCGCCTTTCTTGTAGGCAAAGGCAAGCGTCTGATGAGCTTTATCGGCATCGCCTTGTTCAAGCAACGCCTGCCCCAAACGAAGTAAAACAAAGGGGTTGTAGTTGATGCCTGGACAGTGAAGCGCCGAATTTAGCGCTTCTTTTGCAGGCCGAAACCTCCCAGCTTTGAAGTAGGTATCCCCCAAAGCGGTAAGTACCCAACCTGATTCACGGTAATTAGTCTGAGGCTTTGGCAGCTTGTTCCAGGCGCGATAGAAAACACGCAACGCACGTTCCCACTGCTTTTGATCGTAAAGGTCATAACCTTCCGAACAAAGTGATTTAATCGATTCCGTTAATTCCTTGCTTAGTTCGTCCATGGTGCCCTTTTTAAGCGTATAATCGGTACATTGATTAGAATTGGAGTTTTTATGCTGACCGCGACTATCTTAATCGGTTTTATCCTAGCAATAAGTATTATTGTAGTGCTAGCAATTTATGCACTCAAGCTAACAAAACAGGTTAAGCAGGTTCAGGCTGACCAAGCACTGAAGTTAAAAGATATCGAAGTACGTGCCGAAGCGGCGATGGATGAGGTTGCTTTGGGTATTACCGTATTAGCGAGAGCTCACCTTCAGGGAGAGCTTTCGTCTACCGAAGCTTGTTTGAGAATTTGTCATTCAATGGATCAACTCCAGTTGAGCTCGTTATATCGCGGCATTTATCCTGCCATCTTTGAAGTGTCTGATCGGGCTCAGGATTTCCCTATTATGGCCGCATATAAAGCGTTATCTCCGAAGGAGCAATTCAAGCTAGACCGACAGCGAGACGAACTAGAGCAGGAGTTTGAAGAGTCAGTGAAGCGCTCTATGACCGGGCTATCAACCTTTGAACGCCCGAAATTTGACGATGCCGCTGCTTAGCGTCTACTTACTCTAAGACGGCGCTCGTCTTTACCGTTTAAGCCTTAATGGTGCTAGCGGCGTTCAAGTATTACCCCGGCCTCCATATGGTCGGTGTAGGGGAATTGGTCAAAAAGGGCTGCGCGTTTAACTTCGTGAGTTTCTGTTAGCTGCTGGAGGTTCTCAACTAAGGTTGCTGGATTGCAGCTGATGTAGATAATCCGTTCAAACCGTTGGCACAGGGTAGTTGTGTCAGGATCCATACCTGCGCGGGGTGGATCTACAAAAATTGTCGATACATCGTAATCATCTAGGTCAATGCCTTTGAGACGGTTAAACTCGCGCTCTCTATTCCACGCTTGAGTAAATTCTTCAGCCGAGAGGCGAGCCACGCTAAGATTCTCTACTTCATTAGACGCTGCATTCAGTTGCGCTGCGCGGATTGAAGTCTTGGCCATCTCGGTAGCTAGGACCTTGCGATAATGAGGTGCTAGGGCCACAGAAAAGTTACCATTACCACAGTAGAGTTCTAAGAGGTCTTTAGGGTTTTGCTGGGCTGACTGGGCGATAGCCCATTCCAGCATTTTCTCACAGACCGCAGCATTGGGTTGGCTAAATCCTCCCTCATTTTGTCGGTAGTGCAGGGTGTTGCCGTTGACAGTTAGCACCTCATCTACCCAGTCGCGACTTATGGCTACTTTTTGCTTACGAGAGCGACCAATGATGGCAATGTCGTAACGCTGCTCAAGAAGCTTCGCCAGAGCTATCCATTCATCGCTAAGCGGGCGATGATAAATAAAAGTCACCAGCATATCACCTGACAGGGTGGCCAAGAATTCAATATGAAAGAGGCGTTTAGCGAGGAGTTCACTGTTGTTCACTTCCGCTAACAGCTTTGGCATCAGCGCGTTGATTTCCTTAGAGGCAACGGGGAACTGATCGATAAATATCGGAGTTTTGTTATCTCCGGGCTGAAACATCGCGTAGTGAGCGCCGTCATCCGTATGCCACACCCTAAA
The DNA here is from genome assembly GCF_003688415.1 of Umboniibacter marinipuniceus. Lineage (NCBI taxonomy): Bacteria > Pseudomonadati > Pseudomonadota > Gammaproteobacteria > Cellvibrionales > Cellvibrionaceae > Umboniibacter > Umboniibacter marinipuniceus. The sequence continues at coordinate 123,496 of NZ_REFJ01000002.1, forward strand.
TTCTGCTCTCATTCGATAGAACTCAGGCGCAGACTCGTAAGTGTCTAGTTCGCCCTGATAAAAGGGAGATAGCATGGCTTTGATGCGTTGAGTTTTCTCTGCGAAGAGTGCTTGGTAGTTTTCAGGTTGGGTGAATTTCACGCGGTTACCTAGATGCTGAGTTGATTGCGCGAATTATAGTTGATCTTATGGTTGGATATCGAGCCGATTTTTATCGCGATCATGCCAAAGGGCAAGACTTTCCTCGTGGGCGCTTTGGTAATCGGTATGGTGGTAGGCCATCAGCACAGCGGTCATCGTCTCGATAATGGCGATTTCTCCGCTCGTTGTATGGTCGTGGCTACTCGTCCCTTGGCGCCAAAGCGCTTTCAGCGCATTAACCGATGGTTGATAAGGCGGAACTTTCGTCGCAAATTTTCGGCGCAAAGTCAGGTCATAACCCATAGCCGCATGAGTCATAAACAAAGCAGTGTTCGCATTTGGTCGAATCTCGGCTTCGCCGCCGGCTCCTTTAAATACCAAACTTCTGTCACGGCCAAGGCGTATTGCGGCGTGTTGGTGGAGCGGCGCGTATCGGGGGTGAAAGACGGACATAATCTGCAAGCGCGCTGGGACCGGTGAACAGAGTCGAAGGACGCTATTTAACGGCGATCTCAGGCCGAGTTCGAAGCGCAGGGAGATTAGCTCCTCAAGCTTAGGAGCCCAGTTTCGCAGCGCTAAGTAGGCTGGGGAATTCAGCTTAGGTGTGGGGGTCTGAATTAGGTCTAGGTGTTCATAGACAGATTCAGTGTAATGTCTTCCTGGTGTATGGCCAGGACCGCCGTGAACGAGAATGCGATAGGACTGACTTAGTGCAAGCTGCGCTAAAACATACCAATTGCTTTCGTCACGCTTACCCGAATAACTGGACCAACTAATGTCGGTCTGTATGTCAGGTTGAGGGTATGAAGGGCAATAAAATGTTTCTATCGCTTTAACAAAGCCAATAAGCTCTTCTTCACATTCTTCCTTCACTCGCATCAGCATTAGGAATGCGCCAATCTGAGTAGCTGATGCTTCATTACTTAGTATGGCGGTCATAGCTGTGAAAGCTTGCTGTTCAGTAAGGTCTCGGCGGCCCTTTTGGCCCTTGCCTATTTGACGAATAAATTCAGCAAACGGGTGTTCGGTTGCGACACTCATAGGCAATTTTCTGGTTTAGGTAGACCAGCAATCTTACTAATGTATTTCGGGGGGCTACCGGGGAAAAGCTTAAGTAGTGCGATGCTAGAGGCAATCTCATCATGCCCTTCGCGCTTTAGAAACTTAATGAACGCTCGCATGGATGGGGACGTTTCGAACTGTTGATGGAAGGCTCGCGCAGCCTCAATAGCAACTTCATGGTTTTTGCTCAGTTCGATATTTTCTTCCCGTGCCAGTTCTCGGGCAAGCTCTGGCGTCCACTGATTAAGGTCAGTCAAAAAACCTTCGGAATCCCGTGAAACATCGCTTAGGGCCATGTGATTACTCGCTTGTGATCAGCACTTAGTTGGACTAACCCATTGGTATCAATGAGTTCGCAATGAGGACTGAGCATTCGCGCCTTACACGCACCTTCGTGAGCCAGTAATTGGCAGCCTGGAGTATAACCTGACGCTAGCAGCACCGCCTGACTCATTAATACAATCGTATCCTTCTCGCCAGCCGCCGCTTCGGCGAGTGAAGCACTGGCACTGGAGTAAAGTAGATGAAGGCTAGACATTAGAGTATCCACACATTTTTGAACTCATCCATAAGCGCTTTAAGCTCGCTCTTGGGCAATTCTTTTACAGGTACCACAGTTTGCTTGGGTAAAGATGAACTACAGACAAATATATCTTCGAGATCAAACAGTTCGAGAAGTTGCAATTTGGCAGCCGCGGATTTCGCAAAGCTAGGGCTCTGAACCGTATTCAGTGCCAGTGCACTGGGACCCAGCAGTAATAGGGCGGCATCGCGATCGAAGTTAAGCGCTGCAATTAAGAGGTCAATACGCTCCTGTGCTACGGGTGTAGCATAGGGATCTGAAGTGAAGCAGATAAGTAGATCTCGCATTAAAATCTCACCACTCGGTCAGCGCTAAGTTCAGCCTCGATTAATGCGCCAAGCCCGACAATATTGAAGCCCGACGCAACGGTAGCGTCTGGGAGGTCGTGGCGTTTGGCTTCGGACTTGTTGAGTATTCCTCTACGGGTAGCCGAGGCAATGCAGACGTTAAGATCTGTACCGCCAAGGGCAGCAATGTCGCGCCAAAGTGTTGCAGCGTCATGTTCATCGCGAGGGGAGACTGAAGTTTTAAGCGCCGTTGAAGTGCCTTCACCCCAAAAGAACACACTTTCTAAGGTATGACCCGAATCCAATACAGCTTGAGCAAACGAGAGTGCATTATGGTGCATCTCACTCAATTGAGGTGCGCAGCTTATAAGGAGAGAGAATTTCATGGCTTGAAAAAAGGCGGCTTGCGCCGCCTAATTCTGTTTAGTCGTCGTTCATTGCACCAAGTAAGTGCAATAGGTGAACGAAGATGTTGTAGATACTTAGGTACAAGCTAACGGTAGCCATGATGTAGTTGGTTTCACCGCCGTTGATGATTCGTGAGGTGTCATACAGAATGAAACCTGAGAACAACAGCACTGAAGCACCTGAAATGGCTAACGAAAAGACCGATACGTTAACGCCCATTAGCGAAGCAACCAGTCCACCTAACGATGCCACGACAATAACCATCAAGCCAACGAAAAGGAAACCGCCCATGAAGGAGAAGTCTTTCTTCGACGTAATGACGTAAGCAGAAAGCGCCAAGAAGATGAAGGCGGTTCCGCCCAAAGCTTGAAGGACAATTTGTGCTCCGCCAGCGAGGCCAAGGTAGGCGTTAATGGTTGGTCCAAGTGACGCGCCCAGTAAACCAGTGAAAAGGAAGACTACACCAAGGCCAGCTGATGAATTTGCGGTGCGTGGCAATACGAACCAAACTAGGGCAATTGCCGCAATCATCATCATTAGAGCGGCGCCACGGCCGAGGCCGATTGCCATTGCACCGCCAGCGCAGATAGCCGAAAACGCTAACGTCATGCTAAGTAGCATGTAGGTGTTTCGAAGCACCTTATTGGTCGCCAGCGCTGAAGGCTGAGCGTAATTAGAAATCTGATCTTGCATAGTTGTAGCTCCTGAAGCTATTTATAGTTTCTCTCTCTATTATGGGGTCAGCGATGGGCAATTTAAAGGTTTTTTCGTGGGAAAAACCGAAGTGAATAAAAATATAGAGGAAGTGACAAAACGTGATTGAAATTGCAGTGTTTTTCAGGGTGAACTGCGAGGATATGATTTACTAAAGCAAAAAAAGGGACCTTGATAGGTCCCTTTGGATATGGCGGAGAGATAGGGATTCGAACCCTAGGACGGCTACTAACCGTCGCCGGTTTTCAAGACCGGTGCTTTCGACCACTCAGCCATCTCTCCGAACACGCCGCCATTATAGCGAGCGTTTTTTACTTGGCAAGAACTATTCAAAAAATGATGCGCTTCCCAATATAAAAGAACTTAGTTTAAGTACTTTTAATAAAAAAGGGACCTTAATAGGTCCCTTTGGATATGGCGGAGAGATAGGGATTCGAACCCTAGGACGGCTACTAACCGTCGCCGGTTTTCAAGACCGGTGCTTTCGACCACTCAGCCATCTCTCCGAACACGCTGGCTATTATAGCGAGCGTTTTTTTCTAGGCAAGTACTTTTTAAAAAATAATGTAAAATCAGTGGCTTACGTGCCAAAGCCACTGATTATTCTAGCTGCTATTGACCGCGAGGGTCGTTAGCAGGGCGCTTCAATACTCGTTTTTCACGTTCCGGAACTGGGTTCGGTGCCGCACCGTCTTGGTAGCTAACTTCGGTGAGTGTAACGACCTCAACGTCAGCTGCCTTGGCGTTAACACGAGGGTCGTTAACGGGGCGTTTCAATTCGCGAGCTGAGCGCTTTACTGGCGCCGGAGCTTCAACTGCTGTTGCGACTTCGATTTCTGCCTCTACTTCGGCAGCGGCTTCTACTTCAACAGGAGCTTCTACTTCGGCAGCGGCTTCTACTTCAACAGGAGCTTCTACTTCGGCAGCGGCTTCTACTTCGGCAGCGGCTTCTACTTCAACAGGAGCTTCTACTTCAACAGGAGCTTCTACTTCAACAGGAGCTTCTACTTCGGTAGCGGCTTCTACTTCAGCAGGAGCTTCTACTTCAGCAGGAGCTTCTACTTCAGCAGGAGCTTCTACTTCAGCAGGAGCTTCTACTTCGGTAGCGGCTTCTACTTCAGCAGGAGCTTCTACTTCGGCAGCGGCTTCTACTTCGGCAGCGGCTTCTGCTTCAGCAGGAGCTTCTACTTCGGCAGGAGCTTCTACTTCGGCAGCGGCTGCTACTTCGACAGGAGCCGAAACAACAGGAGTTGCTTCAGTGTCCGGAGTGGAGGTAACAGCTGTTCCGTTCGCTACCTCAGTGTCATTCACTGCGTCTGCGTTGTTAGTGGCTTCAGCGTGCTTTTCTTCGTCACCAGAGCGTTCTTTTCGCGGCGAGCGAGGAGGCTTCGGTGCAGTCAAGTCGTTAACCGGCAGCTCCTTGGTATTGCGAGGGCGAGCGTCAACTCGTCCATTACGCTCACGCGATGTTTTTTCACTCTTGTCAGTAACAATTGCAATCTCTGCTACGTCGAAGCTAGGGGTAGGTGTGCTTTCTACCTCAGGCTTCTTCGCTTCAACTTTCTTCTCCGTCGCCGTGGTTGGCGTTTGCTCGGTAGAAACTGCTGAATTCTCTACAGCTTCTGGTGCCGCCACGGGTGCATTCGAACGATTACGCTGACGATTACGCGGGCGCTTATTCTGAGGGCGCTTAGCGGGACGCGAGTCGTTAGCTTCCGGGCGTGATTTAGCTTCGTTCGGGCTGCTATCGGCGCCCATCACTGTAGTGACTTCAGGCGGTTGCTCGGTAGAGTGATCACGACGGTTGCGGTTGCCACGGCGCTTGTTGTTGCGAGAGCCTTCGTTGCGGTTGCGACGGTTGCGGTCATTCGGGCGAGCTGGTCTGCCAGAATTACGCTGGTTGCGATGACGTGAACCGTTTTTTGGCGCTTCCTTCGTTTCTTCTTCCTCAGTAAACCAGGCTAAGATTCGTGCGAATAAACCCTTTGGTTCTGCTTTTGCTTTAGGTTTGCGACGGTTATTCTGGCGACCTTTTGGCTTTTCGGCTTCTTTGGCCTTTTCCAGTGTTTGACGCGAAGGCGGCTTCGATGTTGGTACCACGTTCTTGACTGCTGGCGAGTCGATGTCAGCCATGCTGACTTCAGTGGGCTCGGCAGCGGCGAGTGTTTGTGAAGCTTCGTCGCTCAGGCCGATGCTCAAGCTCAATGCGCCTGCCTCGGCATCAGATTCACGAAGTCGAAGTACTTCAAAGTGTGGGGTAACAAGCTCTTGATTCGGTACTATCACAACACGAGAGTCATGACGTGACTCGATGTCTGAAATAGCTTTACGCTTCTCGTTAAGTAAGAAGGTTGCTACTTCGACAGGGGTTACAGCGCGAATTTCGGCTGAATGCTCCTTCTGAGCCTCTTCTTCGATTAGACGCAGGATAGACAGCGCGAGTGACTTGGTGGCACGGATGGTGCCTACGCCAGAACAGCGTGGGCAAACGTGGCCCATGGTCTCGCCCAACGACGGACGCAGGCGCTGACGTGACATTTCCATCAGACCAAAGCGTGAAATTTTCCCGTATTGTGTGCGCGCGCGATCTACTGTGAGGGCTTCACGAACTCGGTTCTCTACAGCTCGCTGATGTTTAGCAGCGCTCATGTCAATAAAGTCGATGACGATCAACCCGCCAATGTCGCGCAATCGCAGCTGACGGGCGATTTCGTCGGCTGCTTCAAGGTTGGTGTTCGCAGCAGTCTCTTCAATGTCAGAACCGCGCGTTGCACGCGCAGAGTTGATGTCAATTGAAACGAGTGCTTCCGTTTGATCGATGACGATCGAGCCGCCTGATGGAAGTGAGACTTCGCGTTGGAAGGCCGTTTCAATCTGGCTTTCGATTTGGAAGCGATTGAACAGCGGAATTGGGTCGTCGTAAAGTTTGATCTTATGGCGAGAATTAGGCATCACTTGATTAACAAATAGTGATGCAAGGTCGAACGCTTCCTTATTATCGATAAGTACTTCGCCAATATCGTTACGAAGGTAGTCGCGAATGGTGCGAAGAATAACGTTGCTTTCGCGGAAGAGGAAGTGCGGTGCTTTCGCTGCGTCAGCTTCAGCTTTGATTGAGGTCCAAACCTGAGTCAGATAATCTAAATCCCATTGGAGTTCGTCAGACGTACGTCCTACACCGGCGGTACGAACAATGACTCCCATGCCATCCGGTGAAGACAGGTTGGACATCGCATCGCGAAGTTGGGCGCGCTCTTCGCCCTCAATACGCCTTGAGATACCTCCAGCGCGAGGGTTGTTTGGCATCAATACTAAGTAGCGACCAGCCAGGCTGATGAAGGTGGTAAGTGCCGCGCCTTTGTTGCCGCGTTCTTCTTTGTCTACCTGAACGATAACCTCAGTTCCTTCGCGAACAAGATCTTTGATCTTTCCACGGCCAGATTCACCCTGGCTCTGTTTACTGAAGTATTCGCGGGAAATTTCCTTTAGCGGCAGGAAGCCGTGTCGCTCTGCACCGTATTCAACGAATGCGGCTTCGAGGCTAGGCTCTACGCGGGTGATCTTACCTTTGTAGATGTTTGATTTTTTTTGCTCGCGAGTACGATTTTCAATATCTAAATCGAACAGACGTTGTCCGTCTACGAGAGCTACACGCAATTCCTCTTGCTGTGTAGCGTTTATTAGCATTCTTTTCATGCGTTCTATTGCTCACTATATGAGTGGCGATGTCGCGTCGAATGCCCGGCTAGGGGTGCTGACCAGCATGACTGCGCGCTGAGGGGCAGGTAGGGTCAACTTATTCTGAGTTAACAGAATGATCCAGTTTTTATCGTCAGTTTTAGTACGACTGACGTGTCATCTTAAACCAAAACGCCTCTGCCTAAGTTTCTAAGCAGCTGCTTATCGTTGGAATTTCTCGATAAGCTTACGTTGAAGTGTGAATCTAATATTACGCCCAGCCTGGGACGTTTCGGCGTTTTCGCCTTTACTTAACATGTAAACTGCCTCAGCAATTTACCTAAAAATTTTGTCTTCGAGCCTAGATCATTAAAAACCGTTGAGGGATCTAGCTACCACCTCGAAATCGCTTTCCGACTACCAATCCGTTCATGTTTAACGGATGCTTTTATTCGGAGTACATATTACAGCGACTCGCGACTATACCACTAATTCTAGTCATGTGGAAGTGTGTGGGGTCAAAGATAGCAATACATAAGTTGAACCTTAACGACATCTATCTGATAAACTTGCCGATATGACAGATAAAGTAATTAGTGACACTGTTCAATTCGTCACCATTAATGATGATCGGGCGGGACAGCGCCTCGATAATTTTCTCATCGCAGTCCTCAAGGGTGTGCCGAAGAGTCGTATCTATCGAATACTCCGCAAGGGCGAGGTGCGAGTCAATAAGAAGCGTGTTAAGCCTGAGTATCGTTTAGCGAACGATGATGTGGTTCGTATCCCACCTATTCGTATTAGCGAAAAAGTCGAAGCGGTAGCAAGCTCCGGTCTTCTAACTGCTATCGAAAGTGCAATCGTGTTTGAAAGTGATGCCTTGATGGTGGTGAATAAGCCGTCTGGTATCGCCGTGCACGGTGGTTCAGGTATTTCATTAGGGTTGATTGAGGCGCTGCGTCAACTTCGACCTGATCAGAAGTTTTTGGAATTGGTCCATCGTTTGGATCGAGATACCAGCGGTTTGATTATGGTGGCGAAAAAACGGGCCATGCTCGTTTGGCTTCATAAACAGCTTCAGCAGGATGGTGTTGATAAGCGTTATCTTGCGCTGGTTGAAGGGCAGTGGTCTAAGCGCAAACTCAAGGTTGATGCGCCGCTTGAAAAAAATACCCTGCAGTCAGGTGAGCGGATGGTTCGTGTAAGTCCGTCTGGTAAGGCTTCGCTGACAAAATTCCAGTTGATCGAGAGCTTGGCGGGAGCGAGTTTGATTGAGGCTAAACCCGTTACGGGAAGAACTCATCAAATTCGCGTGCACACTCAGTATGCGGGTCATGCCATTGCGTGTGATCCTAAGTACGGGAGTGACGAGTTTGCTAGGTTTATGAAGACTAAGGGCTTGAATCGACTTTTCCTGCACGCATGGCGCCTAGTCATTACGCTTCCTGATGGCGAGCAGAAGATCTTCGAAGCGCCGTTAGATGAACGCCTAGATGCGGTGGTTAAGAATCTTAGGGTCAGCGCTTAATGGTTATAGTCTATGACTGGGATGGCACCCTAAGCGATAGCTTGGATGCTATTGTTAGCGCTTTGTCTGATGCGGCGATAGCTTGTGAGTTGCCGTGTTTAGCATCGGCACGCTACCGCGCAATTATTGGTATGAATCTATCGGCAGCTTGTGCTGCGCTCTATCCGGAGGAATCAACGGAAGTACAGCAGCGCTACGCAGAGAGTTATCGTCGGTGCTTTCGTCTAGACAGCGCCACTCGTTTATACGAGGGGGCTGATCAGCATCTATCCGCTATTGCGGCGCTCAGCGGCGTACAGTTAGCTGTCGCCACGGGTAAGAGTCGTGAGGGTTTAGATTTTGCTCTCGAGAGCCTGGGTTATAGTCGGCGTTTTGTCGCCACGAAGACCGCCTCGGAAGCGGAGTCAAAACCATCGCCGGAAATGCTGTTTCAGCTTAACGCTGAACTTGCTGAATCAGAGATGGTGATGATTGGCGATAGCGTTTTGGATGTTGGTATGGGTGTTGCGGCGGGAGCGCATACCATAGGCGTGACTTGGGGGGTTGGTTCACGCGAGCAATTAATTGCTGCGGGTGCTCACCGTGTTGTGAGCAGTTACAGCGAGTTGGAGCAGGTGCTAATCAGGCATCTGGCTCAAAGCATAGCGTAGGCCTTCCTAATCTAACTCGATACCCCCAGTGGGTTAATGCCAATCTCTCGAAGGGTTCTTGCTAGGGTAATAAGCGGTAGCCCTTGTATCGCAGTAGGGTCGCTTGCGTCAATCTGGTCGAATATGAGTGGTCCTAAGGATTCGGTCTTAAAGCTGCCGGCGCAATATAAGGGGTCATCTAGCTCAATGTAACGGCAAAGTTCGCTGTCGAGGGTGTCGGCGCGGAATCTAACTCGCGATTCAACCATGTGCTCAAGGGTTTCACCGTTGCCGCATAGCGTGAATGCGGTGTGAAAAGTTACCCAGTTGCCGCGACTTATTTGTAGTTGTTCAAGCGCAAGTTCTTTGGTGAGCGGTTTGCGGAGTAGTTTGCCGTTGCAGGTAGCGACCTGGTCGCTACCCAAAATCCAGTGGTTTGCTTCGGTGCTTGGAATTGAATTGGCTTTGAGTGTCGCAAGTCGGGCTGCTCGCTGAGCGGGCGGCTCGCCAGTGATTACGGATTCGTCCGCAGCGGGGCTCTGACAGTCAAAAATCACGCCAATTTGAGCTAGAAGTGCTTTTCGACTTGAAGAAGTCGATGCAAGCGTGAGTTTGTATGTCATAATACGGGTACCGTTAAATTTAGTGGTTGAAGGGATATTAAGGGGTTTACCTTAGTCGTCAAGTAGATTTCCCTTTGACTTGTTCGTTGACTATCAATAGAATGCCGCGCCTATGTCAGAGGAACAATTGAACCGACAGCTACCCGATCATGTTGATGGTCGCAAGATGGCTGATCATGATGTTTGTTTAGAAGGTTTTGTCCCCGTGGCAAAACTAGAGCGCCTCGATACGATGACTCGTGAGGCGGGTGATTTACTACCGGTAACGGCAACGTTCCGGCGTAATGAAGCTCGTCACCGTTGGTTGCGTCTTGAAATGCGTTCTGAGCTAACGATAGAATGTCAGCGATGTCTTGAGGGTTATCGTTACCCGATTGAGGTAGATTGCGAGGTCATGCTCGTTCGCGATGATGAAATTGCGAAAATCGTCCCACGACATGTCGAGCCCGTAGTGCTCGACGACGATGCGGTAAGTATTTGGGAGGTTCTCTCTGATGAGATCCTGTTGGTGCTTCCGCAAGTGAGTCAGCATGATGTCGCGCACTGCCAAGGTAGTGCGTCGTTTGAACTTGGCCCCGGGAAGGCCGACGCAAGTGTTGAGCTTGATGTTGAAAACCCATTTAGTGTTTTGGCGAAGTTAAAGAAGTAATTCTTAAACGTCGCTAGAATTGAAGTCACAACGATTTTTGGAGCTATGATCAATGGCTGTTCAGAAGAGTAAGAAAACACGTTCACGTCGCGGTATGCGTCGTTCACATGATGCACTAACAGGTAATGCATTATCAGTTGATTCAGTAACTGGCGAGAAGCACCTTCGTCACCACGTATCAGCTGACGGTTTCTACCGTGGTCGCAAAGTTGTAGACACTGACGGCGAGTAAGCTGTTAGTCAATGCGCTTAGCGATTGATGTGATGAGCGGGGATTTCGGTCCCCGCACATCTGTTCCTGCCTGTATGATGGCATTGGAGCATTTTCCTTTCTTAACCCTCGATCTCGTGGGTGATCCTCAGGCTATTCAAGCCTACACTAGCTCGCTCTATCACCATCGTTTCAGAATTGTTTCCGCCGCTACTACTATCACTCAAAGTGCCTCTATTGGCGAAGCGCTTCGCGGTGCCGTTGGCAGTTCCATGCGCGTGGCCTTGGAACAGGTTTCGTCAGGCTTAGCTGACGGCGCTGTGAGCGCTGGTAATACTGGTGCACTCGTAGCCTTGAGTTGTAAATTAATTGGTTGTTTGGAGGGGATTAAACGGCCTGCTATTTGCGCTCAGCTCCCACGAAAAGATGGTTGCTTCTTTTTGCTTGATTGCGGGGCAAACCTTACTGTTAGTGCCGATCAGCTTCATGAGTTTGCGGTGATGGGGGATGCGCTGGCGCGTGGAGTCGGGAGTGTTAAGACGCCACGGGTAGCGCTGCTTAATGTGGGTAGTGAAGAGTCAAAGGGGAATCCAGTTGTTCGCGGCGCTGCCGATAAGATTGGTGCTAACAAGTCGATCTGCTTCGACGGTTTCATCGAAGGTCATGAGCTTTTTGATTCCTCTGTGGATGTGATTGTTTGCGATGGGTTTGTTGGCAATGTTGCCCTGAAGACGACCGAGGGGTTAGCGCTCCACCTACGCGACCGCGTTAGTATGTCGGTTTCACGGGGCTGGCGCCGTTTATTTACGCCGCTTACCAAATTACTACTTCGCAAGGCAGTGAATTGGCTAAATCCACGGCGATATAATGGCGCTAGCTTATTAGGCTTGTCGAAAGTTGTGGTAAAAAGTCACGGATCGGCAAATGTTGAGGCATTTTACGCCGCAATTGATTGCGCTATCCGAGAGGTTAACGCAAAATTGCCCCAGCAAATTGAGTCGCAGATATCTCAGCACTCAACAGAAGCTAACTAAGCATAAAATTATAGAGGTTTTAATAACCCATGAATAACGCAGCATTAGCCTTTGTCTTTCCCGGACAGGGGTCTCAAAAAATTGGCATGCTAGCAGAGCTAGCTGAGCAACATAGCATCGTTGGTGAAACCTTTGCTGAAGCGAGTGACATCTTAGGTTACGACCTTTGGGCGCTCTGTCAGCAGGGCGAGCAAGATGCCATTAATCAAACCGCCGTGACTCAACCTTTATTGCTAACCGCTTCTATAGCGGCGTTTCGCATTTGGCAGCAGCAGAGTACAGTGCTCCCTGCTTACGTAGCGGGGCATAGTTTAGGTGAGTGGTCAGCGCTGGTTGCCGCCGATGTAGTCGACTTTGCCGACGCGGTAAGGTTGGTTCAGCGCCGTGGCGAGCTTATGCAGGCAGCGGTGCCTGCAGGTGAAGGTGGTATGGCCGCTATCCTTGGTCTTACTGATGAGCAAGTTATTAGTGTATGCGCTGATGCCGATGCTCACGCCGTGAACTTTAACTGCCCTGGGCAGGTAGTGATTGCGGGAACTGCCGCCGCGGTTGATGCGGCGGTTGAAGGCGCAAAGCAAGCCGGAGCTAAGCGAGCCATTCCGTTGGCAGTTAGTGCGCCGTTTCATACTCCCATGATGAAGCCTGCAGCCGAAGCGCTAGCGACAGACATCGCCGCAACAGAGTTCCGAGCGCCTCGTATCCCTGTGGTCCATAATGTGACAGCGAATACTGAGTCGTCCGCAGACACCATCAAGCAGCTAATGGTTGAGCAGGTGTATTCGGCGGTAAAGTGGACGCAGTCTGTTGAGTTTATGATTAATGCGGGTATCGAAGCGACTATTGAGTGTGGAACTGGAAAGGTTCTCTGTGGTCTTAATAAAAAGGTATCACGTGGACTACAGGTTGCGTCCCTCGAAGATGCAGCGGGTTTAGAAAAAGCACTAGGATTGGTGAATTAATATGTCAGAGAATAAAATCGCGTTGGTTACTGGCGCAAGCCGAGGCATTGGTAAAGCTATTGCCGCGGCGCTAGGTGAAGCTGGGTTTACGGTAATTGGTACCGCAACGTCTGAGTCTGGTGCAGAGGCCATTAGTGCTCGATTTGCTAGCGAAGGGATCACCGGCTGTGGAATGATGTTGAACGTCACCAGCGCAGAGCAGGTTGAGGCAACAATTAAGCAAATTACCGCTGATTTCGGAGCTCCCACTGTATTGGTAAATAATGCAGGCATCACCAAAGACAATATTATGTTGCGGATGAAGGAAGATGAGTGGAATGATGTCATTAATACCAACTTGTCCTCAGTGTATCGCGTGACCAAGGCTTGTCTTCGCGGTATGACTAAAGCGCGTTGGGGTCGAATCATCAACATTGGCTCCGTTGTGGGGCAGATGGGTAATGTTGGCCAGGCGAATTATTGTGCCACTAAAGCAGGCGTAGAGGGTTTCTCGCGCTCCGTTGCAAAGGAACTAGGTTCGCGCGGCGTTACGGCTAACACGGTAGCACCAGGCTTTATTCAGACTGATATGACCGATGAATTAACCGAAGAGCACAAGGCGATGATGTTGTCTAATGTGCCTGCTGGGCGCCTAGGTCAGCCCGAAGAAATTGCCGCCGTTGTTGCATTCCTAGCAAGTGATGCAGCCGCCTACATTACTGGCGAAACTATTCATGTGAATGGTGGTATGTACATGTAGGGTGTTTGTGGTCACAGTTTTTGGGGTTTTTCACTGGAATCTGTCCACAATCACGGGTAATATCTCGTCCTATATTTCATAAGCACGTACAAAACGTGCAACATTAACCTCTATCGGAGAAGATGGATATTATGAGCAGCATCGTAGATCGCGTTGTAAAAATCGTCGCAGAGCAACTTAACGTTAAAGAAGATGAAGTCACACTAGACGCGTCTTTTGTTGAAGACCTTGGCGCAGATTCACTAGACACTGTTGAGTTGGTAATGGCTCTTGAAGAAGAGTTCGATACAGAAATTCCTGACGACGAAGCAGAAAAAATCACTACAGTTCAGTTGGCAGTTGATTACATCAACGCAAACCTAGACGACTAATATCGTCTCTGTAGTAAAAGAAGCCGCACTAGGTTACTAGTTGCGGCTTTTTTTATGCTAGATTAAGCAATAATTTTTAGTGTAATGGAGTAGCCATGTCGAAGCGACGTGTAGTAGTAACTGGAGTTGGGGGGCTAACCCCGCTTGGTAACGATATCGCCACTACTTGGGCGAATCTACTAGCTGGTAAGAGCGGAATCGCATCGCTGACGAAGTTCGATACGAGTGCCTTTACCACCCATTTCGGTGGGTCGATTAAAGACTTTGATGTGTCACCCTATCTTTCGCCCAAGGATGCTCGAAAGATGGATCTCTTTATGCAATATGGTATTGCTGCGGCCGTCCAAGCTGTTAATGACTCGGGGATAGACTTTGAGGCTGAGAATAGTGAACGCTGTGGCGCAGCAATAGGCTCTGGTATCGGCGGCATCGGTTACATTGAGTCAGCACGGCAGATTATCGATACCAAAGGCCCTAGGAGAATGAGCCCATTCTTTGTTCCAGGATCAATTATCAACATGATTGCCGGTAATGTCGCAATTCAGTATGGGCTCAAGGGGCCTAATGTCGCCATCACTACGGCTTGCACAACGGGAACGCATAATATTGGCTTTGCCGCGCGAATGATTGAATATGGTGACGCCGACGTGATGATCGCTGGGGGCGGCGAAATGGCAACAACCGAAGTCGGCTTAGGCGGTTTTGCCGCAGCCAGAGCATTGTCTACGCGTAATGATAACCCTGGCGCCGCAAGTAGGCCGTGGGATCAAGACCGAGATGGTTTTGTTCTCTCTGATGGCGCTGGGATGCTCGTTCTCGAAGAGCTGGAACACGCCAAGGCTCGTGGTGCAAGCATCTACGCCGAGCTATCAGGCTTTGGTATGAGCGATGACGCGTATCACATTACCTCACCGCCAAGCGATGGTGCTGGAGCTGCTCAATCAATGCGGATGGCGCTTAATAATGGTGGTTTGAACCCAGACGAGTTGCACTATATTAACGCTCACGGTACCTCTACACCGGCGGGAGATATTGCTGAGTGCTTGGCAATCAAATCCGTTCTTGGTAATCATGCGGATCAAGTCGCAATCAGTTCCACCAAGTCAATGATTGGTCACCTATTAGGGGCCGCCGGAGCGGTAGAGGCAATTTTCAGTGTGCTGGCAATTCGCGACCAAGTCGCACCGCCAACCATTAATCTAGATAATCCTGATGAAGGCTGCGACTTAAACTTTGTGCCGCATACCAGCCAAGAAAGGGTGATTAACTCGGCGTTATCTAATTCTTTTGGCTTTGGCGGGACTAATGGTTCGCTTCTATTTACTCGGTATTTAGGTGACTAGGTTCTGGATAGACGGGGTTGAGAACGGACCGATACCCAGCGACAACCGTTCATTGATGTATGGCGAGGGAGTCTTCGAAACCCTACGGGTGATTGACCATCAACTTCCTCTACTTCGCTATCATTGGCAGAGAGTAACCGAGGCGGCGGAACAGCTGGGTTTATGCGTCAGTCTTGACGTTGCTGAAAACTTTATTCGCTCACTGGATTTGACGGGCATACAGTGGCTGCGTTTACAGTGGTCTCCGCGCTCAACTGGGAGGGGGTATGGCGCGCAGGATAGGGCGGCGCCTTGCCACCTTTTGATCTGGGCGGGAAGTGAACTAACTTCAGACGCTAGTGGAGTAAAACTCAGACGTTTAACTACGCAGCTACCACGGCGAAGTTTTTCCCATGGTTTAAAAATGGTGAGCGCTCCAGAATATAGTCAAGCCGCTAGGGAGTTAGCAGCACTTGTACCAACTCACTCGGTGAGTGACGGACTATTACTCACCTCAAAGGGTGATGTGATTGAAACAACGCGTAGTAATATTATTTTTATTGGCTTGGAAGGCATCGTAACGCCTTGTTTGCGCGAGTATGGTGTTGGCGGTGTGATGCGAAGGGCACTCCTGGAGCAAGCCAAACTAAAGGGATGGAAGGTTGTTGTTAGACCTATTCATTACCGGGAACTTGACAGCTTTACGAGTGTATACGTTAGTAATGCGCTGATGGGATGCCGTCCGGTTGATCAGATTGACAGTCACTACTACTCACCTAGCAATACCTTTAATTTTGAGGCCTTGTCCAGAGAGCTTGGATTTAATGATGATTAAGAAAATGCTAATAGGCCTCATTTTGGGGCTGCTTCTGTTATTTACCGCGGCGTTTGTCGTAGATCGCCATTGGCAGCACCAGTGGACTGGGCCGCAGCTAACAGAAGATAGAATCTATACGATTGCCCCAGGTAGATCGCAGCGTGCGATTCTTCGTGATTTGGCTGCTATGGAGCTAGTGCCTTCATCCATCTGGTTTCAGCGCTGGTTAGGCTGGAAGGGTATAGCTTCCGTTCAATCTGGCGAGTATCAACTTAACGCCGGTGAAACTGCCGAGGTGATTTGGAACCGACTGGCCGTCGGTGACGTTAAACGCTACCAGCTCACTATTATTGAAGGAATGAGTGTGCGCGAAATTATCGCCTTGCTTCAGGGGCATGAAGCGCTTTCCTATGATATCGACGGTGTTTCGCCAATTGAACTAGCCCACCAGATGAATATAGATACCGCGTCAGCCGAAGGGTGGCTGGCACCCTCCACCTACTATTTTCATCGCGGCGATAGCGCACTTGAATTATTGCAGCGCTCAAGGCGCCTAATGGAAGAATGGCTTAGCGAAGCTTGGGAGAACAGAGCTGATACTGCGGCGGTTACTACGGCCTATGAAGCGCTGATCCTGGCATCAATTATCGAGAAGGAGACGGGCGTAGCAGCGGAACGTCCAGAGATTTCTGCCGTATTTACGTCAAGGTTAAACTTGGGCATGCGACTGCAAACGGACCCCACCGTTATTTATGGGATGGGAGATCGCTTCGATGGTGATATTCGCCGGCGGGATCTACGCGAAGCGACGGCCTGGAACACCTATGTGATTCGAGGCTTACCGCCAACACCTATTGCAAGCCCAAGTCGGGAGGCAGTTATCGCGGCGGTAAATCCTGGCGACGGAGATTATCTTTATTTCGTTGCCAAGGGTGACGGCAGCCATTATTTTAGTCGTACGCTCGAAGAGCACAATCGGGCAGTACGTGAATATCAGTTGAAGGGACGCTAATTGTGAGTACCGGAAAGTTCATTACCATCGAGGGTGGCGAGGGCGTGGGTAAGTCATCTAATCATCGCTTTATCGCTGAGTTTTTAAGTGCTCAGGGGCTGGAAGTGATAGAGACGCGCGAGCCCGGTGGTACCCCTCTTGCTGAAGAAATTCGCGAGCTGCTACTGACTAAGCGTTCCGAGGTGATGTCGCCGACGGCTGAATTACTGTTAATGTTTGCCGCACGCGCCCAGCATTTAGAGCAAGTAATTAAGCCAGCGCTGCAACGCGGTGCGTGGGTGCTCTGTGATCGTTTTACCGATGCAACCTACGCCTATCAAGGGGTTGCTCGAGGGTTGGGGACGGATTTTATCATTGAACTAGAGCAATCTGTCCAGGGCTCGCTGCGTCCCGATCTTGTTGTCCTTCTTGATCTCGATCCTCGAATCGGCATGGCCCGTGCTCAAAATCGCGGTGAAACTGATCGGATAGAACAGGAAAATATTGAGTTCTTCGACCGAGTGCGCAGTGGCTATCTTGCCCGAGCGGCCGCAAATCCCGAGCGTTTCTTAATCGTTGATGCCTCGGTAGAACTTGAGGGAGTTCAGGAACAGATCGCTAGCGGTCTAACTAAGGTCTTAGGTTGCGCATCGGCATGATTGAATCTTTAGCTGACTACCCATGGATCGCGGGCTCAATCGATAACATAAAGCAGCGGGCTACGGCCGGCTCGCTCGCTCACGCGTTATTGTTGGCGAGTCCTCCGGGGATAGGAAGTGATCTCTGGGCGTCAACCCTTTCTCAATCGCTGCTCTGCGAACGGGATAAGTGGGAGCAGGGGTGCGGCTGCCAGAGTTGTAATTGGTTTGCCGCCGGTAGCCACCCCGATTACAAAGTAATCCAGACCGAGGAAAAGTCGGCAGTCATTAAGGTTGCTCAGATTCAAGCCGTCGTTGATTTTGTTGTTAAGACGTCGCAGTGTGGTACTAAGGTCATTCTTATTAAGGATGCTGAGAGAATGAATTTGAGTGCGTCAAATGCGCTCTTGAAGACCTTAGAAGAACCTCAAGGTAACTGCTACATTTTGTTGCATTCCAACAGCCCCGGAAGACTACTACCCACTATCCGCAGTCGGACCCAATTACAGCAGCTCGACGTTCCAAGCAAGGCTCAGACGGTCGAATTCTTAACAGCTCGAGGTGTAGAGGAATTACCGCGGTTATTTGCCAAGCGGGCACTGGTCGCACCTCTGCAGCTAGTAGAACTGTTAGCTTCGGATGACTATGCAGATCGAAAGCGTTGGCTATTGGCATTAGCAGAGAAACAATCTATCGATGTACTTCAGGCTGCGAAGAAGTTCTCGTCCACTAAGATCGATGATTGTATTTATTGGTGGATAGCGTATGTTCAAGAGGCTATTCGTCAGATTGATCAGCCTGATCACAATTGGTTTGCGTTCTTAGCGAAACTAACTTCGCTCTATGATCGCTTATTATCGGGTGCTAACCCCAACGCACAGTTGACACTTGAGACGCTGTTAATGGATTGGTATCGGATGAGTCGCAAGTTTGATTTTCATTTAGAAGAAGATGTAACAATTAAAAGGTTAAGTGAATGAGTAATGCAGGATCGGGCGGTTTTTTAAATCACAAGTTTCAGGATGGCGCTTCGTTATATGCGGCTTATATGCCATTTTTGAAGGATGGCGGGGTATTTATCGCTACGCATCGTCAGTTCAATATGGGCGATGAAGTCTTTCTGGCCTTAAGTTTTCTTGACGACCCTCAGAAGTTTGGTGTGACAGGAAAAGTCGTTTGGCTCACACCTCGAGGAGCTCAGACGGGCAAGCCTGCTGGAGCTGGATTCCAGTTCGTCGAAGATGAGCAAAACGTAAAACAGCATATTGAGCAGCTGCTCACAGGAACCTTGTCGTCAGCACGACCAACGCATACCCTATAATATGAGATTAATTGATTCACACTGTCACCTAAACCGTTTACACGTCACCGCGGCAGAGGCGATTGCCGATGCCCATGCGCGAGGCGTTACCGGAATGATGTGTATCGGCGTTGATGCCGACACAATGCCCGAGGTGCTGCGAATTGCGGAAAATTATCAGTCAGTTTGGGCATCGGTAGGTATTCATCCTCTATCGGTTTCGGATGGGTTCGATCACCAACAGCTATTGCAATGGTTAAGTCATGACAAAGTTGTTGCTATTGGCGAAACGGGATTGGACTATCACTATCAAAAAGAAGCTGTTCAGCTAGCTAAGCAGCGAGAAAGTTTCGAATGGCACTTGCAGCAATCTAAAGTACTGCAAAAGCCCGTTGTGATTCATACTCGGGCGGCCGAGAAAGATACTTTGGCGCTCATTAACGAGTATGGATGTCCCAGGGCAGGGGGAATTCTGCATTGCTTCACCGAGCGCTGGGAAATGGCGAAGGCAGCGCTAGATTTCGGCTATCACATTTCCATCTCTGGGATTGTGACCTTTGGTTCGGCCTCGGAGCTGCGCGAGGTTACTCGAAAGATCCCCCTAGACCGGCTATTAATTGAAACCGACGCGCCTTGGCTAACTCCAGCCCCCAACCGCGGTAAGCCAAATTTACCTGGATATGTCCGTGACGTTGGTGAATACATAGCAGAATTGCGCGGCATTTCCTTTGAGGCATTGGCCGAACAGACCGCAGAAAATTTCACTCAGCTGATGAAACTTTAAACTAACCATCATGACTCCCGAACGCTTTGCATTTTTTAATCATTTAATTGATCACCGACAACTCGACTTAACGCTGGTTAATGACGGAATCCACAAACAGCAAAATTTGTCTGCCATTCTGAGAACCTGCGACGCCGTTGGGATTGCTCGAATTCATCGGGTGTTCGATCATCGGAGCGCCCGAACTTTTCGCGGCACCGCCGCAGGTAGTCATAAGTGGGTTGACGTCGTTACACATGAAACGTCCAGCGAGGCAATTTTGCCGTTAAAGGAGCAGGGTTTTCAAATTGTGGCAGCCCACCTGACCGAATCTTCGGTTGACTTCAAGGCGATTGACTACACCAAGCCTACGGCTATCGTCATGGGAAATGAGAAGTTTGGCGTCAGCGATGAAGCCTTGGCACTCTGTGATCATGTGGTAACTATTCCAATGATCGGCGCGGTGGAATCGCTGAATGTTTCCGTGGCCGCGGCATTGATTCTCTATGAGGCGATGCGCCAGCGAGAGCATACCGAAGCGTTCGGCGTAAGACAGATGGGAGAGGAAGCGGCGCAAAAACTACTCTTTGAGGTGACGCAACCCAGGTTGATGCGCTACTGTATTGAAAAGAAGATTGATTATCCTGAATTGGATGAGAACGGTGAGCTGCGCTCTCCAGAACGCTGGATTGCTGCATTAAGGGCTCAGAAATAAATATTACACTTTCTCTGCATCCAAACGCTTGTCTAGAGCGTCAATATTAATAACTCAAACACGAAAGAGAATTTTACTATGACCAACGCACTTTTTAAGCATCTTGCAATTGCCGGTTTGGCGAGTGCTGTTAGCTTTCCAGCAATGGCAAATGCCCCAATATCGTTCACCTTTGTTACGGATGAAATTGTTGAAGGACAGCAGGACCAAGAGGTCGAAGCTGAGTCTGAGGGCGAAATTGAAGTGGTTGAAGAGACATCGCCACTGATTGAAATTATCGTTGATGATGGCAGTGAGGAAGGTAAGCGAGCGATAAGCTTTAGCGTCAGTGATGATGAAGGGGCCGAACGTGTTTTTATTATTAATGAGGACGGAGAGGAAGTTGAGATTGCTCGCAGCGAAGTGATTCGTGAGCGGGTAGATGCACTTCGTTCACGTATTGAATCAGGTGAACGTGTAGCGCGAGAGATGGAAGTTCGTGAGTTTGATACCGAATTTGAAATGGCTATGCGTGAGCTGGAACGAGCGGGCGCCGAAACGGAGTCTCTGGATCGTGATCAGTTACACTCTTGGTTAGTGCTTCGAGAGCAGAAGAAATCTGAAGAAAACTTTTGGAAGGAAGTACTGATACCCATTACAGCAATGGTTTCAGTATTCGGAATGCCAGTATTCATTGTAGGCCTAGTAAGCTATTTTAGATTCCGTCGTCGTCGCGAAGTGACACACACCATCGGTGATATCGTGGCGAAGAATCCAACATTAGATAATGACCGTCTTGAAGAGATTAAAGGATTACTCTCAGACACACCTGCTGCAGCGAAGTCGGCACGAGCAGTTGATCGAGACCTCCGTCGCGGTGCGATCCTAACGGCAATTGGCGCAGGTATTCTGATTTATCAGCTATTCAATTGGAAGTTTGACTCACTCATTGTGGCGTTAGTCCCCTTGTTCATCGGTATCGCTTATCTGTGGCTTCACAAGATTTCGCCGAAAACCACTGAGCAAGTGTAAAGGAATTTAGATTATGGCGATCAGTGAGGAAGATCTGGTCGCTCGAGTACAAAGTAAACAATGTCAGCACGCCTTTGGTGAACTAGTTAAGATGTATCAAAGTGATGTGCGACAGCTACTGCGGAAATTAACAGGTGGCGATATGGCTACCGCCGATGATTTGGCTCAAGATACGTTTATTAAGGCGTTTAAAGGGGTCAAAAATTTTCGGAAAGAAGCAGGCTTTAAAACGTGGTTATTTCGTATTGCTTGGAACGTGTACAGAGATCATTATAGATCGAAGAAGCGCCGACCAGAAGACTACGTTGAAGAAGTTCCAGAAACTGAGGTTGAATCGGACTTTAATGCGCCGATGAAAAGCAAGGCTCTGGAGGCGGCATTGAGTACTTTGTCGAGCGATCAACGCATGGCAATCTACTTATGTTTGCAACAAGAGATGACACAGCAGGAAGCAAGTACTATTATGGGTCTACCACTTGGTACTGTGAAATCTCATGTTAACCGAGGAAAGGCTAAGTTAGCGTCGCTACTAGCTGGATGGCAAAGAGAGGGTGAATATGGCTAAAGACATAGATGATAGATGGTTGGAGTCACTGCTGAATGACAGTGATGAGAGCAACCATTACATCCCAGACGACGGTTTCAGCGCCGGCGTGATGCATGCCATTGCTCAAGAGCAGATGGCGCGCTATCAAAAATGGCGCAAAGTGATAATCGTCTTATCGGCTTTACTTGCAGCAGTTGCCGTGTTCTACGGTAGCGCAGGCTTTTCAGTCGGTGATTTTATCCAACAGATGTTCGCGAGGTTTGACTTTGTAGTCTTGGTCCCAGCAAGTGCTCTCATTGCGGTGGCAATGTCGGCAGGGTGTACCTTACTACTTCGTGATTAACGCACCGAACTTAACGAATTAATCATGCATAGAAGCCGACATTTGTCGGCTTTTTTTTGTTTGCAAAGCCCTCAGCGCATAATCTTCTTATTTTCCCGTTCAGTCTTCGAAAAAGATGGTCGTAAATACCCAAATTCGGTTAGCATGATCGCAGTTTTGCAGTATTTGTCTAAAATCTAGACATACACTCTATGTACCGTACTTGGTGGAATCTACATGACCTTTAATTTTTCTACTTTTGCCAATCAAATCGCTGATGTCGACCGCTACTTTATTCGTTCGGAATCCTCGGTTGCACAGGATCTATTGCAAGTCGTTAGCACGCTAAAAGAGCAGCCTGAGCAAGTTAAGGACAACGCCTTACAGCTCATTAACTACATTCGCGAATCGTCAAAGAATACGATTGGTGTTGAGAGTATGCTTCGCGAGTATTCGCTCTCAGAGGCTGAGGGTATTTTGCTGATGTGCCTGGCAGAATCATTGCTACGTGTGCCCGATGGTCTTACTGCAGACAGGTTGATTGCTGACAAGATTGTCGCGGGTGATTGGGGCGAATATGTGGGTAAGGGTGATTCTTGGCTGATGAATGCCTCGTCGTGGGGGCTATTCTTAACTGGGAAGTTCTTGAATTTGGGGAAGCTCGACTCGGAGCGTGCTAAGCGATCGTTGAGCGGTACTATCAGAAGAGTAGGCGAACCGGTCATTCGCTCCTCGGTAAAAATTGCCATGGCGGTGATGGGCAAGCAATTCGTGTTGGGCGAAGACCTCGGCGAAGCGTTTAAGAAGGCCGCTAAATGGGAAAAAGACGGTTATCGTTATTCCTATGATATGTTGGGCGAAGGTGCTCGCACCATGGCTGATGCGGATCGCTACTTTAAGGCCTATGCGGATGCGATTAAAAGTATTGCAAAAGTAGCCAAGGGTGCTGGTCCAATCAATGGTCCAGGCATCTCAATTAAGCTTTCGGCGCTTCATCCTCGCTATCAGTTCACGCAAGATCAGCGCGTTCAAAGTGAGCTATTCAATCGTCTTATGGAATTGACGCTTCTCGCCAAGGATGCGGACCTTAACCTCACCATTGATGCCGAAGAGGCGGATCGTCTGTCGCTATCACTAGGTCTTATTGAGCGAGTCATGTCCGATGAGCGGTTGGGTGATTGGGGTGGCTTCGGCTTGGCGGTACAGGCCTATCACAAAGCGACACCTGTGGTACTTAATTTCATCCGCGAGCTGGCGCAAGCTAATAACCGTAAGATGATGGTTCGACTAGTAAAAGGCGCTTATTGGGACTATGAAATTAAGCATGCCCAGGAAGGTGGTCATGCCAATTTCCCAGTCTATACACGTAAAGAAACAACTGATGTCAGCTACCAAGTGTGTGCGGCCCAGTTGTTAGCGAGTAGAGAGTGGATCTATCCGCAATTCGCTACCCACAACGCTATCACCACGAGTCATATTCTGGCGATGACTGATGATCACACGGGCTTTGAGTTCCAGAGACTCCATGGTATGGGCGAACATCTGTTCGAAGGTATGAAACAGCAGGGTATCTACGATGGCCCAGTGCGCATCTACGCGCCAGTTGGTGAACATGAACACCTACTTGCCTATTTAGTTCGTCGACTCCTTGAAAATGGCGCTAACTCTAGCTTCGTTAATAAAATTTCCGATCCCGATGTGCCAGCGGAAGAACTGATCGAAGACCCAGCCCAGAAACTGCACGCGCATTCCACTTTGGCGCACCCGAAGATTGATCTACCCCAGCGGATACTTGGTGCACGGAGTAATTCTAATGGCTGGAATTTGGAGTTGCTGTCAGATCAGACCGAAGCTTATGCTGGGATTGCTGAGGTAGATGATGTGATTAAGCGGCTAGCGGAGAACGAATTCTCGGGCTGCGCCTACGAGATTATTGACCCTGCTGCCGTAGCACCACCCATCACCACCACCACGCTAATGTCGGCTGAAGATTGTAAGGTGGCATTGGCGCATTTGTCCTACGAGTCATGGGCGCAGCTTGGCAGTCCGGCTAGGGCGGTAATGCTGTTGAAACTAGCCGACCTCCTCGAGGAGAATAAGGTTGAACTGGCAGCATTGTTAATCAGAGAAGCCGGGAAGCTTGCCACAGATGCCGATGCGGAGATCCGTGAGGCGATTGATTTTTGCCGGTATTACGCCATGGATGCTGATAAGTCCAGTGGCAGAAGTCCACTTGGGAAGGTGTTATGCATTAGCCCATGGAACTTCCCGCTAGCCATTTTCCTTGGGCAAGTTGCGGCATGCCTCGCGGCTGGTAACGCAGTATTAGCTAAACCGTCAGAGCAGGCCATGATGGTTGCTAAGCGCGCAGTTGAATTGGCGTACGAGGCAGGTATCCCGTCCGAGGTTCTCCAGTTGATACCTACGGACGGTGCGACGGCTGGCGGGGCGTTATTATCGGATCCTGAGGTTGCTGGTATCATCTTTACTGGATCAACTAAAACCGCGCAGCACATTCAATCCACCGTTGCTAAACGCGGCGGAAGAATGCCGGTAATTGTTGCGGAGACAGGCGGGCAGAATGCGATGGTTGTTGACTCAACCGCCTTACCAGAGCAAGTCACGGACGATGTAATTCGTTCAGGGTTTCAAAGCGCAGGACAACGTTGCTCGGCGCTGCGCGTCCTGTTGCTCCAAGAAGATATTGCAGACAGTGTGATCGCGATGATTAGTGGCGCGATGAAGGAGCTGCAGATAGGTGACCCAAAACATCCTTCAATTGACGTAGGTCCCGTCATTGATGAAGCGGCTTTGGCCCGATTAACCGCTCACGAATCTCGAATGAAGGGCGTGGCTAAGTTAGTCTATCAATGTGATCTGCCTGCCGATACCGAGGGGGGGCTTTTCTTCCCGCCTACGCTCTACGAAATTGACTCACTGGATACGCTCACTGAAGAAGTCTTCGGTCCTGTCGTTCACGTTTTACGCTACAAAGCAGCGGATTTTGATTCCGTCTTTGAACAAATTAATGCCACGGGGTTCGGCCTCACTATGGGTATCCATAGTCGTATTGACTCACATGTGAACACGGCGGTACGCAAGTCAGGCGCCGGAAACGTCTATGTAAATCGCAATATTATCGGTGCAGTAGTTGGGGTACAGCCGTTTGGCGGTTGCGGGCTTTCTGGTACTGGACCGAAGGCGGGAGGTCCGAATTACCTCTCTCGTTTCCTAGACTATGCACCGCTACAAGCACAACAGGTTGATTACAGTGGTACCGGGATTGAATCCAAGAGTTTGCCCGCCAAATGGCAATCACTAAGTGTCGCGCAGCGCTGGGAATTACTGCGTCAGGCCGAGGGTGAGGGAGTGATTGTTTATCACTGGGCTCATGACCTTGTGGCAACAAAAGAGGTCATGCCGGGCCCAACGGGCGAGCTGAACACACTGGAATTACGCCCACGCGCAACGGTTTGGATTGATCCAAACGTACAGCACGAACAGGCTCGAGGGCTTATTCTGTTGGCACTATTGGCTGGAAACCGCGTGGCGATGAGCAGTAATGCGGAGATCCCAGCTCGATGGAGCTGTTTGGCAGAGCAGGGCGCGTTCGAGTTAGTGGATTTACCCAACCGAGCGGCACATGTGAAGTTGCTGGCGTCGGGGCGTTTTAGCGTGTTGGTGATGGCTCAGGACAACGAATTATTAGCGGCAACGGCTGAGGTGAACGGAGCGCTGCCAATCATAGTTGATTCATTCGATCAGCATTTGGCATTGCAGCGTTTTAGCCATGAGGTTACCGTAAGTGTCAATACTACGGCGGCTGGCGGTAACGCAGCCTTGATGGCCTCAGTAGATTAAGTTTTTTAGGTTGGTCGAAATCGCTAGCAAAAGGGAAAGGCTGTGCAGAAAATTGGCATAATGTCGTTGGGTGGAACAATTACCATGGGGCAGAGTGGGCTAGATGGGGCACTGCCTGATCTGAGCGCGGAGGATATCTGTGCCGCGTTACCTCAGCTTGACGAAATAGCGGAAGTACATTGTTGCACTATTCGAAAAGTGGGTTCACCCAGTCTAAGGATGGAAGATCTCTTCGATGTCATTGACCGTGTCAATGCATGGCGAGCTGATGGTATTCATAGTTTTGTCCTTCTTCAAGGTACCGATACCCTTGAGGAAACGGCGTTTGGCTTGGATCTAATGCTTGGCCAGAGTGGCGCTAGCTTAGTGGTCACAGCGGCGATGCGTGATCCGAAACAGCTTGGCGCCGATGGTTTTGCTAACCTGCTAGCGAGCGCTCGTGTTGCGCTTCATCCTCGGACCCCCGAGATGGGAGTGGTAGTAGTTATTAATGATGAGATCCATGCGGCGCGCTTAGTGGAGAAGCGACATGCCTTTAGCCTGCGCGCCTTTCAGTCGCCAAATTTGGGGCCGGTGGGATGGATTGTTGAGTCGAGGGCACGTTATGTGGCAGCGCCAAGTCGTCTAGACATTGGCTATCAGGGGGGGCGTAAAAAAGTAGCCATTCCACTGATTCGCTGTGTTTTTGATATGGATGATGTTTTAGTGGGAGCGGTTGCTGCTTCCGATGTTCCTGCCGTTGTTGTGGAGGGTGTTGGCGGTGGTAATGTCAGCGCGAGTATCAGCGATGCCGTAGAGGCGCTGGCGGCCTCCAAGCATGTTGTCATTTGCTCACGAACTGGAGGCGGCGAGGTGTTGGCGTCAAGTTATGGCGAGACCGGATCAGCAGGACCTCTCGTTCGCGCTGGGTGCATTAACGGCAGTACGCTAGATGGCCTAAAGGCACGAATTTTATTACTGGTGCTGTTGGCGGATGGAGCCGATGACGAACGTTTGCGCGCGGTATTTAGTCGTGTTGGTCAGCTTTATCTTCAGTAGCACAGATCCGCTATCTTCTTGGCAGTGGCACCTCAATTTCTCTGAACCTTCTCGGTTCCTCCCATTGTTTTCGAGTTAAGGAAAAAAATGAATCTTGATGCAGTTGAGCAATACGCCGGCCTAGCCGAATCTGAGTCCAGCCTTTTTGCGCCAGGTTTGGCCGAATGGCAGCCTGAGCTATCAGGCGAAATGGATTTAGTTATTGATGACAACGGGCGTTGGTTTCATGAGGGAACAGAGATAAAACGCGCGCGACTGGTTAACCTTTTTACCCGAATACTCCGTCGTGAGGGTGACGATTACTTCTTACTTACTCCGGTAGAGAAGTGGCGAATCAAGGTAATGAGTTATCCGCTTTGGGTTTCGCTCTTGGAAGATGTGCAAGGAAAGTGCTTGTTAACACTCAGTTGTGGTTATCAGTTAGCCCTCGATCAGAATTCAAGGCCGAGGTTAGAGGCGGATTCAGTTGTGGTGGATGTGGCGCCCAATATGTGTGCGAAGCTCCACCGCAACGCCTACTACGATTTTGTTGAGCGCTTACGTGAGGATGATCAAGGCTACTTCTTGGAAATAGGCGATGAGCGCCTTCGTGTTGACGGCTAATTGCTTAAGCTAGTAAGACACCGGAACGCTACTTATTGTTCTATATGGCTCGCTTGAGAAGTTCAAAGCGGCTGCCATCACTCACTACATAGTAATAGTGATCAGTCCAATCTCCCAATACCACGCGTTGAAACTCGCCAAGATCGTGTATTTTAGGGCGGTGAGTATGGCCATGAATAATCACTTGGGCGGCGGTATCTAGGTGAAGCTGCTCAACGGCCGCACTATTCACATCCATGATGTTATCGGCTTTATTGGCATTTGACTGTTGACTCTGTTGGCGGAGATGAAGCGCGATGGCCTTACGCTCAGCTAAGGGTTTGGCAAGTAATGCTTGTTGCCATTCATCGCTTCGGCTCAGCTTACGAAACGCTTGGTACTCTTCGTCATCCGTACACAATTCGTCGCCATGACAAAGCACCCAGTTTTCCCCGGTATCTTGTTCGATAAGGTAGGGCGAGTGGATGAGGGTAAGGCCGGCTGAGTTAGCCCATTGTTCACCCAGTAGGAAATCTCGATTTCCGTGCATAAAGAAAACGTTAATATCGCGGGCTTTTAATTCCGAAAAGTGCATGGCGAGTTGGCTAAGCCAGGTGGCGTCATCATCGTCGCCAACCCAAGCTTCAAATATATCGCCAAGCAAGTAGAGTTCACATCCAGCAGGTAACTCATTCAAAAGGACGAGCAGGGCGTTGTAACGCTCGTCCTGACCGTCGAGGTGAAGATCTGAAATAAATATGCGTTGCATGTGAACTCTCCGTGCGAACTAAGCGGAATTAGGCGACCGTAGCGCGCTCGATGACCACAGTTTCCTTAGGTACATCCTGATGACCGCCGGTGCTGCCAGTAGCCACTTTCTTAATCTTCTCAATCACATCAAGACCATCGGTCACTTTACCGAATACGGCGTAACCCCAACCATGGGTGTCCTTTGATTTGTGGTTCAAGAAAGCATTGTCAGCAACGTTGATGAAGAATTGTGCTGTTGCAGAGTGAGGGTCCATGGTTCTAGCCATTGCGATAGTGCCAACGTCATTTGTCAGGCCGTTATCGGCTTCATTTTCAATAGGCGCTTCAGTTGTTTTCTGGCTCATATCGGCATTGAAGCCACCACCTTGAATCATAAAGTTGTCAATGACGCGGTGAAAAATCGTGCCGTCAAAAAATCCAGACTCTACGTATGAAAGGAAGTTAGCAACGGTTTTAGGTGCTTTTTCCGCGTTAAGTTCTAGGGTGATGTCACCGTAGTTGGTATGTAAAATCACAGACATTGATAAATTCCTTCGCTCTTTAGCTACAGCGTGGTTAAAAAGGGGGGTATAATACTCCTTTTAAAGTATGAGCGAAACCGCCATCAACACGCACAGAGCAAAGTGCGTGGTAATCACGTATCGAGACCAAAATGAGTACAGAAAAGACTGCACCAACACATTTTATTCGCAAGATTCTTGCCGATGATCTTTCATCTGCGAAACACACTAAGATTGTGACGCGATTTCCGCCGGAGCCAAACGGGTACCTTCACATTGGTCACGCCAAATCAATCTGCTTGAATTTCGGTATGGCGCAAGAGTTTGGTGGCGAATGTAATCTTCGCTTTGATGACACGAACCCAGAGAAAGAGAGCCAAGAGTTCATTGAATCAATTAGCCAAGATGTTAAATGGTTGGGTTTCGATTGGGCGGGTGAGGTTCGTTTTGCGTCGAACTACTTCGATCAGCTGCACAATTGGGCGATTGAATTGATCAATAAAGGCCTTGCCTATGTGTGTGATCTAACACCCGACGAAGCGCGCGAATATCGTGGTTCCTTGACTGCACCCGGTACAAATAGTCCTTATCGCGAGCGTTCGATTGAAGAGAACTTAGCGTTGTTCGCGCAAATGGGCGCAGGCGACTTTGATGAAGGCGCAAAGGTACTTCGTGCAAAGATTGATATGGCCAGCCCGAATATGAATTTGCGGGATCCTATCATTTATCGAATTCGTAAGGTCACTCACCATCAAACCGGCGATAAGTGGTGTATTTACCCCATGTACGACTTCACACATGGGCTCTCAGATGCCATTGAAGGTATTACACACTCTATCTGTACCTTGGAATTTGAGGATCACCGACCACTCTACGACTGGTTCATCGCCAACGTGACGGTTCCTGCGGTTCCCCGCCAATATGAGTTTGCGCGATTGAATTTGAACTACACGGTTACGTCTAAACGCAAGCTTAAGCACTTGGTTGATGATCAGGTGGTTAGCGGTTGGGATGATCCGCGCATGCCGACTATCGCAGGTATGCGTCGCCGTGGTTTCACGCCTGAATCACTTCGTCACTTCTGTGAAATGATTGGTGTGACGCGACAGGATTCTGTCGTTGACGTCGCCATGCTCGAATTTGCCATTCGTGATGACCTAGATAAGCGTGCGCCACGAGCCATGTGTGTGTTGGATCCGCTGGAAATTGAAATTGCTAACTATGACGAGGCGAAAGTGGAGTGGCTGACGTTAGCCGGTCACCCTCAGCACGATGAGTTTGCAACGCGTTCGGTTCCCTTTGCACGTCATTTGGTGATTGATCGAGCCGACTTCAGAGAAGAAGCAAACAAAAAATATAAGCGCCTAGTGCTAGGTAAGGAAGTTCGGCTTCGCGGCGGTTATGTGGTGCGAGCCGACGAAGTGATTAAAGATAGCGATGGCCATATTACTAAGGTTATCTGTAGCTATGATCCAGAGACTTTGGGGCAAAATCCAACTGACGGCCGCAAGGTTAAGGGTGTAATCCATTGGGTGAGTCGTGATCACGGAAAGCGCGCAGAAGTTCGCCTCTACGATCGGTTATTTAATGAAGCGGCCCCTGATAAAGGCGAAGATATGATGGCTTCGCTCAATCCAGAGAGTTTGGTCACCGTTAGCGAAGCGTTCATTGAGCCTGGCCTAGCATCGGCTGCAGCCGAAGCTCGCTTTCAGTTTGAACGCGAGGGTTACTTTGTCGCCGATCGTTACGATCATTCTGAGGATCGCCCGGTATTTAACAAAACCATTGGCTTGCGAGACACTTGGGCTAAAGCAGGCGATAACGCCTAATCGTTAGGAACTAACTGAATGACTTTACACTTATACAATACCCAAGCGGGCGAAAAACAGCGTTTCGAGCCGATTGACGCGAATCATATCAAAATGTACGTCTGTGGCCCCACTGTCTACAACCGAGTTCATATTGGTAATGCTCGGCCAGTGGTTGTTTTTGATGTGCTTTATCGTGTGTTAAAAGCGTTGTATCCAAAGGTAAGCTACGCACGAAATATTACTGATATTGACGATAAAATCATGGCTGCGGCCAAGGCATCGGGTGAAGAGATCGGCGAGATCACTCGTCATTTTGCGCAGGCCTATGCCGAGGATATGGCGGAACTTAAGGCTCAAGAGCCGGACATCGTGCCCTTTGCCACGGAGCATGTGCCGGAAATGGTGGCGATGATTCAGGCTTTAATTAAGCGAAATCATGCTTACGAGTCAGCCGGCCATGTGTTGTTCGCCGTGCAAACCATGGATGATTATGGCTCGCTCTCGAATCGTGATCTTGAGGATATGCTCGCGGGTGCACGGGTAGAAGTGGCCGATTACAAGCGCTATGCGGGTGATTTCGTGTTGTGGAAGCCGTCGAAGGATGACGAACCAGGTTGGGATAGTCCTTGGGGACGCGGTCGACCAGGTTGGCATATTGAATGTTCAGCAATGATTGAAAAGCATCTAGGCCGAACTATTGATATTCACGGTGGCGGCCGGGATCTTGTTTTTCCTCACCACGAGAATGAAATGGCTCAGAGCTGCTGCGCTCATGACGGCGAGCGCTTTGTAAACTACTGGATGCATAACGGCTACGTTAATATCGATGGCGAAAAGATGTCCAAGAGTTTGGGCAATTTTCGTATGGTCAATGAGTTGCTCGGCGAATGGCAAGGTGAAGTGCTCCGCTTCGCGCTACTCTCGGCGCAGTATCGTAGTGAGGTCAATTTTTCGCAGGAATCCTTAGCGGCGGCGAAGCAAACTTTGGATACCTTCTATCTAGCGCTCAGAAAGCTGCAGGACGTCGTTGCTGTGACTATCAATCCTAGCGACTCAGTAGTCTGGGATAGCTTGCTTGATGACCTTAATACCCCTAATGCCGTTGCCGCATTGCATGGTCAACTCAAGCGCCTGTCTGGTGCTGACGATAACGTGAAGGCCGAAGTAAAAGGGCAGCTTCTGGCAGCGGGCGCGCTGCTTGGCCTATTTTCTGATGACCCGGAAGTGTGGTTTAGCGCGGGTACTAATGCCGATGAAGGTGCTGAAATTGATGCGTTGGTTATTGCTCGTAATGAGGCTAAGGCGGCCAAGGACTGGGCTAAGGCGGATGCGGTTCGTGACGAGCTCAATCAGCGCGGTATTATCTTAGAAGACGGACCAAACGGTACGACTTGGCGAAAGGCCTAAACAGTTACTCAGGCGGGTCCTAAAGGGCTTGCCTGAGCTCGCTGACTGCTTTAGTCTGAAATTAAAATAGTAAGTGGCAGTCGCTATGTTTTTTTCAGGGAGTAGGGCGCATTTCTTTCGCCCATTAAATGGTAAATATCGCGAAGTGGTATCCGCATGCTTAGCGAGCTTATACCGTCGTCAGTTCACCTCTTTAGCCGATTACGGTCAAAGCCTTTCCCGCCAACAGGTTATTGATACCTTCGCAGACACCATCGCACGCTCAGGTGCTCAGTTTGAAGACGAAACTGAGCTGCTTGCATCGGACCCCCGTAAACTCGGCTTATGGGTCTTTAACCAGCTTAGAGAGAACGCTTGGCTGGATGAACGCGCCGATGCGGTGTCGATGACGGCGAGTTATGGCTTAAGCGTAGTGGGGCGAAACTTCGCCCAAGCCTTTGTGGCAGATAACCCGCTTCAGGTTCGAACTCACCATCGTAATACGCGGAATACGCGCAATGCGTTAAAGGCCTTTGTGGTGGGTCATGATGTTCATGATTTACTGGATGCCTGTGAATACTCGGAGCGAATAATTGCCGACTTCAGCGATATCATTGTTGAGCTTGAACAGCGAAGAAACCAACTTGTTGATCAAGTGAAAAATGAGGCCGAAGCGGACGTAGCAGCCGATAGTTTTTTCGACTTCTTGGAACGTCGATTTGAACCTGACCTAGCCGTCCGACTCTCCGCTGATAGTGTTGAACGCTACCGCGATGAAATTCTTCAACTACTCAAACGATTTCGTGATGCGAAGAAAGCAACAAGACTTCAAGTGGAACGTGACTTACGCGCGTTGAAACTTGAGGGCTTTAGTGATCACGAAATATGGTACGAGCAGCTGCTTCGGATGATAGAGCAGCGACTCCGAAATGCCTGCGATGTTATGCTGCCAGCCGTTCGCGATGCCTTGACCTCCTTTACGCAGCGTGCCGATGCAATCATTCGTCAGCTCACCAGCTTGTCAAGCGGTTCAGTCCAATCATCCAGTGACACCCTGGCTCAACTAGGGCGTGTTCCTGCGGCTCAACGAGACACTATTTTATCCAACATAGCGAATCAGATGGGTACCGTTGAGATAGGCTTTGTTGACCCTAGTCAGGTTAAACTACTAAAACGTCGAACAACTGATGCCTTAGTGCAGGCGGCTGAAGCCAAGCTTGAAGTGTCCGATGAGGGCCAACGCTTAATTCGAATCAGTGCACTGCTAGATAAGGCCTTTGCGATGAGCCACCAAGAATTTGTTGAAGAACTCCATCAACTCGTTGGGCCGGACAGTATTTCGACTGAGAACTGGAAGATTGCCAAGCCGCTAGATTTCATGATGTTGGCGAATATCGTCGCGGCAGGAGCAGCAAGTGGTGCGGGAGATAGCAGCTTTGAGGTGTTGGCTACGGGTGAATCCGAGCAAGACGAGTTTTTTGAAAGCCGCGATAAATTTACGATAAGAAGACGAGTGTCTTAGTATGAATGCCTTGGAAACTACCTTAGAACAAAGTCTAGATATTGCCCTAGCACAATTCAAAATGGTGCTTCAGCGGCTGCTGAATTACGGTGTGATCTCACGCGATGAATCGTCAGTGGAAGCCGAAGTTTATGATCTTTTTGTGCGCTGCGAACAGCAACTAGCTGATTATCTTGGCGTAATGGACTTGCAGTTACTCCACGATCGAGCGGGGCGTTTCGTTCGGGTGCTACCCCCGGCGGCTGAAGCCCCTGGATACGAAGCTAATAGCAGCCCGTTCAAAACCGGACTTCGGGTCGCTCTGTCGAATGAGGAGATTGAGCTGCTACTGGTGCTGCGAGCGCAATACGAAATAGGCCTTCGAGCCGGCGACGTTAACGAGCATGGCGGAGTCAGTCAGACGATGGAGAATTACTCGGTTGCACTGTTCAATCTCTTGGATAGAAGACTTCCTTCTTCGCTTAATGAACGCAAAACCTTGTTTCGTAAACTTCGCAAGCTTCGAGTAATTTCTGTGAATCTGGATGAGTTGGATGATCCTAATTGTTGGTTTGCGATTCGCCCAGCTATTACAACCTTTGTGACGGACTCAGTTCTGTCGAGCTTGATGGAAGCGCTCAGTGAGCATGACGCTGGTGATGCACTTGAGCAAGATCCGGCTGCGACTGATGCCAGCTTAAACTCCGCTTCACCACCAACCAAAGTAGCAGCCGAAGTGGAAGCTGAAGTAGCAGCCGAAGTAGCAGCCGAAGTGGAAGCCGAAGTGGCAGCCGAAGTGGCAGCCGAAGTGGCAGCCGAAGTGGCAGCCGAAGTGGCAGCCGAAGTGGAAGCCGAAGTGGCAGCCGAAGTGGCAGCCGAAGTGGCAGCCGAAGTGGAAGCCGAAGTGGCAGCCGAAGTGGCAGCCGAAGTGGAAGCGGGTGCAGTCGCCGACGAAGCGACCAAAGAAGCCTCTGCATTAGTAGATAAATACGCGAATAAGTCGATTTTTGGGTAGGGTTACGAAATGTATTTGAAGCAATTTATCTTTGTGAATTGGGGTAATTTACCTAATCAAATTTTTGATTTCGGGCCGCTTAATCTTTTATCGGGCGGTAACGGTTCCGGTAAGACAACAGCTGCCGATGCCATTCAAACGCTAATGACGGCGGCGCATGACAATCTTTACAGCTTTAACCCAGGACAAGACGAGTCCAGTCAGCGAACCCGTGGCAAGACGGTTCGTACGCTAGCGAGTTATTTTTTGGGCTGCGACGATGGCAGCTATTCGCGTCCGCAGCGGACGGACGGTTATTTGGCCGCTAATTTTTGGCCATCGGAGGGTGAGGATGTTGAACCTTTCGCGGTGGTGCTTCATGGGCGTGCTCATCTTGAACAATCAGGCAGCCAGCGAGTAGCCAGATTAGATTCCCTACAATTCTTTATACTACGCGGCCAGCAACTTTCGCTAGAAGACTTCGTTCATGATCAAAAGATTAGCGACGGTGCAAAATTGGGTCAACGACTCGCTCAGCGTTATCCCGCTCACCTAATAGAGCGCTATGATCGCAAGAAGTCCTATCTAGGGCGACTGTATGGAGCATTGCGCGGAAAGGACGACGCGGTGAGCGATCGTGAGGCAATGCACTGCGCTAAGACCTTTGCGCGGTTTATGGCCTACAAGCCTGTTCGCTCGATTAATGATTTTGTTGCCAACGAAGTCCTTGAGAAGAAGGATCTAGCCGAGGCCATTCGAAATGTTTCGAGCTTGATGAAAACTATTCACGGCATGGAGGCATCGGCTGGCGCGATTCGGGCGAGTACCGAACTATTAGAGCACGCGCAGGGGCATGCTAGTTTCTTTATCAATGAATGGTTAGCGACCAACGAACTGCAGTATACGGCAGCTCAATCCCGCTACCTAGCGGACCAGCGAGACTACGTTCAGGCTAAAAAGATCCAGCAACAGGTACGAGCAAATATCCAGGATAATAACGAGCTTCGCGCGTCGCTCGAACAGCAGCAGGGAGTGTTAAGGCAGCAGCTGATTTCTCTTGAAGCACAGAAGCAGGGGCTCACGGGTGCGGATGCGGTTCGCCTTGAGCAGGATCTCAAAAAGAACGAAGCGGATTTGGCCCGCTGTGCCAAGGCGGCGCTTGATGAGCAAAATAAGGTTGAAGCTGCGCTGACGATTGCCCGTTTCTTGAGTGCCGGTGAGAACAAGATTTCCAGCTTTGAAGAGAGTGATGCTTTAGTTGAAGTGGCACGCTCAGTAGCGCAGAGCTATCAGCCTCTCGACCTTAGTGCGGTAATGAGTGCGGACTGGATTGACGAAAGTCGGTTTGACGAGCTCGCTAAGGCAGCAATGGATAATCAGCGGCTACTGCGACGGTTTGCCGAGGTTGCCTCGCCCACAGGACTTGGCGGGACCTTCTACCAATCCCTTCAGGCCGAGCACGCGACGTTAGCGGCGGAGCATACTTCGTTAACCAAGTCCTGTCAGAGTTTGCAACAGCAAATTGATGGGCTAGAGCAAAGTCGAAGCAGCTACCCACGCTATGTAAGTCATGCACTTGCTGTGTTGGCTGAGGCGCTGCCTAAGGCAGATGCTCGAGTTATGTGTGACTACGTAACAGTTGATGACGTTCGCTGGCAAAGCGCTATTGAAGGGTATCTTGGTGGTGCTCGGTTTAACATTATTGTTGATGAAGACTACGAAGCCGAAGCAGCAGAAGTGCTTAGAAAGCACCCTGAGGTAGGGCGTGGTGTTCGCGTAGTGCAGGGTAGAAAAGCTCGCGCCGATATGGGGAAACTGAGTCGCGTAGCGAGTGATAGTATTGTTCAGCTGATGCGTTTTGAACACGCCGCAGCAGAAGCATTCATTACGGCTAGCTTTGCCAATGTGCTACAGGTTGATACAACTCGTGAGCTAGGTGGTGTTCGTCGGGGACTCACTGCGAATGGTCTTGGTGCCGCTGGCTACGCGGTGTTTAAGTGCGGCTTGCCTGATCACGAATTGGTTTTTGGTAAAGGCGCTCGAGAAAGATCTAAGCTTGCGAAGCGCGAACAACTGTCCAGTGAACTCGAAGAGTTAGGGCGTATTTCCTCTCGTCGACAGATCATCGGCGACACCTTAAAGCAATTGGCAAAGGTGCAGCCAGTGGCCATTGGCGATGAGCTATTAAACGTTGCTAATGCATTGCAAAGTGCCAATCGCCTTCGAAAGCAAATTTCGCTGCTTGAGGCAGGTGATCATGGCGAATTGGATACTCAGTTAGCGCAGGTGCTTGAGGATGAACGCGCTCTGGCAGAACAGTTAGGGCAGCTGCAGATAGCGTTGGGTTCACTTAATAGTGAATTAAGTCAGATCGAACGAAAGATTGAGCGATCTAATAAGCAGCAATTGGAAACCGAAGCTCTTGTTGACGATGCCGAGGCGAACCTTAGAGAGTTAGCGGCTCGCTGGCCCGATTATGACTTAGAGGCTGCGGTTGTTGCCGCGGATGAGCGTGCAACAAAGGATAGTGCTAAGGTACTTACTGAGCTGGCTACACAGAAACGTGATGAGCTTGGCGCCTCAATTAACCAACTTGAAAGTTGCCTGATTAAGCATAACTCTACGCTCGACGAAGCGACATCGATTCCCTTCATGCCTGAGTCTAGACAGCTGAATAAGGCGTTGTTTGATTGTGTTGTGGATACTCATACCTTAGTTGATGTGGAGTACAATCGTCTCAAAAATAATGTCCTGGCGAAGAAATACGAGCAGCTCAAGCATTATAAAGAAAGTTTTGATAACACCTTTGTTACTCATCTTTGCCATTCGGTCTACCAGTCAGTAAGCGACGGTGAACGTGCTTTAGAGGACCTCAACGCAGAACTCATCCATCATGCCTTTGGTGCGGATCGCGAGCGATATAGTTTTGGTTGGGAGTGGGAGCCAGAATTTAAGGAGTATTGGGATTTCTTTGCTGAAGTTACTCGAGCTCCTTCCGTTGAGGGGGCCACCAACAGCTTGTTTGATAGTCAGCTAACGGCGAAGTTCGGCCATGTCCGTGACCGCTTAATGGCAATGTTATTAGATGAGGATGAGCAGCGCGCGTTAAAGAATCTTGAAGATCTGACCGACTATCGTCGCTACCGTCGCTATGAGATTTATAAGACACCAGAGGGTAAACAATCAATCGCTTTGTCCGAGTATGGAACGGGATCAGGCGGACAATTGGAAACGCCGGCCTATATCATCCGTGCGGCGGCGATCACATCGGCCTTTAAGTTCTCTGAGAGCGGTTCGCATTTGCGGATGGTCTTGGTTGATGAGGCGTTCTCGAAGATGGATGAGCATCGTTCTCGTGAAGTTATCGATTACCTTACTAATCGTTTAGGGCTGCAATTAAGTTTCGTTATGCCCACCTCAAAATCGGGTCCCTTTATGGATTTGATCTCCAATCAGTTTGTTTTCGCGAAGGTACCAGTGGGTGCTAAGCGCGGTGAATTAGCCACGGGGGTCTTGGTTGATCGACAGGTATTGAATCAGCAACGCGTTGCCGAACTTTGGGAAAGTCATCGTCAGCAACTGCGCTCTCAAGCCGAGTTAGCCTTTCTGGCCGAGCTGTAAGTAACCGGAAATAAGACCCGCAGCAAAACGGCCTTGGTGATAACACCAAGGCCGTTTTATTAAACAATCACCGGACCCGCTTAGGGTATTCAGTGATTGTCAGAGACTACTCAGCCTAGTGTTACTTAATAGCCTTGGTGCCAGCCGTCAAGGTCTGCGCAATAAGCGTATTAATGGTCATTGGTCCCACGCCACCAGGGACAGGAGTCAGTGCTTTGACACGACCGTTCAAGGGCGCTAGTTCAATGTCTCCCACACCACCAGTATGGTAGCCAGCATCCACCACGATGGCGCCGTCCTTAATCCAATCGGCCTTGATGAACTCGGGAATACCCACCGCACCCACTACCAGGTCTGCCTCGCGAATATGACGCTCTAAATCCTTCGTGCGAGAGTGACAGATGGTGACGGTACAGTTGGCATTCAGTAACATTAGTGCCATTGGTTTACCTAGAATTGGACTGCGGCCAACGACGACAGCATGAAGCCCAGATAGCTCGAGTTTATATTTTTCAAGCAGGCGCATAATCCCGGCAGGTGTAGCCGATCCGTACGCTGATTCACCCATCGCCATTCGTCCAAAGCCCAAGCAAGTAACGCCGTCCACGTCCTTCTCCAAGGCAATGCGATCAAAGCAGGCGCGCTCATCGATCTGAGCGGGGACTGGGTGCTGCAACAGAATGCCGTGGACGTTTTCATCCGCGTTGAGTTCGTCAATGGTGGCCAACAGCTCTTCGGTTGTCGTTTGTTCCGACATTTCAATCTTACGAGAATCCATGCCAATTCGACGGCAGGCTTCGCCTTTCATACGCACATAAGTTGCCGAGGAGGGGTCTGCGCCAACGAGGATTGTTGCGAGAACTGGGGTTGCATTATTTGCTCGCGCCTTGAGATTGGCAACTTCTGCACGAAATTCATCTTCGTAACAGCTGGCTTGGTATTTACCGTCTAGAATTAAAGTTTCCACAATGTGATTCCATGAGAGTGATTTTGTATGGGGTTATCCTAACAAAAAAACTTTCTAGGCCCTGAAAGTGGTATTTTTTTCTGTTGAAGGGAATTTTCGTAAATTTTTCATTGACTTAGCACAGGGGGATTACTATTATTCGCACCGCTTGGACGATAACCCAATCGCTGAGTTCGGACACGGTGAAACACGCTTTCACAGGATTGACTCAATCCTTCCAGTAAAGAGTTTTTCGGGGTATAGCGCAGCCTGGTAGCGCGCCTGCTTTGGGTGCAGGATGTCGGGAGTTCAAATCTCTCTACCCCGACCATTTTCATTGTTTGAACCTTCGGCGCCCGTAGCTCAGTTGGATAGAGCAGTGGCCTTCTAAGCCATTGGTCGCAGGTTCGAATCCTGCCGGGCGCGCCACTTTAGGTAGGTGTCTGGCACAAGAATATGGTGGGCGTAGCTCAGTTGGTAGAGCCCCAGGTTGTGATCCTGGTTGTCGTGGGTTCGAGCCCCATCGTCCACCCCATATTTTAAACCACCAGTTATGGTGGGCGTAGCTCAGTTGGTAGAGCCCCAGGTTGTGATCCTGGTTGTCGTGGGTTCGAGCCCCATCGTCCACCCCATTTTATTCCCTCTCTGTTTCAAATTTTCTCTTCGCTACTGCGAAATCTATCTCTATCAACACGATCTATTCTCAATCTGATTGCTGATTGCTGATTGCTGATTGCTGATTGCTGGTTGCTGGTTGCTGGTTGCGGACTTCTAAATATCGTTCTGTTTTGAGCTTAGCATTTGTGGCATGTTGGGGCTTGTGATGACTCCGTGGCGAAACTGCGCGCAAAAAAAAGGTGCCCATGGGGCACCCTTTGTTCATTAACGCTCCGGTTATTCTTTACCGAAAACGTTGTTCTCTTGCTCTTGCACACGAATGAACGTGGTGCGCTTAGAGAGTTCTTTAAGCTGCGATGCGCCAACGTAGGTGCAGGTTGAACGGACGCCACCAAGAATATCGCTGATAGTGTTCGCAACGGGACCACGGTAGGGTACTTCAACCGTCTTGCCTTCAGAGGCGCGATAGTTGGCTACGCCACCTGAGTGCTTGTCCATTGCGGTTGAAGAAGACATACCATAAAACTGACGATATACCTTGCCGTCGCGCTCTACAGTCTTGCCGCCTGATTCATCGTGACCGGCAAACATGCCACCAATCATAACGAAGTCAGCGCCTGCGCCAAACGCTTTTGCTACGTCGCCAGCGCACGAACAGCCGCCGTCAGAGACAACGTGGCCGCTAAGGCCATGCGCTGCATCGGCAGACTCAATCGTTGCTGAAAGTTGTGGGTAACCAACACCAGTTTTGACACGAGTAGTACAAACTGAACCAGGACCAATCCCCACTTTGATGATGTCTGCGCCACAAAGGAGGAGCTCTTCAACCATTTCACCGGTGACAACGTTACCCGCCATGATGATCTTGTCGTTAAAGGCGGCGCGAGCGCGGCGAACGAAGTCGGCGAAGTGCTCGGAGTAGCCATTGGCCACGTCAATGCAAATAAAACGAAGCTTTGGGTTGGTAGCAATCACCGCGGAAATTTTTTCAAAATCGCTTTCTGAGGTGCCGGTGCTGATCATGATGTGATCATAGATGGTTTCGTCGGCGGCAGCCAAGAAGCTATTCCACTCTTCAATAGAATAGTGTTTGTGTACGGCGGTAAGACACTTGTGCTTGGCAAGTTCAGTTGCCATCTCAAAGGTTCCTACGGTGTCCATGTTGGCGGCAACTAGTGGCACACCAGTCCAGGTTTGGCCGCTATTGCGGAAAGTGTAGGTACGTTCTAGGCTTACTTGTGAACGGCTCTTCAGCGTTGAACGCTTAGGGCGGATGAGTACGTCTTTGAACCCAAGTTTGATGTCATTTTCTACGTGCATGATCGCTCTCTCAATAAGTTAAGTCATGTTCGTATGGGCACTTGGGCCGGCGAAAACTCGCCGAAAATGGCAATCTTGGGCTCATACGCGCGGATTATCGTAAATTAGTGAGTGTTGTTCAATAGTCAGTTCTTAGTAGCTTAGTCGAAGTACGCATAATCGCTAACAAACGGGTGCGTGCGGGCTACCTTCGGGAACTACTGAGGCGGGAAGTCACCGGAATTCCGTAGAGTCTAAACTTAATGCTACTAGTAGGAATCTAGAGAATGAAAAAACTGTTTGCAGTAATGAGTCTGATGTTGATGTCGACCGTTAGCTTAGCTCAGGACCGCTTTGCCGATGTCGCCTTAAGCTTTAGCCAAGTGAAGGATAATGTTTGGGTTCTGTTCGGAGCTGGCGGCAATATTGGCTTAAGTTTCGGTGACGACGGTGTCGTGGTGATCGATACCCAGTTTTCAGAGTTGTCGGAGCGTCACTATGACGCTATTGCAGCCGAATTCCCGGGTTACGATGCAACCTTGGTGTTGAACACGCATTATCATGGCGATCACGCAGGCGGTAACCCATTTTGGGAGGCGCATGCGCACATTCTTTCACATAATAATGTACGAACTCGCTTAGCGGCAGCGAATAAGCCGGGTTTACCTAGTCTCACTTACTCTTCTGCTATGGAAGTATATTTGAACGGGCAGCACATCTCTCTGGTTCATCCTGGTCCAGCTCATACGGATGGGGACACTGTGGTCATTTGGAATGAACTTAACGTGGTTCATACCGGTGATCTTTTCTTCAAGGATCGCTTTCCGTATGTCGATCTAGAAAGCGGCGGGAGCGTTCAGGGTTACTATGATGCAGTCACCGCTATCATTGCTAACATGGATGCCGATACCAAAATTATCCCGGGTCACGGAGAGTTAGCCACCTTGGCAGACTATCAGACCTTTCAGATGATGCTGGGTGATTCCATTGCTTGGATGAGTGCAGCGAAAGCTGATGGTAAAACACTAGAACAGCTAATTGACGAAGACGTGCCCGCAAAATGGCGTGATTGGGGTTGGCAGTTCATTAGTAACGAGCGTTGGATTACCACGCTATATAATGACATTAACTAGTCGTTAGCGCTCACCAAGAAGCGCGTTATAATAAGTTGCTGAATATTTAGGAGCTATTATGGCGCGCTATCGCTGTCCCATCTGTCGAGAAGCCTTACAGGCTGATATCACCCCTGTTCGCTGTGTGAATGGCCACAGTTTTGATCGTGCCAAGCAGGGTTATCTCAACCTTTTGCCAGTACAAAACAAGCGTTCAAAAAGCCCTGGTGACTCCAAGGAGATGGTCAGAGCTCGCCGTGATTGGTTATCTTTGGGCTATTACCAACCCATTGTTTCCGGTGTATCTCAGCTGTTAGATGGGATTTCAGCTAACGTGCTCGACGCAGGTTGCGGTGAGGGTTACTACACCAATGCCTTGGCGCCGTTCTGTGGAGCAATTTGTGGTAGTGATATTTCTAAGGAGGCGGTTCTATCCGCGTCACGTCAGTACCCTGACATCGAGTTTAGTGTGGCCTCCAATCGCGACCTTCCTTTCGAAAATCAACAGTTTTCGGCCGTATTGTCTCTGTTCGGCTTCCCTGTGGTTGAGGAGTTTCTCCGAGTACTTCGTCCAGGGGGGCGGATAATTACTGTAGACCCCACGCGTGACCACCTCATCGAGCTGAAAGAAGCGCTCTATAGCGAGGTGAAACCTGCTGCACAGAGTGGACTTCAGGGCTGTACTGTAGAGTGCGAAGTACCCATAGAATTCCAAATGAGGATAGCTCAGCCGGGTGAGGTAGAGAAGTTGCTCGCTATGACGCCACATTACTATCGCGCTCCGAAGGACAAGCTTGCTGCGCTGCTTGATGAACCCCCTAAAACTATCTCAGTATCGCTGGTCGGGCGAATTTGGTCAGGGCAACTATAATAACCACAGAAAACAGCGGTATTTATCCGTAGCTGTTACGTGGGTGACAAAGCCTAGTGCGTTGAACATGGTAGTTTTTGACTATTAAATTCACTTGGGGATAGTGCCAGATGGTCGAACCAAAGCAATATAAAACAGATGTTCTAATCGTAGGCGCAGGTATTTCAGGTATTGCTGCTGCTTATCATCTAAAAGAAAAGTGCCCAAATCACGATTTTATGATTCTTGAGGGTATGGAGAGTCATGGCGGCACGTGGCTAACTCATAAGTACCCTGGTGTGCGCTCCGATAGTGATCTGTACACGTTTGGTTACAGCTTTAAGCCGTGGACAGGGGTACCCATTGCCTCGGCGGACGAAATTCTTAACTACATGGGTGAAGTCATCAGTGAAAGTAAGCTGAATGATCAGCTCTATTTTTCGCATAAAATTGCCAGTGCAGATTGGAATTCGGAAAAGAAATGTTGGGTAGTTAAAGGTGAAATTGGCGCCGAGAAACAGCCCTTTGAATTAGAGAGCAACATACTTTGGATGGCCGCTGGCTACTATGACCATAAAACGCCGTACACGCCAGAATTCCCGGGTATGAGCGATTTTAAAGGTGAGATTATCCACCCTCAACACTGGCCCGAAGCGCTTGATTACTCCGATAAACAGGTGGTTGTTATTGGTTCAGGTGCCACGGCGGCAACCATTATCCCGGCGATGGC
Organism: Umboniibacter marinipuniceus; assembly: GCF_003688415.1. NCBI lineage: Bacteria > Pseudomonadati > Pseudomonadota > Gammaproteobacteria > Cellvibrionales > Cellvibrionaceae > Umboniibacter > Umboniibacter marinipuniceus. The sequence continues at coordinate 167,158 of NZ_REFJ01000002.1, forward strand.
TGGCGATACGAAGCACATCACGATGTTACAGCGGTCGCCAACTTATTTTGTACCGCTAGAAAACAAAAACGAATTAGCGGATACCCTACGTCAGATTGATGTTCCGGAAGCGCTTGTTCACGATATCGTTCGCAAGAAGATTTTATTTGATGCCAAACAAATTCATGAAGCTTCAAATGCCTATCCGGATATAGTTAAAGCGGAGCTACTAAAGACCGTTCGTGGCTTTTTGGGTGAAGAGTTTGATGTCGAAAAGCATTTCACGCCAAGCTACCGTCCGTGGCAGCAGCGCATAGCCTGCGTTCCGGATGGTGACCTTTTCGCGGGAATCAACGCAGGAAAGGCATCGGTGGTCACCGATCAGATTGATCGGTTCGTCAATAACGGCATTCTATTAAAGAGTGGCGAGCTACTTGAAGCTGACATTATTGTGACCGCTACCGGCTTCAATTTGTCTATGGTTGGTGGCGTTCAGGTTAGTTTAGACGGTGTGCCGGTGGACTTTGCCTCAATGACCACCTACCGAGGCGTTCTATTCTCAGGCATGCCAAACTTTATCAATGTCTTCGGCTATCTGCGTACCAGCTGGACAATGCGAGCAGAATTAGTTGCTGAGTATGTTTGCCGACTGTTGAACCATATGAATGAACACAATTTGACCGTCGTGACGCCTGAGCTGCGTGAGTCTGATGCTAACATGACTCTCAAACCATTCATTTCTCCCGATGACTTTAATCCAGGCTACTTGCAGCGTGCTGGTCACTTAATGCCAAAGCAGGGAGATCGTGCTCCGTGGCAGTTCAGTCAGGACTACTATCAGGAGTGTGAGGAGCTTCCTGCAGCAAGTCTGAATGACGATGTGTTGAAGTACGGCTGAGTTCAAGTGAGGAAGCAGCGTAACCTTCAGCGCTGCCATCCCGTTTACTAAAGTGTGGTGTTAAAGCCACCATTTCCGCTGAGCGGGATCTTCAAAGCAAAAAAAAGGAGCCTTTCGGCTCCTTTCTTCGTTTCAGACTAATTAAGCTTTCACTTCATCAATCTGAACTGCAGCGATGCGCTTACCATCGGCTGCTGCTTTCTGGAAGCTTTCGATCTGATCGAAGTTCATATAGCGATAGATCTCAGCACCCATAGAGTCGAGCTTTCCTGCGTACTCGTTATACTCAGCCGGCGAAGGTAGGCGACCAAGAATAGCGCCTACAGAGGCTAGTTCCGCCGACGTTAGGTAAACGTTGGCGCCATCACCTAGACGGTTAGGGAAGTTACGCGTTGATGTTGATAGTACCGTGGTGCCAGCGCCAACACGTGCTTGGTTACCCATGCACAATGAGCAGCCCGGCATTTCAGTACGAGCGCCAGCACGACCGAAGATGTTGTAGTAACCTTCTTCCATCAAAGTGTGCTCGTCCATACGCGTTGGCGGAGATAGCCATAGGCGAGTGGCAACTGAACCTTGCTGTTCGTCGAGTAGTTTACCGGCAGCACGGAAGTGACCGATGTTGGTCATACAAGAACCAATGAATACTTCATCAACCTTGTCACCTTGAACCGAAGAAAGTAGGCGTGCATCATCTGGATCATTCGGTGCACAAACAATCGGTTCAGTCACGTCGGCGAGATCGATTTCGATCACCGCGGTGTATTCTGCATCGGCATCAGCTTTCATCAAGCTCGGGTTCGCGAGCCACTCTTCCATTGCGCGTGCACGGCGCTCCAGGGTACGAGCATCGCCGTAGCCTTGAGCAATCATCCAACGAAGCATGGTGATGTTAGAAGTGAGGTATTCCGCCACTGAATCTTCGTCTAGCGCAATAGTACAGCCAGCAGCTGAACGCTCTGCCGACGCATCAGAAAGCTCGAATGCCTGCTCTACGGTTAAGCCCTTGAGACCTTCGATTTCTAGGACGCGTCCAGAGAAGATATTTTTCTTACCTTTCTTCTCGACGGTTAGTAGGCCTTCTTGGATTGCGTAGTAAGGAATGGCATGAACCAAGTCACGAAGCGTGATACCTGGCTGCATTTCGCCCTTAAAGCGAACCAATACTGATTCCGGCATATCAAGCGGCATTACACCAGTTGCTGCCGCAAAGGCCACTAGGCCCGAACCAGCTGGGAATGAAATCCCCATAGGGAAACGGGTGTGTGAATCACCACCAGTACCAACGGTATCTGGGAGTAGCATGCGGTTTAACCATGAGTGAATGATGCCGTCACCCGGACGAAGTGAAACACCACCACGGTTAATCATGAAGTCTGGCAATGTATGCTGGGTGTCAATATCAACTGGCTTAGGGTAAGCGGCAGTGTGACAGAAAGACTGCATAACGAGATCAGCCGAGAAGCCAAGACAAGCAAGGTCCTTTAGCTCATCGCGAGTCATTGGGCCGGTAGTATCTTGTGAGCCAACTGTTGTCATTTTAGGTTCAACGTAGGTACCTGGGCGAACACCGTCAACACCACACGCTTTACCCACCATTTTTTGCGCCAGTGTGAATCCAGCGTTGGTGGCAACAGGTTCCGACGGGGTACGGAATACAGTAGATGGCGCTAGACCTAAGCTCTCACGTGCACGGCCAGTTAGACCACGACCAATGATGAGGTTGATTCGACCACCAGCCTGAACTTCGTCAAGGATAACGTCCGACTTGAGCTCAAAGCTCGAAAGCTCTTCGCCAGTTTCAGCGTTAAGAATCTTGCCGTCGTAAGGGCGGATTTCAATCACGTCACCCATGGAAAGCTTGTCAACCGGCGCTTCGAATACGAGCGCTCCAGCATCTTCCATAGTGTTGAAGAAGATTGGTGCAACCTTACCGCCAATACAGATACCGCCGCCGCGCTTGTTTGGCGTTCCAGGGATATCGTCACCGGTGTACCAAAGTACAGAGTTAGTTGCTGATTTACGTGATGAGCCAGTACCCACTACATCACCTACAAAGGCAACTGGGTGACCTTTCTTATTCAACTCTTCGATCTGCTCTTTCGCGTTGTGGATACCTTCGCGAGCAACCTTGTACATCGCCAGAGCGTGCAAAGGAATGTCAGGACGGGACCAAGCGTCTGGAGCTGGTGAAAGATCATCGGTGTTGGTTTCGCCAGTCACTTTGAATACGGTAACTTTAGCTGACTCGGCCACGGCATCACGATTGGTGAACCACTCGGCATTCGCCCAAGATTCCATCACCGATTGTGCAACGGCGTTGCCCGCTTTGGCTTTAGCTTCTACATCGTAGAATGCATCGAACATAAGCAGCGTATGCTTAAGTTCTTCGCCAGCTGCTTCAGCAAGATCGCTATTATCGAGTTGCGCAACCAATGTCTCGATGTTGTAACCACCATGCATGTTGCCAAGTAACTTAACTGCATCAGCTTTCGTGATAACCGGCGAGCTGGCTTCATCATTGATGATGGCTGTCAGGAAGCCGGCCTTAACGTAGGCGGCTTCATCAACGCCCGGTGGCACACGCTCGCTGATTAGCTCAACAAGCGTAGCTTCTTCACCAGCAGGTGGATTTTTAAGTAGTTCAACCAGGTCAGCAACTTGCTGAGGGTTAAGCGGCAGAGGTGGGATACCTTGCTCAGCACGTTCTGCAACGTGTTTACGATACGCTTCAAGCACGACTAATTCCTCTAAAGTGAAACGAAACCCCAGTGGCTTCGTTGTTAGTCTAATTTTTAGTGGCGCTATTCTAATGAATTCTGCGCCTTAAGTTAAGCGGCCTAAGCCTTTAAATAGCTAGGTTGCGCGGGAATTGTTAGTAATCATAGAACTGATGGGGGATTCCTGCACTATTCACCGCAATTATAAACGGGATAAAACAGCTACTCAGCGTTCAAATAACGATGAAGCCGAAGCATTGGGATTAATGGTTCACGCTCGATACGTTGATCGCTACGCGATTTTCTTGCGGCTTGCTCGTTAGCCAAAGGCAGCGGGCGAATGGCTGGGAGCGAAGCTTGAGCGGCCAAAAAAATCGGGGTGGAGGAATTAAAGGCGGTCATCTCACCATTTCCCAACCTAACGTTGGCTCGAATTAGCGGCGCCTGTCGCTGAACGATACACAGCGGCGTAGTAGCCCTGATAGCGGCTAGGGTTTGCCAGGCGGATTGAATGTTGACCCCTTGTCGATCAAGCCTTTCCAAGCGTTCTACCACCTGTTGATACTCGATTCGTTGGATTGAACGGCCGTTTCTGTACCAGGCGTAACTAATGCTTTTTACCGGCTGTTCAATGAACCGTAGACGGCGCCAACAGGCCTTCAAATTTAGCCTTCCGTGTGCCGTTTCAGAGAGCGTTTGGCGAGCGGGTGAATGAGAGGTAAAGACCGAGCGCTGCCAGTGTTTAGTTTCCTTAGGATGGTGCGCTCGATAATTACCTATAAGCGTCTTAAAGCTATCCTTGGCCTGATTAAGTGTGCGGATCTGGTCGGCGTCTATACCGGCGACCACCGCACAGCATTGACTGGTTGAACGGCCGTCTTCGCCATCTCGATAAAAGTAATCATTGAGGCTCGAAGCAATACTGCAGAGAAAGGGCTCATCCTGCTGCCAGCTTTGTTGGCGACAAAGCTGGTTCGTTATCTTATTGCTTTGCGCGCTAATTTGCTCAAAGGCTTCAATTAGTTCGCGGGAATCAAAGGTTATTGTCATCGTGTTAGTGTACGTGGCGGGGTGCCAATGGTGCAAGAGATAGGCGGAAGCCGCGCTCGCATTCTTACTAGCGGGCGATATAATACTCGCTAATAGGAATTAGAGTAGTGGAGTGGTTTGTGTCAAAAGACGTTGATTTAACGCCGATTAAGGCCTTCTTGGGTTGTGAAACACCGGACGAGTGGGTAACGGTGGCTACCCAGCATCAAGATATTATGTTGATTGATCATGCTAACTGTGAAAAGAAAGCCGCCAAGACTGCGCTTCATCTTATTTTTAGATATATCGAACACAGCGACTTGCTCTACAAGATGTCTCGCTTAGCGCGAGAAGAATTGCGTCACTTCGAGCAAGTGATGTCGATCATGAAAAAACGTGCCATCGCATACGAATACGTAAGTGCTAGTCGCTACGCCGCTAAAATGATGGCGTCAGTCCGAAAAGAAGAGCCTGCGAAGCTCATCGATACGCTCATCATTGGTGCATTCATTGAGTGTCGCAGCTGCGAGCGCTTCGCTAAGCTGGCCCCATTTTTAGATGCCGAATTAGAAAAGTTCTATACCTCACTACTGCGCTCTGAAAGTCGTCACTTCATGGACTATATCGCGCTAGCGGAATCGCTCGCAGATGAACCCATTAACGAGCGGATTGCGTACTTTCGTGAGTTAGAGGCTAAACTGGTGATCAGTCCAGATGACGAGTTTCGGTTTCACTCGGGGATGCCGAGCGCGGAATTACTGAAGTTAGCTTCAAGCTGAACCCATCAATGAGTCGGGAGTAAATAATGAAGTTTTTCGCTGTGTTAAGTGGTTTCATGATGATGACACTGGTGAGTGTGGCGCAGGCAGATAATGCGCCAGTGGGGTTGTGGAATACCATTGATGATACTTCGGGTGAAGCAAAGTCCACCGTTGAATTGTATATGGAAGGTGATCGCCTTTATGGCCGCATCATTGAGTTAATCAACCCTGACGAGCCAAATCCCGTTTGCGAACAATGCACTGGAGAAAAGCTTAATCAGCCGGTTATTGGTTTGACCATCATTGAAGGCCTGAGTTTTGACGGAGACTATTGGTCTGATGGCGAGATTTTGGACCCTGAGAATGGTAAAAGCTATGACTGTCGTATTTGGCGCGAAGGGAATAAATTGATGGTTCGCGGTTATATTGGTTTCTTCTATCGAACCCAATCATGGATCCTCAGCGAGTCGGCGAGCGACTAGTCAATCATCGAGTATTCCGCTAATCTGTGCGCAGACTCCAGAGGAATATGAGATGAAACGTTGTCACGAGCTAGATGTTGAAATTCACGGTCATGATCTGCAAATTGTCGAAGTTAGCCTAGATCCATCAGAGACAGTTGTCGCCGAAGCTGGTGCGATGAACTATATGGAAGGCGGTATCGAATTTAACACTCGCATGGGTGACGGATCCGAGCCCAATCAGGGCATGATGGGCTCACTGTTTAGTGCTGGAAAGCGCCTTCTAACCGGTGAATCGCTGTTTACCACTCACTTTACGAACCATTCAGCAACGCCTGCAAAGATTGCCTTCGGCGCTCCCTTTCCCGGATCTATCATTGCCCTAGACTTGGCTGATTACGGCGAACAAATAACCTGCCAAAAAGACGCGTTCCTCTGCGCGGCGTTGGGAACCAAAATAGACATCGCTTTTAATCGTAAGATTGGTGCTGGCTTATTTGGCGGTGAGGGCTTCATATTGCAGAAACTAAGTGGCGATGGCTTAGCGTGTATGCACGCTGGCGGTACGGTGGTCAAAAAAGAACTCCGCGGCGAGACCCTACGCGTAGATACCGGCTGTCTAGTGGCATTTACGCAAGGCATTGATTATGACATCAAGTTAGCGGGTGGCCTTAAAACCATGATGTTTGGTGGCGAGGGGATTGCTTTAGCAACCTTGTCCGGACATGGAACGGTGTGGTTGCAGAGCCTGCCATTCTCGCGCTTAGCCAATCGAGTTTTCTCGGCGGCAAGTGCTCACGGTGGTAAAGATCAGGGCGAAGGTTCGGTGCTAGGCGGCTTAGGGCGTTTACTTGATGGAAGATAGTGCTGTAAGCAAGAAGTCATCTTGGGGACTACTGACCGCCAAGATTTTGGGCGGATTAGTTGTGGTGATGCTTGCCACCGAGCAATTCCTGTTCTTCGTAGGGAGCCAAGATTTTCAACCGCAAGTATTCAGAGCCAAAGCTCAACAATACGATGTCGAGATTATTCGCGACGCGGTGGGCGTCCCGCATATTTATGGTGAAAATGATTTTGACGTAGCCTTTGGCTTAGGTTACGCGCAGGCTCAGGATAGGCTTGAAGATATCGAAGAGGCGATCATCATGTATCGCGGTCAATCCGCTGAGTTTAACGGCTCAGCGGGTCTTAGCGCTGACTACCTAATTCAATTGTTAGGGGTTTGGGAACCATTAGAATCAGGCTATGTTGAGGCTCAGTTACCGGTGGCAACGCTGGCGCTGTTACAAGCCTATGTAGACGGTCTTAACGCGTATGCTGGGACTGACGTTAAACGGGCTACACCGGAACTTTATCCCATCAGTCGTCGTGATCTATTGGCTGGCTTCCACCTTCAGCACCTGTTCTTTTATGGTTTTGATGAGCAGTTAAAGTCGCAGATCTCGGAGCAGATGCAGGGTGCCCAAGTAGCTCAGTTGCAAGAACATAGCTTACCCATTGGTTCCAATGCGATTGCGATAGCACCAGCGCGAACCAGTACGAACTCTACGTTGCTATTGTGGAATTCACACCAGCCTCTTCGTGGTCCATTAGCTTGGTACGAAGCGCACATTGAAAGTGCCTCGGGTTGGCAGTTTTACGGAGGTTTCTTTCCGGGGAGTCCAGTTCCATTTATTGGCTTTAACGAGCACATGGGCTGGGGGGTAACGGTTAATAAACCCAATTTGCTAGATGTTTTCGAACTTCCCGAGGATGAAGTGGAGCGTTACGGCTGCTCGGTTAGCTTCAAAATCTATCGAGCTTTGCGCGTTCCGCTGCCATTAAGTTGTTATCGTGATGCCGAGGGTCGGCCAGTTCTAGAGCAAGATGGTCGGTACTTCCAGCTTCGTTACGCCGGGGCAGGTGAGTATCGTCAGGTTGATCAGTGGTATCAACTTTCGCAAGCTGAATCGGTAGCTCAATGGCGAACTGTCTTTGACGATAACCGCCTGGCAAGTTTTGCATTTATAGCGGCTGACGCTAGTGGCGACATTCTCTATCGGCACAACGCCTTAATGCCAAATCGCGGAGACGGCGATCAGTGGAGTGAATATCTTCCCGCGGCTGCTGTCCCCGAAATTGCTAATCCCAGTACCGGAGTGTTGGTGGCAACGAATCAAAGTCCTTGGGGCGTCCGTCAGCTCAATGATACGTTCAGTGTCAGTCAAGCTCAGGATTATCAACAGCACACTAACAATCGCGCGATGCGCGCTCATGAACTACTTAGCGGTGAGCAAATACTTAGTTGGGATCACCTTGTGAATGCTAAGTATGACGTTAAGTTTAGTGACGCTTCAACACAAGTTCAGTATATTCAGGCTGGATTGTCTCAGGAAATCCCCCCATCGTTAGCGGCGGCTGCGACGGTACTTTCCGACTGGGATTACCAAGCCGATCAGCCCAATCGTGGCGCGGCACTTGGAGTGTGTGTCCTGGGGGCTATTGATACCCAGACCAGCACAGTGAGCAAGCCCTTCTTGGAGCAGTTGGCCTACTGTAATGACCTGTTAAGTACTAAGCTGGGTACCCTAAGCCCAAGTTGGGGGCAGGTAAATCGTTTAGTTGATGGCGGCAATTTCTGGGGGGTTAGCGGAGCACCGGATACCCTTCGTGCCATGCATGCAGATCTTGATGACTATGATAATTATGGACTGCGAAGGGTAGTAGCCGGTGATGGACTACACGGCTTTGTTGAGTGGCGTCATGGCCGCTTGCATAGAGCGGAAGTCATCTCGCCTTTTGGACAAAGTATCGCCAGACTAACGCCGTTTCGAACCGATCAAACGCCGATGTTCATTAATCGACAGCTCAGAACGGTGTTAATGAATCGAGAAGACATTGAACAACAAGCAACACAAGTAATTCTTCCCAAGACATACTATTGAGGAACTATCATGGCAATTGTTAAATTAGGTGACGCAGAGTTTCATACCATCGGTGATCTACCGCCAATCGGTTCTGCAGTGCCGGACTTTACCTTAACCGGGGTTGATTTGAGCGATATTAAACTCGCCGATTACCGAGGCGAGTGGATCGTTTTGAATATCTTCCCAAGTATCGACACCCCGACGTGTCAAATGTCAGTTCGCGAGTTTAATAAGCGGGCGGCGGAGTTATCGAAGGTGAAGGTACTGTGTATCGCCATGGACCTTCCGTTCGCCTTTTCGCGCTTTTGCGGTGCCGAAGGGTTGGATAATGTAGTGAGTGCCAGTGGCTTCCGCTCCAGCTTTGGTGATGCCTTTGGTGTTAATATGACTGATGGCCCACTTCGTGGTCTCTACGCTCGAGCGGTAATTGTAGTGAGCCCTGAGGGCATTGTTAGCCATACAGAGTTGGTTGCGTCAGTGGGTTCTGAGCCTAACTATGACGCAGCGCTAACGGTAATTAACTAGGTAGCTTAGAACTATTATGGATGAACCAAGCGAAGCATTAGCAACGGGTATTGATACCTACGACGTTGGCATGTTGTTCGAGCGAATCGCAGCATCACCAGCAGAGTTCTGGCAAAAGGTTGCCGTGATCGTTACCGCCACCGTTGTACTACTTTATGTTGTGGATCAAATCTTTAAGTTCCTCGAAAAGCATCCCCGCGGTGACATTATGGACGCTTGGTGGTTTGGCTTACGTCGGCCGTCCGCCTTTCTTGTCATCATAGCGGGGCTTTATGCGCTGGCGAAGATTGAACAATTTGGCTTTAACAAAGGTTATCCCCTAGGCGTTGTCAATTTACTAAAGTTATCAGCGGCTTGGGTGTTTACCTGGGTAATGTTTCGCTTCGCGCGAAGACTGCAGTTAAATATTTCCACGGATAGGTTTCACCCAGCTCGCGTAGATTTAGGTACGGCGGATTCGCTGCGAACGCTCATTCGTTTATTTGCGGTGAGTTGCGGCATTCTCTACACCTTAGACACGCTAGGCTTTAACCTCTCCAGCTTACTTGCCTTCGGTTCAGTGAGTGGTTTGGTTGCCGGTTTGGCGGCCAAAGATCTGGTGGCAAACTTTGCCGGTTCAATCATGATTCGTATGGACCGGCCTTTTGTGGTTGGTGAATGGATTCGCTCGCCGGATCAAGAGATTGAAGGGACCGTGGAGGAAATTGGTGTGCGAGTAACGCGAATTCGTACCTTTGACCAGCGCCCGCTTTACGTGCCTAATTCAACGTTTACGAGAATATCAGTGGAGACCCCATCACGGATGTTGAATCGGCGAATCAAGGAAACCATTGGCGTGCGCTACGACGATGCAGCGGTAGTGAAACCTATCATTGATGACGTGAGGGCAATGCTGGCCGAACACGATGCCATCGATAAGAATCGAATTCTCATGGTAAACCTACTCAGCTTTGGCCCGTCAGCCTTAGAGTTCTTTATCTACACCTTTACGCGCACCACGGATTGGGCGACTTATCATCAAATAAAAGAAGATGTGTTACTGAAGGTAATGGATATCATCGCCTCGCACAATGCAGAGGTTGCTTTCCCAACGCAGACGCTCAAAGTTGAAATGGAGCCCTCGGAGCAAGGCTAAACGCTTTTCGTTAGCGTATTGGCATTACATTGCAGCTCGGCAATTAAGTTGTCGAGCTGTTTACGTTTTGTCTCGGAAAGGCTTGCCAGTAGCTTCTCTTCGTAAGATTGTGCCACCGGAACGATATCGTTGTAGATTTCAATGCCTTTATCGGTAAGCGTTAAGTAGGCTCTACGACGGTCAATGGTGCAGGGCTCTCGTTCTATATAGCCCATCTGAACTAGGCTTGATACAGCTCGGCTTATTGCTACTTTGTCCATTTGTGTCATTGATGCAAGGTCAACGGCGGTGGAACCCGGTTTCTGGGCTAGCAGTGCAATGACTCGCCACCCTGAAATGCTCAAATTGAAACGATCCGCATAGTATTCCGAAATCGCATTGGAAACGACATTCGAGAGGACTGATAGGCGGTAGGGCAAAAATTGAGCCAGTTCCATGTTGCGACTTCCTTGATGGTGAAGTAGTGGTAAGCGGTTCGTTGTTATCCTGTTATATCACAGCTGATTTTAAGTCAGAAATAGCGTTATCGATTCGACTTAATAACTTTTTGTCCTGTATAGCAAGCAACTGCTCCGTTGATTCCATGACGAAGTAGTTAGGCTGAGGTATGTCAATCCGATAGCGCGTTCGAAGAATGGTGTCGATATCGAACGGATGGTGATTGACCACCGAGACATCCAGCGAATGACTAATCTCTTTAGGAGAGCTCAGAATGCCTCCACCGAATATCTTGGTTGTACCCGCTTCACGTATTAACCCGAATTCAATGGTAAACCAATAGATTCGAGCTAAAGCAACCTGTTGTTCATGGCTGCATTGAACACCAAGTTTGCCAATCCAGTGTGTAAAGGTAGCAAACTCCGGATTGCAGAGGATAGGGCAGTGACCCATTACTTCATGAAAGAGATCTGGTTCGGGTAAGTAATCAAGTTGATCGGGGCGGCGCATGAAAGTTGCCGCGGGAAAACGTTTATCCGCAAGTAATCCGAAGAAACGCTTGAAGTTGATGAGCGCGTCCACAGGCTCTAACCGCCAGCCAGTTTCGGCAAATAATACTCGATTTACCTCGGGAAGCTGAGCAGGACCATCCTCGGATAGCCCCAGCGTTTTCATTCCCTCAACATAGGAGGCGCAAGCGTGTTCTTGGGCAAGCGGCTGCTGCCAATTGAAAAGATGCTGCCAAGTTTCGGCATCTTCCTTTGAGTAGGCCACATAACCCTTTTCGTCAACGGGTATAGCGGTGTAGGCGCTATTCTTCATCATGAACGTCCCAAACTATTGTTGTTCTTTTGGTTTCAAGTGTAACTAGTTGGCTCAATGAAAGCAAACGGGGAAATTGAGCAGCGTGAATCGTCATTTCAATGTTGCCTAACGACTTCGATTAAGCGACTATTAACGTTATTATTCTTAGGATCTTAGGAGATCGAAATGGCGGAAATACGTCGCGACGTCAAACCAGTGGAAATCAACTACCTCTGTGACAAATGCGAAAAGGGCATGGTGATCAAATTAGAGAGAGATGTGACTGACGAAAAGAATCATCAGTGCGTTATCTGCGGTGAAGGTTATCACTTTACTGGCAAGGGCTACCCGCGAATTGTCTACGCACCGGTTGAGTAACTACTTTCGGTTGAGCGGTCTAATCCGTTGAATGAATAGGTAATTCAATAGTCACCTCGGTTTCCGCTTGGCTATTGAGGCCTATCCGAATAGAACCGCCGTGGCGATTTTCGATGATATGAAAACACAAACTTAAACCTAGACCATAACCAGAACCTGCTTCTTTAGTGGTGAAGAAGGGGGCAAAAACCTGCTCGGCCACGCTCGGCCACGCTCGGCCACGCTCGGCCACGCCCGGCTCAATCGCCTTACCATTATTACTAATTGCCAAGACTTGATAGCCGTCGGTTTGTGTTTGTGATATGCAAATTTGCGGTGCATCCAGATCGCCGGCGGCATCTCTTGCGTTGCCAAAGATATTGTCGAGTACTTGGCGAATTTCAATGGGGTTGCATAGCACTCGCTCTTCTTCGTTAGTACAGGGTGCTATGTCAATCCTGACCTCGTTCTCCCGCTGAAACTCGTCGGCCGCAACGTTTAGTAACTGACATATATTAACCCGTTCTTTGGGTATCGCCGACGAATTGCCAAAGGTAAGCATGTTGGCAACGAGATCGGAGATCCGAGTTGTGGCGCTAAGGCAATTACCGGTAATCTCAGTTAGTCGTAACTCGTTGACAATTGAGGCAAAGTCATCGGGTTTGAGCTGACGATTTGCTAATTTTTCCTGCAGTATCGGATTATTGACGTCCAGTCGCTTTACTAGAGTAGATAGTGTGGTGGTAACGGCCATCAACGGATTATTTATTTCGTGAGCAATGCCCGAGGTCAATGTTTCAATAGTGGTCATTTGAGTAAAGAATTTTTCACGAGCAAGCAAGTCAAATTCTGCCGAGGCGTTACTCAGTGCGATGACGGCGCCACTGCGATTATCTAAAACGTTGATGGTCATTTTTGTTTCAAGCCAGCCCAATTTCATAAGCTTGCCAACGTTTGGATTGATCAGTGAGCGCCTTCGGGCAATTAATTTCTCAAGATCGATGTGCTCATAACCGGATAGTTTTTTGCTGGCTAAGTGGTTGAAGCTGACGGTGCCGGCTTTGCCGGGTAAATTGGCAAGCGCTCGTTGCGCTGTTTTGTTGCTGCATAGAATCTGACCGCGCTGATCAACGCAGAACATGGCTGCTGGGAGCTGATCCAGAATCAGCTGTTGGGCCTGCTGTTTGATGGCCGATAGGCCGTCATTGCCGGCTGGATTCAGAGCGCTGTGGCGACTTTGGTAATAGGCTCGGCAACACAAGAGTGTCACGGTAATTGAAGAAGCAATACAGATGACCGCAATGGCAAGGATACCCATCATAACTACTATCAGTTATTCTCATTATTTTAATGGTTGGAAGATTGATGTCGTTAACTCATCTTAAAGAGGCCCTCGACAAAAAGCTACTGGTGCGCGCATATACCCAGAATGGCTGTCGGTTTGAGGTTGCCCATCTTGATGCCATTGACCTACAGTGGGGCGGAAATAAGCTTTATAAGCTGATTGGTTTCTTAGCGGACTTATCGCCAGGGGACACCCTCGTGAGTTTTGGCGGCGAACACTCAAACCATCTTTATGCGCTGGCGGCATTAGCGGACGAATTTCGCTTGGTTGTCTACATTCGAAAATCCTTTCACTCGCGCCCTCATGCTGAGAGCTCAGTTTTAGCATTGTTAGCTCAGAGGGGGGTGGAGTGTCGATTTTTGTCGAGTGAGGACTACCAGCGAGCGCGTAACGATGAGGCGTTTCGACAGTCGCTTGGGACGCTTCATGGCGCCGCTTGTATTATCCCAGAAGGAGGCAATGGTGCTAAGGCTGAGATAGGCCTTCGGCATCTAGCCCATCAGTTGAATCAACAATTCGAGATGCCCACAGAATTTCACCTCGCTGCGGGCACCGGGACCACCGCACGTGGTTTGGCTGAACACCTTGATGATCGTCACCAATTGGTGGTCACGCCGGTGGTGACACCCAACCAGCTTGGCTTCGATGATCTGCCGAAAGCTAAGCTGGTGTGGTATCAACCCAGAAAGCGGTTTGCTAAGTTGAAGCTCGCAGATCAACAGCGTTTGGCTGCCTGCGCGGAAATTTCGTTGAAGCTGGACCGCGTGTATACGATTCACGCGTTGGAGACGCTCCTAAACTCACAATTCAACGGCGCTAAATGTCTGATTCACACGGGTGGAATGCGTTCGCAAAGCGCCAACTTGTGATATGCTCATATAAAACTTAACAGGCTAGGAACAGCATGAAAATTGAGCGCGTGGGGATTCTAGGACATAAATATAACCCACAGGTTGCTGAGACAATGATCTCGGTCGTTGATGTGCTAATTAATCGTGGGGTACGCGTCTTTATCGATCGTTCGAACCCCTACGCCGAACAACTCAAGAACGTTGAATTGGTTGGTATCGACGATATCGGTCAACAGGCTGATTTGGTGATCGTCGTGGGTGGTGACGGAACCCTGTTGGGAAGCGCGCGAAAGTTAGCGGCTTACGACGTGCCCATGCTAGGTGTAAATCGGGGTAAGTTGGGTTTCCTCACGGATATTGTGCCATCGGAGGTCGAACCCAGTATTACCAGAATACTGGATGGCAACTACTACGAAGAGCAACGCTTCTTGCTCGACGCTACGCTTTATCGAAATGGCGTGGAAATTGCCAATTCTCAGGCGCTGAACGATGTTGTTTTGCACCCAGGTCAGTCCGTCAGAATGATTGAGTTTGAAGTCTTTATTGATGGTCACTTTGTCTATTCTCAGAGTTCAGATGGTTTAATTCTCGCCACGCCAACAGGGTCCACGGCATATAGCTTATCCGCCGGCGGTCCGTTATTGCATCCCAGCCTCAATGCATTTGTGATGGTTCCTATGTTCCCTCACGGACTTACTAATCGCCCCATCGTGGTTCCTGGAACCAGTGAGCTTAGAATTGTTATTGCCAAACATAATCGGACTTACCCGCGAGTGACCTGTGACGGGCAGTCGCATGCCGCCACGCAACCCGGTGACGAGCTGATCGTCAAGCAATACGAAAAGCCGTTAACGCTTATTCATCCTACTAACCATAATTTCTATCAGATCTGTCGATCTAAGTTAGGTTGGGGGAGTCGATTGGTGTGAGTAGCGGCTTTGACATCATTGGAGATATCCATGGCGAGTCGGATAAACTCGAGGCGCTGTTGCTGGCAATGGGTTATCGCGAGCAGACGGGAGTATTCCAGCACCCAGATCGCAAAGCTATTTTCGTTGGAGATATCATTGATCGGGGGCCTGGCGTCCGCCGAGTTGTGGAAATTGTCAGTCGGATGGTGGGGGATGATCATGCCTATTTAGTGCTGGGCAATCACGAACTAAACCTAATTAATTGGTTTCGGCCATTAGGCCTGTCTAAAACCTTCGCTCATCCCCACAGCAAGGCTAATCGCTTACAGCTCAGTGCAACCCTTGATGTGTTCTCCGAAGATGAAGCAAAATCGTTGGCGAATTGGTTGAGCTACCAACCGCTATTTCTTGAGTTTCCTAAGTTTCGGGTTGCTCATGCGCTCTGGGATCAGCACTTTATTAGCCGCTTTATAGATACCTACAGTAGTTGTTGTCTATCGCCTGAAGTTTTGCGGCAATCTGATCGCAACCCTTGGCTACTTCAAGGCTTAGATCGTTTAACGCGCGGACTTAATCTCCGCCTTCCTGAAGGTTATTTTTTGACCGGAAATGACGGTGTTTCGCGTAAGCGTATTCGGGCTAAATTTTGGGGTGAGGCTGCGAGTAACTACGGTAACGTTTTACTGCAAGCGCAGCCACTGCCGCCGGAGTTAGCAGCGCGGGAGCTGACGGCTATTCAGAAACAGCAGCTGTGTCGCTATGGGGCGCAGGAGCGACCGTTATTTGTCGGCCATTACTGGCAGAGTCTACCAACCAACTTATTTAGCGCCAATATTGCCTGCGTCGATTTTTCGGCGGCGGGTACAGGACCGTTGGTTGCTTACCGACTTTATCACCATCATACGGCGCTTAATCCAGAACATTATTTTTACGTATAATTAAGTGACCAGTATTCGCGTGGTTCATTGTGCTCAGCGAAGGTGAGTATCGCCAATTAAGCAGCGCTAGAGACCGCGAATCTAAACTAAAGCAGGAACAAAAATGGAATACAGCGAAGCGATTCGACAAATGCCTCGACACCAATACGACGCGTTGAAAACAGCGCTTGAAACGGGGAAGTGGCCGGATGGAAAGAACCTTAGTCCTGAGCAGCGTAAACACTGTATGACTGCGGTTATTGCCTACGGTGAGATGCACCTAGCTGAGGATGAGCGAGTGGGATATATCTATAATCCCAAGCACGATCACTGTGAAAGTGATGACGTACAGCCGCTCAAGTGGGATAAGTAGAGTGAGAGGCTTAGCATCAAAGTTACAGGTCGAATCGCCGGATGGTATGGCGGAGTACCGACTTCGACTTGGCAACGAACAACGCTTACTCAACGATATGATCGGTCAGTCACTTTCGCTGCGCTTTCATGGTGAAATCCGTTGTGGCCATTGCGCCAAGATAACGAAGAAGAGCTACTCGCAAGGCTACTGCTTTCAATGCATGCAGACATTACCCCAGTGCGATAGCTGTATTATGAGTCCTGAGAAGTGCCACCTCCACTTAGGTAGCTGCCGCGATGCAGAGTGGGGCAAAGCCAACTGCGAAATTGATCATATTGTCTATTTAGCCAATTCATCGGGCCTGAAGATAGGCATTACACGCCACAGCCAAGTGCCAACGCGCTGGCTTGATCAGGGGGCGGTAGCCGCAGTACCGTTATACCGAGTGGCCACCCGGCGACTTTCCGGTTTGATTGAAGCGCACGCAAAAGGGTCGGTTGCCGATAAAACGAATTGGCGAGCGATGCTGAAAAATGAGGTCCCAGAGATCGACTTGAGCCAGGCTGCCACTAAGATGCAGCAGCAGTTGAGTGAATATGTTGAGGACTTACAATTTGCGTTTGGCGCTAATGCCATCATGCCGTTAGTGCCCTCAGTCTGGACTACCGACTATCCCGTGAGTGAATATCCCACCAAAGTAGTTTCGTTGAATTTAGAAAAATTAGGCGAAGTGGCGGGGAAACTGATGGGCATTAAAGGTCAGTATCTAATTTTTGATACCGGTGTAATCAACTTACGAAAGTACACCGGTTACGACATTGAATGTAAAGTGAGTTAAGCGGCTATGAGTATGCAACCCAGCACTATCTATCTGGCGGACTATCGACCACCGAACTTCAGCGTTTCCCACGTTGAACTGGACTTTGACATCCACCCAACACAAACCCGTGTGGTGTCTACCATGACCATGAAGCGTCATCCGCAGGGCGAGGCGATTATCGTACTTAATGGCTTTGAACTAACGTTAATTGCTATTGAATTGAATGGTCGCGAGCTATTGGCGGGCGAGTATCATCGAGATGAAGAATCGCTGAGCATTCCCTGCGACGAATTCGATGTGACGGTTCGTGTAATCACCGAAATTAACCCACTCGACAACAAAGCGCTAGAGGGGCTCTACCGCAGCGCCTCCATGTTTTGTACTCAGTGTGAAGCCGAGGGTTTTAGGCGGATTAGCTATTTTCCAGATCGTCCAGATGTATTGGCGACTTATCGCGTTCGAATTGAAGCGGATAAAGCCGAATGCCCGGTGCTGCTTAGTAATGGCAACCTAGAACTGTCTGGTGAGCTGGATAATCAGCGGCACTTCAGCGTCTGGTACGATCCCTTTCCCAAGCCCAGTTATCTCTTTGCGTTAGTAGCAGGGGATCTCAGCGCACAAAGCGACGTCTTCGTGACGGCAAGTGGTCGCGAGGTAGCGCTTCACCTTTATGTTGAAGCGAAAGATCTCGATAAATGTGACTTCGCCCTCGAGGCGCTGAAGCGTTCGATGATTTGGGACGAAGAAAAATACGGTCGAGAATATGACCTCGATCTCTTCAATATCGTGGCCGTAGACGATTTCAATATGGGTGCGATGGAGAATAAAAGTCTTAATATTTTCAATTCTTCGTGTGTGCTCGCGAAGCCCGAGACAACAACTGATCAGGCCTTTCAGCGGATTGAAGGGATTGTGGCGCACGAATATTTTCACAACTGGAGTGGCAACAGGGTGACCTGTCGTGACTGGTTTCAGCTTAGTTTGAAAGAGGGCTTTACGGTATATCGTGACGCCCAGTTCTCCGCTGATATGGGATCAGCTGCGGTCAAACGAATCGAAGATGTGGCGCTCTTACGTGCGCGGCAGTTTGCGGAAGATGCTGGGCCGTTGGCACACCCAGTTCGACCAGCGTCCTACATTGAAATCTCGAACTTCTACACGCTTACGGTGTATGAGAAAGGCGCAGAAGTGGTTCGGATGATTAACACCCTGATTGGTGACGACGCATTTCGTAAGGGCTCAGACCTGTATTTTGATCGCAACGACGGTACCGCGGCTACTATTGAAGACTTTATTGCGGCAATGGCCGAGGCAAGCGGGCGAGACTTTAGCGCCTTTATGTCCTGGTATTCGCAAGCTGGCACGCCAGAAGTCCACGTTACGGAGCGTTGGGATGAGACGTCGGGTTTTTATGAGCTGGCGTTCGAGCAGCGACTCCCGTTGGCGGGAGGTCGTGAGAACTGGAAGCCGTTAGTGATCCCCATTCGCTTAAGCCTGTTGGGTGAGGCGGGTGCTTTGGCTATTCAGCAGGCGGGCGCCGAGAGTGCCGACAATACTGAGTGGGTCTACGAGTTGGATCAGTATGAGGCTACCGTCAAGTTTGGCCCCTTTAATGAACGGCCGGTACCGAGTTTACTCCGCGATTTTTCTGCGCCGGTAAAACTTGTGGATACGCTAACTGATGAACAGCTCCGCTTTCTTATAGCTCGGGACACCGATGCATATGTTCGATGGGACAGCAGCCAGAAATTACTGTTGGCGGAAATTGAGCGCGCTAAATCAGACAGCTATTCATTGTGTCCAAAACTAAGCGAGGCATTAGCAGCCGTGCTAGCGGACGATGCGGCAGACCCAGCCTTGCGTGCCTACAGCTTGTCGTTACCTAGCGAAGCGCTGCTGCAGCAGGGCGAGAGCGTGGATCCCGTGGCGCTATTTACCGCCAAAGACCGAGTTAAAGCTGCTATTGCCACGGAGCTCCAGGAGCAATTTCGTACGATTGTTGCGCAGCGGGTCAGTTGGGATCAATACCAGCCTTCGGCCGAACAAGTTGGTCAACGTCTACTACAGAATTTGGCGCTTGATTACGTCGTTAAGCTCGGCGAATGCAGTGCGGCCGAGGCTCAGTTCGCGAGTGCTAATAATATGACGGATCAGCTCGCCGCGTTGCGTAGCTTATTCCGTTACGCTGATCGGCATCCAATGGCCGAGTTTATCTCTCAGTGGGCGGAAGACGGCTTAGTCCTTAACACCGCCTTTGCACTGCAAGCGAGTGCTCGTGATGGCGCAACACTGGCTGATATCCAACGTATTACTGAGCACCAGGCCTTTGACTTTGATAACCCGAATAAAGTTCGAGCAGTGTTCGGTAGCTTCGGCAGTGACAACACGCCGCTATTCCACGCGAAGGATGGTTCGGGTTATGAGTACTTGGGAGATATGGTGCTTAAAATTGATGAGTCCAATCCTCAAACTGCGTCTCGTTTAGCTGCGCCACTTACACGCTGGCGCAATCTAGCCCCGGCGTACTCTGCGGCAATGAAGGCAGTTTTAGAGCGCTTGGCGGGATGTCCCACGCTATCGAAAGACCTCTATGAGGTTGTTAGTAAGAGTTTGTTGTAATGGCTGATGATAAATCTTTATTCGAAGCCGAGATGGCGGGTGTAAAGAAGTTGAATATCGCTCCCCGAGTTGAGCGAAAGACGACTAGCTTGAGTGCTGAGCAGAAGAAAATTCGACGGACTATCGCTGTGTCGGAAGATTCTGTCGATTCAAACCAATTGATGACGGATCATCTAGAATTCGTTGAACCTCTGTCGTATCTTGAGTTCCATCGAACGGGTATTCAGCACGGGGTACTTAAAAGTCTCCGGTTGGGCAAGTACGGCATAGAGGCAAAGCTGGACTTACATCACCGCACAGTGGAGCAAGCTCGCTCAGACGTTTATGAGTTTGTTCGAGATTGTGTCCGCTACGACGTACGAACAGTTATCATCTCGCACGGCAAAGGCGAACGGAGTGAGCCAAAAGCTCTACTGAAGTCGCATGTAAACCGTTGGTTAAGGCACTTGGACGAAGTGATGGCGTTCTATACCGCGTTACCTCGCCACGGCGGCTATGGTGCTGTCTACGTCATGCTGCGTAAATCGCCCGAGAAGAAACTGGAGAATAAGGAGCGTCACGAACGCCGTCGTTAGTGGTGCCTATTTTAATAATAAAGAACGGGTGGCAAAACCGCCTACCTCATGACTACACTGTGTTTAACACGGGAAGAGAGCAGTTAAATGGGTAAAAAACAAATGGATCCCAATACACTACTAGCAGAGGCTCAAAAGGCTAACTGTAGTGAGCAACATTTAGCCTTTATTAGCGCTTGGCTAAGTAATTTTCCATTGGACGAATTCAGTTCGCGTAAGATTGAGAATGTCGCTGGATGGCTAGTTGACCTTGCTCATCAGCACGTGGGCCGAAGTGACGACTATATTCGTGTCTATAACCCAACGATCGAGCGAAATCGTTGGCAGGCGGCCAACTCGGTTGTGGTGATCTCGTTTACTGATCTGCCCTTTGTGATTGACTCTATTCGAATCGCGCTTGGGGTTATCGGTATTGAGGTTCGCCTGCTTCACAGTCATGTATTTGTCAGCGAACCCTCTCGCTCGCTTGCCTATATCGAAGTTGGTCGTCGCGAAAAGGCGGATGAACTTGAGGCCATTGCTACCGCGCTGAACAATACATTGAGCTCAGTGAAAAACGTGGTTGATGCCTTTCCCAGCATGCAAGAACAGGTTAAAACCCTGGTGGTCAACTACGAAAAGAAATTGGCAGGTGATCCAGCCCATGATTTTTTGGATTGGCTTCGCCGAGAGCACTTCATTTTTCTCGGCTACGGTGAGTGGTGTGATGGTAAGATTTCGCGCACGTTAGGGACTACCAAAGATAATAATGAAGATGATGATTTACTGTCTGTTCCGATTCTTTTGAAGGATGAGAACATCGCCTTTTCTAAGTCGTCTTCTCGCTCTCAGATTCATCGTCACGTTTACTCGGATTATGTAGTGATTCGCGATCCAAAGAAGCCCAAAGTTGAGCACCGTTTTGTGGGTTTGTTTACGTCCAGTGTCTATCATCAAAACCCATCATTAATTCCGGTGGTCCGTGACAAAATATCTTATGTATTGGCAAAGGCTAACCTGCCAACTAACAGCCATGATGGCAAGGTGCTTGATCAAATTCTAACCAATTACCCAACGGATGAGTTGTTTATCAGCTCGCCAGAGGAACTCTATTCGGGTGTGAACCGAGCGCTGCGTATTCAAGAGCGACCAATTGTCCGAGTTAGTATTCGCCGAGGCCGATTGGGTCGCTTTGTTAATTGTTTGGTTTACGTGCCACGGGATCGTTATAACACCGAACTACGTAAGAATATTCAGAAATACCTGAGTGACGAACTCAATGCCGTGGATAGTGAATTTACCACTTACTTTAGTGGCGGTAATCACGCTCGTGTTCATTTCATTCTCCGGACCGCCAGTAATGAGCGCCGCGATGTTGATCTCGCAAGTTTAGAAGAGACGATTCTTGATATGTGTCGTGAGTGGCCAGATCGACTGCGCGATACGCTTTGCGAGACCTTGGGTGATGACGTAGGTAGTCGTTTAGCTAGTTTGTATCAAGGGGCATTCCCGGCGGCCTATCGCGACGATTATGATACCCGCTTCGCAGGCCGAGATATTGTCACGATTGATGAAATGGCAAATGATCAGTCGATGGCGGTGAGTTTCTATCAACGCGTCGGCGACGCCGATAATGCAGCGCGGTTCCGAGTATTTCGCTTTGATACGCCTATTGGCCTCTCTGAAGTGTTGCCTAAGTTTGAGAACCTTGGCTGGTACGTCTTGGGTGAACACCCCTATGAAATTGATCGCCGTGACGGCGAGCGGGTATGGCTTCACGAATATCGAATCTTGGTTGAAGGGTTGAGTGGCGAAAAGATAGAACGCAACGCCACGCTTTGCCAGGAGGCTTTCGAGGCTGTATGGCGCGGCGATGCCGAGGATGACCGTTTTAACCGATTAGTCTTGAGAGCAGGACTCAGCTGGCAGCAAGTCGCAATCCTACGCAGTTATGCGCGCTATATGTTCCAAATCCAGTTTGGTTTTTCTTTAGACTATATTGCCGATACGCTATCGGAACACAGTGACGTTGCCACTCAACTTGTTGATCTCTTCGAGGCAATCTTCGACCCTGAACGAGCAGCGCTCGAACTCAGTGAAATTGATACGAAACTGCAAGCGTTGAGAGCGGAGATTGATCGGGTAGAGAGTTTGGACCAAGATCGTATTCTACGTCGCTACTTGGACTTGATAATGGGGACCGAGCGGACTAACTATTATCGTCCAACACTCTCCGGGCAGGAGCGCTCAGTACTGTCGTTCAAGCTTAATACCCGTCGAATTCCGGACCTTCCAAAGCCAACGCCATATTTTGAGATCTTTGTCTGTTCACCGCGAACAGAGGGTGTCCATTTACGTGGCGGTCCCGTGGCCAGGGGTGGGTTGCGATGGTCTGACCGTTTCGAGGACTATCGAACTGAAGTGCTAGGTTTGGTTAAGGCGCAGCAGGTCAAGAATTCAGTGATTGTACCGGTTGGTGCGAAGGGCGGCTTTGTTGCACGAAAGACCGATAGTAATTGGTCTCGGGACCGTTTCCTCGAAGAGGGGATTGCCTGCTACAAGGAATTTATCAGCGGCTTACTAGACATTACCGATAACCGTTCTGGTGAAGAGATCGTTTCGCCGCCATCGGTGATTTGTCGAGACGAGCCTGATCCGTATCTTGTTGTTGCTGCCGATAAGGGAACGGCAACCTTTTCTGATATCGCCAATGGCTTAGCAAATGAATACGGATTCTGGCTCGGCGACGCGTTTGCTTCGGGTGGCAGCCAGGGGTATGACCATAAGAAAATGGGTATCACCGCCAAGGGCGCGTGGGTCTCGGTACAGCGTCATTTCCGGGAGATGGGTATCGATGTTCAATCTGATCCGGTCACCGTCTTAGGTATTGGAGATATGTCTGGGGATGTGTTTGGTAACGGCATGTTGCTGTCGTCCTCGTTGAAAGTGGTAGCCGCTTTCAATCACCGCCACATTTTTATTGATCCCAACCCAAACCCGGCCAAGTCGTTCAAAGAACGACAGCGATTGTTTGAACTGCCGCGCTCTGGCTGGGATGACTACAACAGCAAGTTGATCTCGAAGGGTGGTGGTGTCTTCAGCCGTGGCGCGAAAGTCATTGAAATTTCGAAAGAAATGAAGGCGCTGTTCGCAATTGAAGAGTCTGAACTGCGTCCCACCGAGTTACTCGAACGCCTCCTAAAGGCGCCGCTCGATCTACTCTGGAACGGTGGTATTGGCACCTATGTAAAAGCGTCTACCGAGAATCATAGTGACGTGGGTGATAAAGCGAATGACAGCATCCGAGTAAATGGCGCGGAACTCGGCGCACGAGTTGTCGGGGAGGGCGGTAACCTCGGCCTAACTCAGCTAGGCCGTGTAGAATACTCGTTAGAAGGCGGACGCTGTAATACGGACTTCATCGATAATGCCGGTGGCGTAGACTGTTCAGACCATGAAGTTAATATCAAAATTCTACTCAATCAGCTGACACGTGACGGCGCAATGAGTGAGCTTCAGCGCAACGAGTTGCTTGAATCCATGACCGAGCAAGTGTCGAGTTTGGTGTTGCACAATAACGCGCTTCAAGCTCAGGCCATCAGTCTTGAGTCGCTCAGAAGTACCTATCGCAGCGGTGATCATCGGCGTTTCATTATTGACTTGGAGTCAATAAATGTTCTTGATCGTGAGTTGGAGTTCCTCCCCAGTGAGACGAGTCTGCAGACGCGAATCCAAGACCGAGAACAGGCGTTAAGCCGACCAGAACTGTCAATTTTGCTGTCCTACGCGAAATCAGAGCTGAAACGACATTTCGCTCGCCGTAATTTAATTACCGGCCCGTATCGCAAGGCGATGGTGCAGTCCGCTTTCCCTGAAATTCTCAGTAAGCGATTCCCTCAACAGATTGAGGAGCATCAGCTCAACACGGAAATTGTTGCCACACAGATGGCCAATGAAATTGTCAATTTCATGGGAATTACTTTCGTTCATCGGCTGAGAAAGTCTACCGGCGCGAGTTATCAAGCCATTGCTCGGGCTTGGATTTTCTGCCGCGAAGTCTTTAGCCTCAATACACTTTGGGATGACATTGCGGCGTTAGGCGCAAACGTTGATTCAACGGCGCTGTTGGAACAGCTAGATCGTGAACGAAGAATGGTTCGACGAGCGGCGCGTTGGTACATACACAATCGCCGAAGCTCCACGGATATCGAAGCGGATATCAAAGCTTTCAAGGACGAAGTCAGTCGTTTGATAGGGCAATTACCCAACTATTTGTCTACGCGTCAGCAGCGTAAATGGACGAATCGTTACAATGCCATGATCGAGGCTAATGTTCCCGAGCTATTGGCATCTCGTTGTGCGGCCACTGATTATCTTTTCGCGATGCTTAGTATTCGCGATGTCGCGGCGGAAACCGATACCGACAGTGTATTGGTGGGGAGCGCCTACTTTGAGGTCGCGTCGAAGCTTCGCCTCAATGATATCCATGATCTGTTGACCAGCTACAAGGTGCGGGATCAGTGGGAAGCAATGGCGAGGGAAGTTAACTTAGATGAGTTAAACCTCCGGCGAAGAGAGCTCACAGCCAGTGTTGTGCGAAGCCTTGAGGCGGGAGATGACAATGTCTGCAGTAGCGTAAGTAATTGGGTGGCGCAGAATAATGCTGCGGTAGCGCAATGGCAGGCTACAATGGCGGAGGTCGATGCAACCAATCAACATGGCTTCGCGCTTTTTGCCGTAACACTAAGGGCTTTATCTCAGTTGAGTTCTGACTGCTAAGGCGCGATAATCGCGCCTCAATTAATCGCAAAGTAGGATCATTATGTTTTCTCTCGTTAAGCCATTGTTGTTTAGTATGTCAGCGGAAGCTGCGCACGATCTAACGATCGACGGACTTAGCGCGCTCGGGCGCCTAGGATTAGTCAGCTTAGCGGGTAAGCGCAGAGTTGACGATCCTTATACTTGTATGGGGTTGAACTTCCCGAACCGAGTTGGGCTTGCTGCGGGTTTGGATAAGAATGGTGTCGCGATTGATGCTTTCGGAGCCATGGGTTTCGGATCGGTTGAAGTCGGTACGGTCACGCCGCGTCCTCAGCCAGGTAATCCAAAGCCGCGTTTATTCCGTTTAGAGGAACACGGCGCGATTATTAATCGAATGGGCTTTAACAATGCAGGGGTAGATGCACTCGTAGAGCGTCTCGCCGCAAGAAAATTTGATGGCGTGGTTGGTGTCAACATTGGTAAGAATTTTGACACGCCCGTTGAAGAAGCAGCCAGTGATTATCTTCATTGTCTAGATAAGGTCTACGCTTTCTCCGATTATGTCACGGTTAATCTTTCGTCGCCTAATACGCCAGGACTTCGTGAGCTGCAGTTTGGCGCAAAGTTAGATGAGCTACTGGGCCAACTGCGCGAGCGTCAACTTCAGCTTCAAAGCCAGCATCAGCGTTACGTGCCCATCGCCGTGAAGTTAGCACCAGATATGGAAGATGATGATCTTCGTCAGGTTGCCGATCAAATTGTTGCTTCTGAGTTGGATGCCGTGATCGCTACCAATACCACGCTGGATCGTTCTGCTGTTAATGGTCATCCGCTAGCAGGCGAAGCGGGCGGCTTGTCGGGCTCACCACTCACCAAAAAAGCAGCGCATTGCTGTCAGGTATTGAGCGATCAGTTAGCGGGTAAGATTCCATTGATTGGAGTGGGTGGCATTAACAGTGGTGAAGTGGCGGCAGAGCGAATTGAGGCGGGAGCAGACTTGGTACAGATTTATTCGTCATTCATATACCAAGGACCTGAGCTAATTAAAGATGCCGCGAAGGCCATTAAAAAGCTCAGATCTTAACAATCCTTAGTGACGGTCAGGGTCGACCTCCCATTGGTCTGCTCTGGCCTGTCGCCAACCACCTAGCCATTCGAGCCGATGATCCTCCTGAGAGTGGGGACATTGTTCACGTGATTTGCCCTTCATGCCGGCGTTATATCCTTTATCGTAGGCGCGTTGATTCATATCTCGTTTTTGTCGTTTCACTGGCGAACCTCCAAATTGTTATTCAGGTGTTACAATTCAATTAAAGCAGTGGGCGAGAACGCTTTCCACTCGAAGCGACGAACGGCTGTAATGAGTCCGCTCAATTGCGAAACTTGTCACGAAACGTGACACTAATTTAGGAACAACATGATGTCGGCAAACTACACATTAATCGTAACCTGCGCTGGCGGCCTTGAACGCCACTTAGCGGATGAAATTCAGCAGATTCTGCCAACGGCTGAGGTCACGCAAGCACTGGGTCAAGTTAGCCTAGAGGGTGGTATTGAAGAGATATACCGTATCTGTTTGTGGTCACGCGTTGCATCGCGAGTGCTTCTACAGTTGGCGAGTGCACGCGTTAATGATGTTGAGGAGCTCTACGACGTAGCAGCCAGTATCCCTTGGCTTGCCCATTTAGGTCCAGAACACAGTTTCTCGGTAGATTTTCGCGGTATGAATAAGTGGCTGCGTCATACTAACTTCGGCGGTCTTAAAATCAAAGACGCGATCGTAGATGTGATTCGCAACACCACTGGCGAGCGGCCTAACGTGGATACCGAAGATCCCGCTATACGAGTGTATGGTCATCTCCAACGCGATAAGTTCTCTGTGGGTATCGATATGTCCGGTGGCGGACTCCATCGCCGAGGCTATCGGGCAGGAGGGGGCTTAGCACCGCTGCGCGAGACACTCGCCGCAGCACTACTCTATCAATGTGGATGGCCAGCGCTTGCTGCGTCAGGTGGTTCCTTCCTCGACCCAATGTGTGGTTCAGGTACGTTCGTGGTGGAAGCGGCAATGATGGCAACGGATATGGCGCCGGGCCTTAATCGCGAATCCTTCGGTTTTGAACAGTGGTATCGACACAGCGATAGTATTTGGGAAGCCATTTATCGTGAAGCAGTTACCCGTGATCAGCAGGGGCGAGCTGCTTACGAGGGCCAGGTGATTGGTCTGGATCTTTCACACAAGGCGCTTCAAGCCGCCCAGCGGGCTGTGGCGGGCGCTACCTTAGGTCGCTTCGTTAAAATCCATAAGCATGATATCAACGATGAGATTGATCCAGCCTGGACAGCGAACTTGGTGCTGACCAACCCTCCGTATGGTGAACGCATAGGTGAAGAGGCGGAGTTGGCTGGACTCTATCAACAATTGGGGAATCAGGTTGCCGCCTTGCCAAATGTTGAAACATTTGGCGTGTTTAGCTCGCGAGTGGACCTTTGCCAGCATATGCCATTGCGTTCGCCAAAGCGTAATAAATATCAGAACGGTGATATTGAAGCATTCTTGCTTCGTTTCGATCTGTCTTCTGAATCCAGTAGGGGCTATGGTAAACCGTTACCAACGGCCATTTACGAGCGAGAGCGGCTATCCGAAGAGGGGCTCATGCTCTATAACCGCTTGAAGAAGAATCAGAAACAGCTAAAAGCGTGGATAAAGCGCGAAAACATCAGTTGTTACCGTGTCTATGATGCCGATCTGCCGGAGTTCAGCGTTGCGATTGACGTCTACGGTGATCAGCTTCATGTTCAAGAATATGCGGCGCCGTCTACCATCCCTGAAGCGAAGGCTGCGGCACGATTCAAGATCGCCTTAACGGCTATCTCTGCCGCGTTCAATGTTCCGCTAGCTGAGTTGCATAGTAAAGAGCGCCGCCGTCAGAAGGGTACGGCTCAATACGAAGCAACCCCCGAGTCGAAACGCTTTTTCGTGGACGAATTCGGACACTCCATTGAAGTGGAATTGGCTTCGTATTTAGATACTGGCCTCTTCCTTGATCATCGCCCATTGCGAAAACGAATCATGAATGAAGCCAAATCAAAGCGCTTTTTGAATCTTTTTTGCTACACCGCCGTGGCATCTTTGCATGCTGCGATGGCTGGAGCCAAGACAACCAGTGTTGACATGTCTCGCACCTATTTGAACTGGGCGAAGGACAGTTTCCGTCGCAATTACGTGACGCTCTCTCAGCATGAATTTGAACAGGCTAACTGTGTGGAATGGCTGGCGACCGCTACCGGTGAGTACGATATCATTATGTTGGATCCACCAACCTTCTCTAACTCGAAGCGAATGAGTGATGTCTTCGATGTGCAAAAAGATCATGAGAAGTTGATAGACGATACGATGCGACTGCTTGCGAAAGATGGCACGCTTTATTTCTCGAACAACTATCGAAAATTCAAGCTAGCGCCAGAATTAAGTGACCGCTATGTCATTGAGGATATCAGTCCGTCCACCATTGATGTTGACTTTAAGCGTAACCCCAAGATTCATCAGTGCTGGATAATTCGCCATGGCTAGTGGTTTGACCTTAATGCATACAGAGTACTGTCATCTTTGTGAACAGGCCTTGGCGCTTATTCGTTGTTACGCGCCTTCAACACCGCTAACGTTAGTTGATATTGCTACGAATGAAGAGTTGATGGCGCGTTATGGCGTGCGAATTCCAGTAGTGGTGCTGGGAACAGAGGAGCTAAACTGGCCGTTTGACGGTGCGCAACTCAGCGCATTTATCGCGGCCAATTAAAGAGCGCATTGACGTTCGCTTCGGAAGCGCTGCGAACGGTCTCGAGAGGAACATTTTTTAGTCGCGCCACCGTTGCGGCAATATGAGGGATGTGGCTTGGCATTGCGCATCCCGACTTCGGTTTCGGGCGAAGATCACGAGCGATTAGGTAAGGGGCATCAGTTTCAAGAATTAAGCGATCCAGCGGTAGGTAGTTAAGGGCCTCAACAAGCGCCTGATTTCGTCGCTCATCGCAAAGCCAGCCAGTAATGCCAATATAGAGCCCTCTATCTAGGTAGCTCTGCATTTCAGAACGACCTTCCGTGAAACAATGTGCTATCCCAGTCGTAATCTCAAATTTTTCCAAACACTGTTCAAAGGTCTTGTGCGCTTCGCGCTGATGAAGATAAACGGGAAGTTGAAAGCTTTTGGCTAACTCAAGCTGCGCTTCGAAGGCCTTTAGTTGATCTGTTTTGCTTTGTAACATTCTGGCAAAATCCAACCCGGTTTCGCCCACTGCGCAGATTCGCTGATTGGTGGCCAAGGCTTCGTGAGCACGGCTTATTAGCGCAACGAGTGCTTCCTCTGACGCGTAATGTGGGTGTAGGCCAAACGTGGTTCGCCAGTTGATCTCGTTGGGTGGAGAAGATTGATTGAACAGATAGTCGGACAGCTCAGTGGCGATACACAGC
Source organism: Umboniibacter marinipuniceus (assembly GCF_003688415.1). Lineage (NCBI taxonomy): Bacteria > Pseudomonadati > Pseudomonadota > Gammaproteobacteria > Cellvibrionales > Cellvibrionaceae > Umboniibacter > Umboniibacter marinipuniceus. The sequence continues at coordinate 196,775 of NZ_REFJ01000002.1, forward strand.
CAGCGATCTACGCCACTCTGGCGCGCACTGTCAATCATCGCTTCACGGCGCTTTTGTAAACGAGGGTTAGACCAATTTACCCCAGCATCCGTGAAGCTCGCTTTTGGCTGCAAAATAAACCGGCTGTTTAGTCGCTAACGCGAACCGCAAGTACGTCGCAGGAAGCGCCGTTCAGCATACTATTAGCCGTTGAACCGAACAGCATAGAAAGACCAGCACGACTGTGACAGCCCACAACGACTAGATCAGCTTCTATTTCATCGGCCAATGCACGAATTTCCGCCTCCGGTTGACCAATAAGAATGCGGCAGTCGTAGTCTGGAATATCGAAACGCTTCGCGATGACGGCGATACGTTTGGCACTTTGTTCCTTAATTTGTTCTTGAACGTCGCTCATGTCCAAGGGAATATCTCCACCATAGGCCAGTGCTAGAGGTTCGACAACATGTGCTAAGGTAATTCGAACGTCATGTTCGTTGCTTAGTGCTTTAGCGCGTTTTACCACCTCTGGTGAGTGTTCAGTGAGATCTAGTGCAACTAATACTTTCTGGTATTGGCTCATGGGCGGCTCCTCGGTCGCATTCGCTATCTTTTCATGATATAAGACTCAGCCATGAATAGGCAACGATTAAGTTCACGACACCAATGACTATCTATTTGATTATCTTTTTCGCAGCTTGCCTAGTATTGGGCGGCATTGCGATGATCAAGCCTTCGAAGCGCGAACAACAGTTATCGCGGCTCCGACAAGTTGCGTTGAGTAAACGTTGGCAGGTGGCCGTGGAGAAGGATTCCCGTACCAATGAGTTCATAACCGTCTACCGGTATCAGGATAACGACAAACGGACCTTTAGAATTTGGCGCTGGCGGCATCGTTATCGCGACGATTTTCTTCAGGTGCCGGAGTCAGTGAGTGACTACATTAAGACTGCGCTTTATGAAGACGAGCGCTTCATCGAGCTATCAACGTATGAACGCGGGATCGTGCTGAAATGGCACGAATTTGGTTCGGATGAAGGCGTTGCAAAATTATTAGATGACTTGCTAACTTGCCTTAATGCTTCTATTAATGCTAACAATAGAAAAAATGAAGGCTAGTGTTAAAGAAGACCAAATTAAGCTCTGTAACGAAGAAATACAGTTAACTACTCAAAAAATTAGGTGACCAATCCACTTATGGGAAAGTCTTTAGTTATTGTCGAGTCGCCAGCTAAGGCGAAAACGATCAACAAATATCTAGGTTCTAAGTTTGTCGTAAAGTCGTCCGTTGGTCACATCCGTGACTTGCCGACTAGCGGCAATACTTCAACCACCACGCCGGCTGAACGGGCGAAGCAAGCTGCTAAGACCCGAAAAATGAAACCTGCGGAAAAAGCGGCGTACCAAAAAAAGAAGGCGCATGATCAGCTTATTCGCCGAATGGGAATTGACCCGAATCATGGCTGGGACGCCCAGTATGAAATCTTGCCACGTAAAGAAAAGGTGGTTGAAGAATTACAAAAGCTCGCTCGCAATGCTGACACCATCTATCTCGCGACGGATTTGGATAGAGAAGGGGAGGCCATTGCTTGGCACTTGAGGGAGACCATTGGTGGTGACCCTGAGCGCTACCAGCGGGTGGTGTTTAACGAAATTACTAAGACCGCAATCCAAGAGGCTTTTGAAGAGCCCGGTAGACTTGATATTGACCGAGTCAACGCACAGCAAGCACGACGTTTTCTGGATCGTGTTGTGGGGTTTATGGTCTCCCCGCTACTTTGGAAAAAAGTTGCTCGAGGCCTTTCGGCAGGGCGAGTTCAGTCGGTTGCTGTCAAGCTTTTGGTTGAACGAGAGCGCGAGATTCGAATCTTTGTGCCGGAGGAATTTTGGGATCTTTCTGCCTTCCTAAAGTTTCAGGGCGACACGTTTAAATTTGCCCTCAACAAAAAAGACGGCAAGGAGTATAAGCCAACCAGCGGCGCCGAGGCGGCGGAAGTAAAAGCAGCCCTTGAGGCGAGTGACTATACCGTCAGTGCTCGCGAAGATAGGCCAACGAGTTCGAAACCTTCTGCACCGTTTATCACTTCCACGCTTCAGCAGGCAGCTTCAACGCGACTAAGTTTCTCCGTAAAGAAGACGATGACACTGGCTCAACGACTTTACGAAGCCGGTTATATCACTTACATGCGAACCGATTCGACCAACCTGAGCAAAGATGCCGTAGAGAGTTGTCGCGCGCTGATTAGCGATAACTTTGGTGAAGCCTACTTGCCGAAAACGCCGAATAGTTATGGCTCAAAGGAAGGCGCTCAGGAAGCTCACGAAGCGATTCGACCCTCTAGCATTGACGTGCTTGAAGAGCACCTGGAAACCATGGAACCGGACGCACGTCGACTTTATGCACTCATTTGGCGTCAATTTGTTGCCTGCCAAATGACCCCAGCTCGCTATAAGAGTACTCGAATTAAAGTTAATGTTTCAGGATATGAACTCTCTCTGAAAGGGCGAATCGTTGAATTTGATGGTTATACCAAGGTATTACCCGCGATGAGCAAAAAGGATGACGATATAGTTCTGCCCGATATGCAAAGCGGTGATGCCCTGGCGTTAGCTGAAGTGGATGCGAAGCAAAATTTCACCAACCCGCCGGCACGCTACTCCGAGGCGAGCTTGGTTCGTGAACTTGAGAAACGCGGCATCGGTCGTCCATCAACGTATGCTGCTATCATTTCTACCATTCAGGACCGCGGTTATGCTCGGGTTGAAAATAGGCGCTTCTACGCGGAAAAAATGGGCGATATCGTTACCGAGCGCCTGTCTGAATCATTCGCTGAATTAATGAACTATAACTTCACTGCCGATATGGAATCACGACTTGATGATGTCGCGCTTGGAAAGCTTGATTGGAAGCAAGTCCTTGATGAGTTCTACGAACAGTTCCAGGGTGAGTTGACTCAAGCGGAGAGCGAAGAGGGCGGAATGCGCGCTAATGAGCCAGTGGCCACTAGCATCGAGTGTCCAACCTGTAGTCGTACCATGCAAATTCGAACCGGCAGTACCGGCGTGTTCTTGGGCTGTTCAGGCTATAACCTGCCACCTAAGGAACGCTGCAAAACTACCATTAACCTGGTCTCGGGTGATGATGTGGTGTCTTCTGATGGTTCTGAAGAGGCCGAGTCGGCCCTTATTCGCAGTAAGCGGCGTTGTAGTATCGATAACGCCACAATGGATAGCTATCTCATTGATGAGGGCCGGAAACTGCATGTTTGTGGCAACAATCCAGATTGTGACGGCTATGAGATTGAAACGGGATCTTTCCGTATCAAGGGCTACGATGGCCCCACCATTGAATGCGACAAGTGTGGCGCCGAAATGCAGCTTAAAACCGGCCGCTTTGGTAAGTATTTTGGCTGCTCTAGCGAGAGCTGTAAAAACACGCGCAAGCTGCTTAAGAATGGCGAAGTGGCACCACCGAAAATGGATCCCGTTCCAATGCCTGAGCTTAAGTGCGACAAGGTTGAGGACTTTTACGTTTTGCGTGATGGAGCGTCCGGCATGTTCCTCGCGGCCAGCGGCTTTCCAAAGAATCGTGAAACTCGTGCGCCGTTACTGAAAGAAATTCTCCCGCATCGTGACGAGATCGATCCGAAATATAATCATTTTTGGTCGGCACCGGTGGTAGATAGCGACGGCGTGCCGGTTACCATTCGCTTTTCTCGTAAAACGAAATCCCACTACGTCCAAAGCGAGGTTAACGGCAAACCGAGTGGCTGGCGCGCTGAGTACGATGACGAGGCGTCACGCTGGGTAGTGAGTGACAAGAAGAAAAAGGCGAAGTAGATGGACTATGCCCAGGCGCAGCGTGAGTTACTTACTCTGCGCCATATTCTTGAGCGAGGAATGTCTCAAGGCAACTTAGGTGAACTTGACTATCAGGCGCTTTGGGCGCGTTTTTTGAATGCGCTCGCCATCCTCTATCAGCTTCCTCGTGCAGCCTTGGACGGGCGTGATAAGATTTCATCCCTGCCATTCGAACTTGGCGCTTTGGTTGTTTTGCAGTATGAAAATAATTCATGGCTGCAAAAACTGCTGAAGGTTGCCCGTTCAACCATCTCAGCTAGCCAGATCATTGGTTCAGACCGCGAAAATCAACCCCTCGATGATTCGGAAATTGAGCGCTCTGTCACGACATTCATCGAGCAGCTTGAACTTCAGATAAATCTCCAATTTGAAGCGTGAAATTGATTTCTTAATGATGTTATAGTGGTTTCTACTACTGCAGTGGCTCGATAAATATAACAGTTAGGGGGTCGTATGGACGACGAAGTATTTGAGTTGGTTGAGTTAAGTTCGGGTACCATCGCCCTTAAGCGTCACGGTGATGATTCAGAGAATGCCGAATGTCTAATCAAGATTGAAATTGGCCCTGAGATCGAAAAGAACTTGAGTGTAGAGCGAATGGAGTTTGTACGAATCATGCTAGAGGCGGGCTTTTCCGAAGCAGCTGATCGTCATCAGAGTCATTATGAAGAGGAATTACCACTTCAGCACTCACAGTTACTGCACTGAACTTCTCATGCCCCGTAAATGAAAAAAGCCCGTTCTAAGAAGACGGGCTTTTTAATGTAAGTGCGCTTAAACTGCTTGAGAATGACTTCCCTAGTGTCGTCTGATTACACCTACGCTAATTCCTTCAATATCAAAATCCTGACAACTCAAGTCTACCTCTATGGGCGAATACTCTTCATTCTCGGCATGGAGGAGTATCTTTGCGGCGCTCAGCTTTTCGTAGCGCTTGACCGTCACTTCATCATCGATTCGCGCAACCACAATATCGCCATTGCGGATATTTTTAGTTTGATGGACGGCGAGGAGGTCACCGTCATGAATGCCGATATCGATCATTGAATCACCCTGAACGTTTAACATGTAGTTGGCTCGTGGGTGGAAAAAGTCCGGTGATACCGGGCAGTGAGATTCTACGTGTTCTATGGCGAGTACTGGGGAGCCTGCTGCGACTTTACCAACGATGGGGAGTTGGTTGTCGTTAGCGGCAGGAACACTGAGCTCGGCGGCCTCAGGATTAACAAGTATGCGTAAACCACGGGAGGTTCCAGCAATCTTTTCAATCGCGCCCTTACGCGCTAGCGCTTTGAGGTGCTCTTCGGCCGCGTTGGCAGATTTAAAGCCCAGCTCAGCCGCAATCTCCGCGCGAGTAGGGGGTAAGCCAGTATCAGCGATATGCTTGGCTAGCACATCAAGTACATCCTGTTGGCGCTTGGTAAGTTTAACCATGGTTTTATGCCTGTTTGTTTATACAGTAATGTAACTATATACAGGTTTTGCTGACGCTGCAACCTTAACAAAAACTTGTTGTTTTACGGGCTGATGAACTTGACGTACTAATAATTCAAACGTATGTTTGAATTATTATTCAGGGAGTATTATGAGTACCACATCACTTCGTATTTTGGACCAGGCGGAACGGCTTTTTGCCGAGCAGGGTTTCAATGAAACATCGCTTAGAGCCATTACCTCCGCAGCTGAAGTAAATATCGCTTCGGTCAATTACCACTTTGGCTCCAAGAAGAATCTGATTCAGGCGGTGTTTAATCGCTATTTGGAAGATTTTTACAGCGGCTACAATGAGCAAATATCGGCACTGGCAGTTGATAGTCAAGCGGTAACACAACGACAAGCCATCGAGGCGGCCATTATTGCCATGTTGGGCAGGGATTTGAACGTTGCCAGGGCCCGACGCTTCATGATGTTGTTACGGCATGCCTATGCACAACAGCAGGGGCACTTACGACGATTCATTCAGGATCACTACAATGATGATTATCGTCGAATGATTCAGCACTTGGCAGGCAAAAAGCTGCAAGATGGAGCGAAGTTAAAGTTCTACTGGCGGCTTCAGTTCTTAATGGGTGCAGCCATGTTTTCCCTCGCTGAGTTCGATACATTGGATGCCATTGCCGATGCTCAGTATCACGAACGAATCTCTACCCATGAGCTTCTCGACTTGTTTATCCCAACTGCTTTAGCTATTTTAAATCCTCAATCAGAGGAGTGCTAAAGCAATGACGGCCATCAATACACCTGGATTCATGGATCAGGCTGAGTGTCTCTACGATCATCAGACGGTTTGCGCCTCAATTGAAGTGCTTGCAGCGAGCTTGAATCACGACTTTGCCGATAAACAACCGGTGGTGCTTGTAGTGATGACGGGTGGCGCAATTGTAGCGGGCCATTTGTTGCCGCAACTGAGCTTTCCGCTTGAGCTTGATTATATTCATGCTACCCGTTACCAGGGAAAGATGACCGGTGAAAAGGTGCGCTGGTTGGTGCAGCCTCAGATTTCGCTGATAGGTCGTGATGTGCTAATTATCGACGATATCCACGATGTGGGGCTAACCCTCGGCGAGATCAATTCCTACTGTATGGAGCGGGGGGCTACCAGTGTGACCTCTGCAGTACTACTCCTTAAGAATCACCCCCGTAAGGCATCGGTACCCTGCGATTATCACGCGCTTGAAGTCGATGATCGCTTTGTGTTCGGTTTTGGTATGGACTACAAAGGTCTATGGCGAAATGCCCCCGGGATTTTTGCGCTGCCTAAAGCCTAGCTATTGTACCTCGTTGCATATTCCCGTCAGCGGTTGAATAGGACTTGACAAGTTTGCCCTCGCAATAAACTATTATACATAGCGCACTTCGGTGGCTAATAATAACTCGAAATAAAAATAATAAGATGAGGCTGTTAAAATGGATGCTCGTGAAATCGGCACTGTAAAGTGGTTCAATAATGCTCGTGGTTTTGGCTTTATTCAGCGTGCTGACGGGGAGGACGTATTCGTTCACTACCGTTCTATTCAAGGCGAAGGCTATAAAACCCTAGACGAAGGTCAACAGGTTGAGTATGACATGGTAACGGGAGATAAGGGCTTGCAAGCTGAGCAGGTTGTACCTGTTTAGACAATTAACTACCCGTTTCGGTGTTTGCTTGAAGAACGAAAAAAACCGTACTCACTATCATGAGTACGGTTTTTTTATAGCAGTGGGATTTGATTGATGGGGCTATTCGCTCTCGGCGACATCATCGGCCAGCGCGGGAAGCAAACTATCCATCAAGGCCTCCCGTTCTTCGTATCGGGTTAATTTCACCACTACACCAAATGCCGGGTGATCAACGTAATATTGAACGCCTGATCGCATTCGTTGGGTTGTGTTTAAACTAAAATGCCGAGTGGACACCCAAGTTTCTGACCCAGCTGGATTGTCGTCAAGGGAGGGTATCATTAGTCCTGACGTGATAGGCGAGTTAGTGTTAAAGCTAAATGGGTCAGTCTCTGCCGTATCCGTAGTAGGCAGTTCAACCTCATTGACGCGGATAGTTCGGGGCGGGATTGATGGCAAGTGCTCAGTGAGTTCATCGTCGCTAAGTGCCAATTTAAAGGTGCTCATCCAGAGATCTATGCCGGCATGAACATAGCGCTGCTGACGATCGAGTTGAATGGTACCCTCTAGCTCGAAGTGCTCGCCGAGTTGTCTTCCACCCAGAACTACTATTGGCTCACCGTTTGAGGCCGGGGGAATATACTGGTGCCACGCAGAGTGATGGAGCACTCTATAACGATTGGCTGTCAGTCGTGAATCAGAAAGCTCGTAGAGATCTTCGTCAAGGGGGACATACTCGGCGAAGTGTTGAACCAGTTGAGTAATTTCGTTGAGGTCAATTTGCCACTGCGGTAGGGAGGCTTCCGGTTCCCATAGTTCATTCATGCTTTGGCGATCATCGCTTGCTGAATTGGTTGCCGCGGTGTTCAAGTTAGCTTCAGTGCTTAAGATGTTATTCTGTTGCCATAGTTCGTGTAGTTGATTTACCCAGTCACGAAGCGGTGGCGCTACGGCTAACAGGTCGCTCGGTGACGGTTCAGCTGAGCTCACATCGGACAGTATCAACTGGTCTGGCGCGAGCGGGTTCGTGTCAGAACTGTCATTGACCGCTAGGTCGATCTCAGTCCCCGTGCCTGTTGGTGTCGTTGCCAACGGTGAGCTATTGACTGCTAGCTCGTTGTTGGGCTTGATTGCGTATGCGCTCTCTAGCTCATCAGCCAGTAATTGTTGAGTGACGGCGGCTGCGGGTTGAAGATGTATTGCGTTAAGGGGGTAACTTAACGGCGGTGTTTCTGGCCAGCGTTCACTGTTTATGTCTGCCTGATTTCCTTGGGTGAAGACGAGCAATTCCACCCGATACCAGTTCTCTGATCCATGACTAGGTAGACTCAGGATTGCAGTGCTTAAGAGCGCTAGGCAACGAAGTTTTACTCGCATATTTATGAGGCCTGTGTTGTTTTACTTAGATGGTCGATGAGATCGTTTACCCACACCAAACGTTGTTCTCGATCCTCCAATGGTAACCCGAAGCGGAGCTCGTTGGCACCTTGTAGACTGAAAATTCGTGACTGCTGTTGGACTAACTGAACAATTTGCAGTGGTTGTATCGTAGTAGCGTCGGCAAAGACAATTTTACCACCCGTTGCGGAGCATACGAGCTTCTTAATCCCAATAGTTTGACAGCGCTGACGTACTTCGTTGACGTCGAAGAGGCGCTTAGTGGGTTGTGGTAAAAGTCCAAAACGGTCAATGAGCTCAATCTGCAAGGCACGGAGCTCGGCGGGGGTCTTGGTGTTACTGATTCGTTTATACAGTACTAAACGCTCGTTGACATCGCCTACATAATCATCGGGGATGAGTGCTGGTATCTGCAGGTCGACCTCGCCAGTAGTTTGGAGCCCTTCAAAGCCAGAGGGGCTTCGTCCAGCTTTGATGTCGGCGACGGCTTGTTCCAGCATATCAATATAAAGGCTGAAGCCAACCGAGTGTATCTGGCCGCTCTGTTGATCGCCTAGTAGTTCACCCGCGCCGCGAATCTCTAAGTCGTGGGTCGCTAGCGTAAATCCTGCCCCGAGTTCACCGGTATTCGCAATGGCATCAAGGCGCTTTTTAGCGTCTTTCTTCAGGCCTTTATAGGGCGGTGTTAGCAAGTAGGCATAGGCCTGGTGATGTGAACGGCCAACTCGCCCTCGCAGCTGATGGAGTTGAGCGATACCAAACTTATCGGCTCGGTGAATAATGATTGTGTTGGCATTGGGGATATCGATGCCCGTTTCAATGATCGTAGTACACACGAAGACGTTAGTACGACGGTGATAGAAATCGGACATTACGCGTTCTAGCTCGCGTTCACGCATTTGACCATGGCCAATACCTATTCGCGCCTCAGGAACCAATGCTTTGATTTCTTCGGCGGTGCGCTCGATGGTGGTGACTTCATTGTGCAGGAAGTAAACCTGACCACCGCGAAGAATCTCCCTTAAGATAGCTTCCTTGATCAGATTGTCATCATTTTCTCGGACGAAGGTATTGATCTTCAAGCGCTTGGCTGGGGGCGTGGCGATAATCGATAAATCGCGCATACCGTTCATGGCAAGATTCAAGGTTCGGGGAATGGGCGTGGCGGTCATTGTTAAGATATCGACCTCCGCGCGCAGCGACTTAATGCGCTCCTTTTGACGGACGCCGAAGCGATGTTCTTCGTCAATAATCAACAGGCCCAAATCGTCAAACTTTAGCGATGATTGCAACAGTTTATGGGTGCCAATCAAGATATCGATCTTACCTTCGGCGAGGGACTCGCTGATTTCCTTAATAGCCTTGTCACTCTTAAAGCGAGAGATAACCTCAATACGAACTGGCCAATCTTTGAAACGATCAATGAAGTTATCGTAATGTTGTTGGGCGAGCAGGGTTGTTGGAACTAAAATCGACACCTGTTTGCCAGCGTGAACGGCGACGAAGGCGGCTCGCATAGCGACTTCTGTCTTTCCGAAGCCTACGTCACCGCAGACTAATCGGTCCATGGCACGGGGGGCCATCATGTCGGCCACTACGGCGTTGATCGTTTTTTCTTGGTCAGGTGTTTCCTCGAACGGGAACGACGCGGCAAACTGTCCCAGTGCAGGGCCAGGATCTGGAAACGCAAAGCCTTTCTTTGCTTCTCGGCGGGCGTAGATATCCAGCAATTCAGCCGCCGCATCACGCGCCTTTTCAGCGGCTTTTTGCTTGGCATTATTCCACGTTTCACTCCCCAGGCGATGCAGGGGTGCTGAATCAGGGTCTGAGCCAGAATATCGGCTGAGTACATGGAGGCTGGCGACCGAAAAGTAGAGCGTGGCATCGCCGGCATATTCCAGCGCAACCAATTCAATAACTTCGCCATCGATGGTCAGGTTCTCTAGGCCGCGATAGCGGCCAATTCCGTGCTCGATATGTACTACTGGATCGCCAACTTCAAGCTGACTAAGGTCGCGGATAATTAGGCTGTCATCGCTTACCGCTTCGTTACGACGCCGAGTTTGGCGAACCTGAAGGCCATAGAGCTCGGCATCCGTAAAAACTTGAACTCCGGCCGGGGTGATTGTGCCCTCATAAAAGGGTGAAGCGAGGAGGTAGCAGCTTGCGGTGCTCTGATCGGCAATGTCGTCCCAGTGTTCCACTAACTCAACCGCTATGGCAGCTTTACGAAGTTGCTCGTCCAGCAGTTCTCGGCGACCTAAGGAATCAACACTTATTACCACAGGCTTGCGCTGCTTGCTCAAGTGTTGTTTGAGGATCTCAAGCGGTTGCTCACGGCGTCCGTCAATGGATACGCCTAGATCGCGAATAGGGTTCCGTTCATCGATGGCCAATTGATATCGTGCAAAGGCCTTAATTCTGGCCATGCTCTGGTCCACGGGATGAAAGGCCAAATGGGGCGCGAGAATAGGACGCTGTGTATCGCCGCGGAACTGCTCGTAACGACTGCTTATATCCCGCCAATGACGATCCAAGGCGCTGCTAATGTCGCCAACTAAGCAGAGGTGACTATCGGTAGGGCAGTAGTCCAGAATAGAAGTGGTTTCATCGAAGAATAGGCTTAGAAAATATTCAATGCCCGGTGTTGTTAAGCCATTGATAATGTCTTGATACATAGGCACGGCGTTAAAATCCACGTCGAACTGCTCATGCCAGGCTTCCTCGAAGGCAAGCCGATGATTACGATCTGTAGGCACTTCTTGTGCCGGGAGTAATTCTATGAACTCCACCGCGCGAGTAGTGCGCTGACTGTCGACATCAAAAAACTTGAGTGTTTCTATTTCGTCGTCGAACAAGTCAATACGAACCGGTTCGCTTGTACCCATTGGAAAAATATCTATAAGGCTGCCGCGTACGGCATACTGGCCGTGATCTCTCACAATCTCAACGTTCTGATAGCCACTTCGTCCTAGTTTGGTGCGGAGTTGTGCTACATCGAGCAGCTGCCCCTTTTCCAGTTTGAGAGCACGAAGCTCAACGTAGTCGCAGGGCGGAAGGCGATTGCTCAGCGTGGCAGCGGGAATGATCAGTACGCCCCGTTGCAAGCGCGGGAGCTCATTCATTGCCTTCAAGCGGTCAGAAATAATGTCCTGGTGTGGCGAAAACTGATCGTAAGGAAGTGTTTCCCACTCTGGAAAGTTAATGACCGAGTATTGGTCTCTGGCTAAATAGCTCAGTTCATCGCTCAGTTGCAGAGCCATTGACGCGTTGGCGCAAATGACGACTAATAATTTCTGCTGTGTGCACTGCCATTCATGCAAGGAAAGGGCGATGCCAACACCGTGTAAATCAGGCCATTTGGATATTCGCGCTGGAGAGTTAGCGAACGGCAAACTAGGGGGCATAGTAGAGTTTCCTGACAATTTGGTAGTAACAGACCATAGCGAGTTTATCACTTTTACAAACTAAGCATAAGTCAAATAAATGGCTATATTGTTGAATGAAACTGGCGTGCAAGCGCATAATTAGCGGCAGATTACTCCACACACTAATTAACCAAAAAGGTGTCCCCATGACGCAGAATCGTCCTGTACCAAGTGATTACTTTCAAGATTGGAAAGCGCGCGAAGCGCTAGCCGAGGGCATGATCCCTCTCGTTGGTAAAATGTATCGCGAAAACAATGTCTCTTGTTACATTTACGGCCGAGCGCTAGTGAATAAGTCAGTGATTGATATCATGAAGGCGCATCGCTTTGTTCGCCAGATTGAGCATAACGAGCTGTCTGAGTTCGACACCTTTCCAATTATCAGTATGTTGGCGAAGCTTGATCTAAGCTATTCACACATTGATGTAGGTCGTCTAGCTGTTGGTTTCATGAATGATGAGTCAGGTGCCACGCTTGAAGAATACGTTCAGTCACACCTTGATGACAGCCTGAACTCCACCAAGAAGCCCATTGATGATTCGCGCGATGTTGTCCTTTATGGTTTCGGTCGTATTGGTCGCCTTATGGCTCGTTTGCTCATCGAAAAGACTGGCGGCGGCGATGTACTTCGTCTTAAAGCGGTTGTTGTTCGACCAGGTGGCGAAGGTGATTTGATTAAACGCGCTTCACTATTGCGCCGCGATTCTGTTCACGGTGGCTTTAAAGGTACGATACGCGTTGACGAAGAAAATAATCGCCTGATTTGTAACGGCAACCCCATTCAGTTCATTTACGCGAATGCACCCGATGATATCGACTACAACTCCTACGGTATCGATAACGCGATTCTTGTTGATAACACCGGCAAGTGGCGTGATGAGGCGGGTCTGGGATTACACCTTAAGAGTAAGGGTATCTCTCAGGTGCTATTGACTGCGCCGGGTAAGGGTGACATCAAGAATATCGTTTATGGCATCAATCACGAGGCAATTCAGCCTTCGGATAAAATCGTTTCCGCGGCTTCCTGTACCACCAACGCCATTACTCCGGTTCTGAGTGTCATGATGGATGAGTACGGTGTTGAGAATGGTCATGTTGAGACGGTTCATGCATTCACTAACGATCAGAACTTGATCGATAACTTCCACAGTGCTGAACGTCGTGGTCGCGCAGCGCCATTGAATATGGTTCTGACTGAAACAGGTGCGGCAAAGGCGGTTGCTAAAGCTCTACCTTCACTGGCTGGCAAGTTGACCGGTAATGCAATTCGCGTACCCACGCCAAACGTTTCCATGGCTATTCTTAATCTAACGTTGGAAAAAGAAACCACCAAGGAAGAGTTGAACGAATTCATGCGTCGTATCTCGCTCCATTCGTCGCTACGCAAACAGATCGATTTTACCGATTCGCCAGATGTTGTTTCTTCAGACTTCGTTGGCTCGCGCACCGCGTGTATTTTTGATGCCAAGGCTACTATCGTCAATGGTCGTCATGCTGTTTTGTACTGCTGGTATGACAACGAATTCGGCTATTCTTGTCAGGTTCAACGCATCGTTGAGCGTCTTGCTGGGGTGAAGTACGACATTATTCCACGTCAAGACTAATTTTGTAGGCAATACTGTCTTCGTGAATATGGGGATTTTCACTGGATAAATCTCCTCAGTGCTTTTACAATGCCGCTGAAATTTTACAAAGTCGAGGTAGCATTCCGCTAGTCTCGGCTTTGCTTTGTAAGGTATTAGCTGTTTTTTCAGCTAGTATTTTGGTTGTCACAATGAACTTTCATTATTTGGGCAGAGACGTATGATAAAAATCCGCCGGGGCCTCGATCTTCCGATCTCAGGTTCGCCAGAGCAAGCAATTGGTGAAGTGAATCCTATTCACACCGTTGCTGTAGTCGGATTTGATTACAACGGCATGAAGCCTACTATGGCAGTGCGTGAAGGCGAAATCGTCAAGCGCGGTCAAGTAGTATTCTCAGACAAGAAGAATGAAGGGGTAGTATTCACTGCACCTGCTTCTGGTACAGTTACCGCGATTAATCGCGGTGCTCGTCGTGTATTCGAATCTTTAGTTATTGAAGTAGAGGGCGACGAAGCTGTCGACTTCGGTGTCGTTGATGTAGCAGCCGCTACACGTGAGACACTGGAAGAGAAGTTAGTTGCTTCGGGTCTTTGGACTGCGTTTAGAACGCGTCCATACTCAAAAGTCCCTGCGCTAGGTTCGCAGGCAAATTCAATTTTTGTTACGGCCATTGACACCAATCCGCTTGCTGCGGATCCTCGTGTAGTGATTGCCGAGCAAAAGGCTGATTTTGCTTTGGGTTTGAGCGTACTTGAGAAGTTAACTAAAGGTCGGGTTTACGTGTGTCAGAATGATGGCGAGAACCTGGCGAAGGAAACCGCTCAGATTGAAATTGCACGCTTCGACGGTAAGCATCCGGCGGGCTTGGCAGGCACTCACATTCATTACCTTGATCCGGTCGGCACGAATAAGACTGTTTGGTCTATTGGTTACCAAGACGTTATTGCCTTTGGTAAGCTCTTTGCTACGGGTAAGCTTGATGCAAGTCGTGTGGTAGCGTTAGCTGGCCCACAGGTTGAAAAGCCTCGTCTAGTGCGCACTCTCCTTGGTGCTAGCTTGGATCAGCTCACGGCAGGTGAGCTAAAAGAAGGTAAAAATCGAATCGTTACTGGTTCGGTACTAGGTGGAAGAACTGCTGAAGGCACAACGTCTTTCTTGGGTCGTTACCATAGCCAAGTTACCGTATTGCTTGAGGGTTACGAACGTCCAATGCTGCATTATGCAGGGCTTGGAGCAAACCGTTTCTCTACCACTCCCGTATACCTATCAAGTCTGTTTAATAAATTGTACGACATGACCACCAGTTGTAACGGTTCGGAACGTGCCATTGTTCCAATTGGCAACTACGAGCGCGTCATGCCTCTCGATATTCTACCAACTCAGTTGATTCGTTCTTTGGTGGTGAAAGACACTGAAGCGGCCCAACAGCTTGGTTGCCTTGAGCTTGATGAAGAAGACGTAGCGCTGCTAACTTTTGTTTGCCCTGGTAAGCACGAGATTGGTCCAATGCTCCGCGACAATCTGACAACGATTGAGAAGGAGGGTTAAGCTATGCGTAAGATTCTCGATAATTTAGAACCACATTTCCACACCGGCGGTAAGTGGGAGAAATGGTACGCGCTTTACGAAGCGGTTGATACCTTCCTATACCAGCCAAATGATCGAACTAAAACAACCGCGCACGTGCGTGATGGTATCGATTTGAAGCGCATCATGATTATGGTGTGGTTCGCAGCGCTACCTTGTATGTTCTGGGCGATGTACAACACCGGCTTCCAGGCTAACACTGCACTTGAAGCAATGGGTGCAACGGGCATTGAAGGCTGGCGTGGTGCTTTACTTGGCGAGTCGATGATCAATTCGGCCAGCTTCTGGGCCAACCTCTATCACGGTGCGCTCTACTTCTTGCCAGTTTACCTCACCGTATTCATCGTGGGTGGTTTCTGGGAAGTGATGTTCGCAATGGTTCGCGGCCATGAAGTGAATGAAGGTTTCTTCGTTACTTCAATCCTATTTGCTTTAACGCTACCGGCAACTATCCCATTATGGATGGTGGCATTGGGTATTTCCTTCGGTGTTGTAGTTGGTAAAGAAGTATTTGGTGGCACGGGTAAGAACTTCTTGAACCCTGCGCTTACCGGTCGTGCCTTCCTATTCTTTGCCTACCCAGCAGCAATGTCTGGTGATGCAGTATGGGTTGTAGACGGTTACACGGGTGCAACTGCGTTATCACTAGCGGCAGCTCAAGGCATGGAAGTCATGCAAAACAGCGTGACCTGGATGGACGCTTTCCTTGGAAATATCCAAGGTTCAATGGGCGAAACATCAACACTAGCTATTCTGATTGGCGCTTGCGTCTTGCTGACTACGCGTATCGCTTCATGGCGCATTATGTTGGGTGTTTTGTTGGGCATGGCGGCAACCGCTACCTTGTTCAATATGATTGGTTCTGAGACCAACCCAATGTTCGCAATGACGCCTGCGTGGCACTTAGTTATTGGTGGCTTTGCATTCGGTATGGTCTTCATGGCTACCGATCCCGTGTCAGCGGCAATGACCAATCGCGGTCGTTTCTTCTATGGCGCACTCATCGGCTTCATGGTGGTCTTGATTCGTGTAGTGAATCCGGCTTTCCCTGAAGGAATGATGTTGGCGATTCTTTTTGCCAACCTGTTTGCACCTATCTTCGACCACTTCGTGGTTCAAGCGAATATCAAGCGGAGGTTAGCACGTGGCTAATAAAGAGAGCACAGCGCGCACGTTTATCGTCGCCATCCTGTTGTGTTTAGTCTGTGGTATTTTCGTTGCAGCGGCGGCTGTTGTGTTAAAGCCACTGCAAGAGACGAATGCACAGGAAAACCTTCAGCGTAACGTACTTCTCGCTGCGGATGCTTACGATGACTCAAAGAGCGTTGCCGAGCAGTGGGGTTCTGTTGAAGAACGCTTCGTTGATATCAACGCGGGAACCTTCACGGAAGCACCTGTTGGCTATGACCTTAATAAGGTCCTTAAAGACGATGCTCAATCAGTAGTGATTGAGCGCTCGGAAGACCCTGCGGGAATCGGTCGTCGTGAAAATCTGACGCGTGTCTACATTTTCTCTGATGAAAATGGCGACATCAGCCGTATCGTATTACCGGTTCGCGGAAAAGGGCTTTGGTCAACAATGTGGGGCTTCTTGGCTCTTGAGAATGATTTCAACACCGTTGCAGGTTTCACCTTTTATGAGCATGGCGAAACGCCAGGGCTAGGTGGTGAAGTTGACAATCCTCGTTGGAAGGCTCAGTGGCCGGGTAAAACACTTTACAACAGCAATAACGAATTGCAGTTAAGTGTTACCAAGGCTGGCCAGGCTGGAGAAGGTCAAATTGATGGTCTTTCAGGCGCAACACTTACTACCAACGGTATCGATGGCACTATCGAATACTGGCTGGGTGAGAACGGCTACTTCGCGTTCTTACAAAACCTTAAGGCGGGAGATGCTTAATTATGAGTGATTCAGTCAAAGATGTATTGACTAAGCCTATTGCCGATAACAACCCTATCGCGTTGCAGATTCTTGGCGTTTGTTCGGCACTAGCCGTAACAAGTAGCCTTCAGGTCGCAATGGTGATGACTATCGCGGTGGTAGTGGTATGTGGCTTATCAAACTTGATTATCAGTTTGTTACGCAATCAGATCCCTAACAGTATTCGTTTGATTGTTCAGATGACGATTATTGCCTCTCTGGTTATTGTTGTTGATCAGGTTCTCAAGGCCTATGCCTATGAGATTTCTAAACAGCTCTCGGTATTCGTTGGTTTGATTATTACTAACTGTATCGTCTTGGGCCGAGCTGAAGCCTATGCTATGAAGAATGGTCCAAAGGCATCGTTCTGGGATGGTATAGGTAATGGTTTGGGCTATGGCTTAGTGCTTTTCGTTGTTGGTTTCTTCCGCGAGTTGTTGGGCGCTGGTAAGTTGTTTGGTTACACCATTCTTCAGCCTATCTCTGAAGGCGGCTGGTACGAGCCTAACGGCCTAATGTTGTTGCCACCTAGCTCATTCTTCATCATTGGTCTTTTCATCTGGGCACTGCGTAGTTACAAGCGTGAGCAGATTGAGACGCCTGATTTCGTCATTGCTCCGAATTCGCGCACGGCAGAGGGTTAATCGATGGAACAGTTTCTAAGTATTTTTATTAAGTCTATCTTCATTGAGAACATGGCTTTGGCTGCATTCCTTGGAATGTGTACCTTCCTGGCTGTATCGAAGAAGATTGAAGCCGCAATTGGTCTAGGTATCGCAGTTGTTGTGGTACTTGTGGTTACCGTCCCAGTCAATAACTTGATCTATACAAACCTTCTTGCTCCGGGTGCGCTAACTTGGACCGGAATTGAAGGTATGGAAGAAGTCGATCTAGCATTCCTTGGACTATTGAGCTACATCGGCGTAATTGCTGCACTCGTTCAGATCATGGAGATGTTCTTAGACAAGTACGTCCCGTCGCTCTATAACGCGTTGGGTGTCTTCCTTCCGTTGATCACCGTGAACTGCGCCATTTTAGGTGCAACATTGCTAATGGTTGAACGTAGCTACTCATTCAGTGAGTCAATTGTCTACGGTGCCGGCGCTGGTGTTGGTTGGGCGATTGCGATCGTTGTTTTGGCTGGTATTCGTGAAAAGCTCAAGTACAGTGATGTACCAGATGGTTTACGCGGTTTGGGTATCACATTTATTACCGTAGGCTTGATGTCGCTTGGCTTCATGTCGTTCGGTGGTATCCAGCTTTAAGGGGTAGGATGTAATGAGTATTTCTAGTATGACTATCGTCCTTGGTGTTGCAATGTTCCTCGTCATCGTTTTGGCGTTAGTGGTTGTAATTCTAAGTGCGCGTTCAAAGTTAGTGAATTCGGGTGACGTGACGATCAACGTCAACGACGAACGCGATATCGTTGTCCCTGCCGGTGGCAAGTTGTTGCAAACTCTTGCTGCGAATAACGTATTTCTTTCTTCTGCCTGTGGTGGCGGTGGTAGTTGTGCGCAGTGTACCTGTAAGATTTTCAGTGGTGGCGGTGATTTGCTACCTACTGAGGAGCCACACTTTACTCGTCGAGAGGCGAAGGAAGGCTGGCGCTTGAGCTGTCAGGTAAACGTTAAGCAGGACATGAAGATCGAAGTACCTGAAGAAGTCTTCGGTGTTAAGAAGTGGGAATGTACCGTTGAGTCAAACCCGAACGTAGCAACCTTTATTAAGGAGCTTACGCTTAAGCTGCCTGAAGGTGAAAACGTAGATTTCCGTGCTGGCGGTTATGTTCAGCTTGAGTGTCCTCCTCATACTGTTAAGTACAGTGATTTTGACATTCAAGAAGAATATCGCGGTGACTGGGAGCGTTTTGGTTTCTTCGATGTGGTTTCAGATGTTAAAGAAACCACTATCCGTGCATACTCGATGGCTAACTACCCAGAAGAGAAGGGTGTCGTGAAGTTCAACATCCGTTGTGCTACGCCGCCGCCGAATAATCTATCGCTTACGCCAGGAATTATGTCGTCTTGGGTGTTCAACCTGAAACCAGGTGACAAAGTTACCGTATACGGCCCATTCGGTGAATTCTTCGCGAAAGATACTGACGCTGAAATGGTATTCGTAGGTGGTGGTGCAGGTATGGCGCCAATGCGTTCGCACATTTTTGACCAGCTCAAGCGTCTGCAATCTAAGCGTAAGATTTCTTTCTGGTACGGCGCGCGTTCACTTCGTGAAGCCTTCTACACGGAAGAGTTTGATAAGCTAGCTGAAGAGAATGAAAACTTCAGTTGGACGCTTGCGATGTCTGATCCCCAGCCGGAAGACAACTGGGAAGGCGCAACTGGATTCATCCATAACGTCCTTCTGGAGAACTATCTGAAGGAGCATGAAGCACCCGAAGACTGTGAGTTCTACATGTGTGGTCCACCAATGATGAACGCAGCGGTGATTACCATGCTGAAGAATCTAGGTGTTGAAGACGAAAACATCATGTTGGATGACTTCGGTGGTTAAGCTTAATCGCTTATTAAAAACAGGGCTTTTGGCCCTGTTTTTGGTTGTGTACGGCTGCGATACGGGCGGCACGTCCACCCTCATCGAAGGTCCCACTATGGGTACTCGCTACCATATCGTGGTGGTGAGTGAAGACACGGTTGATGGCGAAGCGTTGAAGCAAGAGGTTGATCGAATTCTTAGGTCGATTAACAATTCAATGTCCACCTATCAATCCGACTCCGAGCTATCGTTGATTAATGTCAGCGAGCAAACTGACTTTCGCCTATCTACAGCGCTTGCCGAGGTGCTGTCTGCGGCCCTAGCAATCTGCGAAGCGGCGCCAACACACTACGACGTAAGTATCGGGCCACTGGTTAACCTCTGGGGTTTTGGTCCTTCCAATCGGGGTGATGAAGCGCCCAGTGAGCAGGATGTGCAGCGGGCACTTTCTCAGGTTGGTTGTGAGCGAATATCCTTAGTAGATCAGCAGCTGAGCCGCCCGCAGGGCATGTACATTGATCTGTCTTCCATAGCCAAGGGTTATGGCGCCGATGCGGTAGCCCGGCGGCTTGAGATGCTAGGGTATTCCCACTACATGGTGGAAATTGGCGGTGAAGTGGTAGCTAAAGGCCGTAACGAACGTGGTACAATATGGCAGATTGGAGTTGAACGTCCCAGTTTGGAGGGTGGTAATCCCATCTTAGCGGTAGCGCTTGATTCACTGGGCGTGGCGACTTCTGGCGACTATCGCAACTTCTTTGTTGAGGGCGAAAAACGCTATGGTCACACCATCAATCCAATAACGGGGTACCCAATTCAGCACAACACGCTGTCGGTGACAGTTGTAGCTGAAAATGCTATGCAGGCAGACGGTTGGGCTACCGCGTTAAATTCCGCGGGTGTTGAAGCGGGTTATGAGATTGCTACCAGCTTAGATCTAGCGGCTTTTTTTATCTATGCGGAAGACGGTGAGCTAAAGACATTAGCTTCGCCCGCATTTACAGAATTAACGGAGCAGTAATCATGCTAACTATCATATTGAGTGTTGTTATTTTTGCAGTGTTAGTCGGGGCGATGGCCGTTGGCGTTATTATGGGCAACAAGCCCATTGCCGGTTCATGCGGTGGCCTTAATACCATTGGCATGAAGGAAGATTGCGACATTTGTGGTGGTAATGACACACTGTGTGATGAAGAGAAGCAGCGCAAGAAAAAAGCTGCAAAGCAAGATGTTTTAGCAGTCGGCGGAACTTTACAGCCACTGTTCAACGACGCAACAAAAAAATAAAAACGGAGTAATTTATGCCGTCGTACGATTACGATCTACTTATTATTGGTTCTGGCCCCGCTGGTGAAGGGGCAGCACTGCACGCCGCAAAGCTGGATCAGCGTGTATGTATGATCGAGGAACAACACTTCGTGGGTGGTAATTGCACTCACAAAGGCACCATACCTTCAAAAGCGCTAAGACAAGCTGTTCGTCGCATTATTCAGTTCAATACCTTGCCGATGTTTCGTGACGTTGATGCGCCACAGATTTTTGGCTATCCCAAGGTGCTTAAGCAAGCTGAGCGAGTTATTCGTAAGCAAGTCAAGCTACGCACTGAGATGCTAGCGCGTAATGGCGTTAAGGTTGTTACGGGTGTTGCCTCGTTTGTTGACGCGAATACCGTTGATGTAGCCGGGGAGTCGGGTATTGAAGAGAAAATTAGCGCCAAGAACGTGCTGATTGCCACTGGTTCACGCCCTTATCACCCTGCTCATATGGACTTTAATCATCCGCGCGTGTTTTGTTCGGACTCAATCTTACATCTTAATAACACCCCCAAGACGCTGATTGTCTATGGTGCGGGTGTCATTGGTTGTGAGTACGCGAGTATTTTTGCGGGTTTAGGTGTTCATGTAGACCTTATTAATACTCGTTCAAGTTTACTTGAGTTCCTTGATGATGAAATTTCTGATGCTTTAGGCTACCACCTGCGTGATATGGGCGTTAACGTTCGTCACAACGAAGAGGAAGAGCGTCTAGAAGTAGACGACGACGGCGTGACACTGTTCTTAGCCTCCGGTAAACGTCTTCGCGGTGATGCCATCTTGTTCTGTAACGGTAGAACGGGTAACACCAGCGATTTGAATCTCGAGGCTATCGGTCTTAAGGCGAATCACCGTGGCCAGATTTCAGTTGATGAGAGCTATCGTACCGAGGTAGAGAATATTTATGGTGCGGGGGATGTCATTGGTTGGCCAGCGCTAGCGTCAGCGGCTTACGATCAGGGTCGTTCAGCGGCGGCAGCCATGCTTGGTGGTGAACAGGTCAGATTTGTTAATGATGTACCTACCGGTATTTATACTCTGCCGGAGATTAGCTCAATCGGTAAGACGGAAAGCGAATTGACCGCTGCGCGTATCCCATACGAAGTAGGTCGAGCGTTCTTTAAGAATATTGCTCGTGCACAAATTACCGGTGATGAAGTAGGTATGCTGAAGCTCTTGTTCCATGTGGACACACTGGAGATACTTGGAGTTCATAGTTTTGGTGCCGAATCATCGGAGATTATTCATATTGGTCAAGCGGTGATGAATCAGCCTGCTGGTAATAACAGTATTGAGTACTTTGTGAACTCAACGTTTAATTACCCAACCATGGCCGAGGCTTATCGTGTCGCGGCATTGGAAGGGCTAGAGCGGGTTGGTCGTCTTAACGATTAAGCTGCGGACAAAACGCCCAGGGGCGGTCAGTGATTATCTGATCGACCCCTAATTTCCGCAAAGATTTCGCTCTCTTCAAACTATTTACCGTCCACACACTTACGGCTAGTCCGTGCGATTTTGCCTTCTTAATCAGACTTAAGCTTACACTGTTGTTGCGTACGGCAATGAGTTCGCAGCCCAAGCCCCACGCTAACCCAACCGGGTTACAGTCCAATTTGTCAACGAGCAGCCCGCGTCGGAGTTCATGGTGATCTCTGTTAATCATTGCTAGTAATCGTCTATCAAACGAGGTTAGAACAACGTTCGGGTTTTCTTTGGCAAACGCTGCAACGAGCGCGAACTGCTGTTGCCAAATGCTAAGCGGTGCCGGTTTGAGTTCGAGTTGAATCATGCCGGGGTAGGGCGGTAGCTGAGCAAGTTGATCGTCAAAGAGGATGCGAGAGTCGGTAGCAATAATTTCACTGCTAGTGCTTTCATGAATGGCTTTAGCGCCGAGTTTGTTGTCGTGATAGAGCGCTAAGCGACCGTCTGCAGTGGGACGTACGTCGAGTTCTATGCCGTCACAGTGGTATTCGTAGGCCGCCCAAAACGCTTCCATGGTGTTATCGTGGAAGCGTTTCCTGCATCCGCGATGACCAAGTATTTCACTCACTTTCAACCTTTCTTACTGCGCTCAAAACACGGTCTTCCTCGAAAACAACAATAAAGTGCTCATAGTGCCACTTGCTGATGGCTGGATCACCAATTGGCATTGACTCGCTAGCTGGTTCACCGAACGCCGTGAGTACTTCCAATTGCGTTTGCCCATTGGCGGGTAGCGTGAGTTCATTATTACCCTGTTGACCCACAGGAATCACGATTTCTTCGGATAGAACATCAGCCGATACAAGTGTGAGGCTAAGCAATAAACAAACAACAGCAAGTTTCATAACATTTTCCATAGTGTGAATTCATTGTAGCAGTGTATCATGGAGAAAATTAACACTCAGTTACTGCTATTGGATATTGTGAAACATGACGCAGAGATTTCTGCTTTCAGTTGCCTGGCGATTCCTGCGCGCTAAACATGCCGGCTGGTTTGCCTCATTTATCACCCTCACTTCGGTCCTTGGAATCGCCCTAGGTGTGTGCAGTCTAATCACGGTTATGTCGGTGTTAAATGGCTTCTCCGATGAAATCCGCGCTCGCGTGGTCGCGGCGGAACCCCACCTTCTATTGAACCCTTCTCACGATTATTCAGCTAGCCTATCAGACCCAGATATCCTGGCTGTTGCGCCGGTGCTGCGCTTTACCGCAATTGGGCAGTCTGCCTCGCAACTTCAGGGCGTGGAGGTCAATGCGGTTGACTTCGACAGCTATCCTCTTGTGGTGCCAATGAATGGATACCTCGTGGACGGACGTTGGCTAGAGCGTGATGATCGCTTTCATATCGTTATTAGTCAGCTTCAGGCTCGACGGTGGCGGTTGCAGGTGGGAGATTCACTTACGTTACTGCTCCCTAGCTTTAGTTCGACCCCAGCCGGTCTTTTTCCTCGAAGCAAAACGTTAAAAATTATCGGTCTCTATAGTACTAATTCGGACACTGACACGTCGCAGGTATATATCCCACTGAAGGTTGGCGAATTATTGACGCGAGCGGGTGACTACCAAACAGAGTTGGCGGTGCGCACCAATAGAGCGTTTGATTTAGCACCACTTATTCAGCGTCTTGAAGTTCAACGCGGGATCACTCACGTGAGCTCCTGGCAGGATAAGCATCAGGCGCTCTTCGCCGCAATCGCGATGGAGAAACGCATCACCTCTTTCGTCCTGCTAGCGATTGTGGCGGTGGCGGCCTTTAATGTTATCGCCGCGCTCTCCATGCAGGTACTCAATAAACGTAAGAGCATTGCGGTACTAAGAACACAGGGGCTCTCTCGTCATGCCGCAGGGCGCATATTTGCGTTTCAGGGGTTGATAATTGGCGGCTCTGGAATTCTACTCGGCTCAAGCATTGGCGTGCTGTTGAGCCTCTACTTCAGAGAATTTAGTAATTGGGTTCAGGATACGCTTGGCGTGTATCTCTTTGATCCTAGTGTGTACTACGTTAACTATCTGCCAACCTCTCTTGATTGGTGGGACGTTGCGCTCGTTAACATCGCCACGGCGGTGATTGCAACTTTCGCTATTTGGCATCCCGTGAAGAAGGCTTTAACCATTGAACCAGCGGAAGCGTTAAACTATGAATAGAGTTATGTTGTCAGCCCAAGGCATCAGTAAATCCTATCTTCAAGGTCAGAATGAATTACCCATTCTCCGTGATTTGGCAATGACGGTTCATGAAGGTGAGATGGTGGCGATTGTTGGCAAATCCGGAAGTGGTAAATCAACCTTGCTGAATTTGCTAGCAGGCCTCGATCACCCAGACTCAGGTGAAGTCACGTTGGCGGACTGTTGTTGGCAGAAGACAGGCGAGCGAGAGCGTGATCGTGTGCGTAACCATTCACTTGGTTTCGTCTATCAATTTCACCACCTTCTGCCCGAGTTTAGTGCGCTGGAAAATGTGGCTATGCCACTTCGTATCGCTGGCATGAGCAGCGCGAAGGCGCGTGTTGTCGCGCTAGATTTGCTGGCTAAAGTCGGCCTTTCGGACCGCGCAAAGCATCGCCCGAACCAGCTTTCTGGAGGTGAAAGACAGCGTGTTGCCATTGCGCGGGGGCTAGCCAATAGCCCCGCAGTGGTACTGATGGACGAACCAACCGGTAACTTGGATGTGGAAACAGCATCTGAAGTTCGCGATCTGATCAAGACGCTGAGTCGTTCAGCTTCTACAGCGTTTGTGATCGTCACCCACGATCCCAGCTTTGCCGAGTACGCCGATAGGGTACTTACGCTTACCAACGGCAAACTAGAGGACCACTAATGCGGTTTAGTTTTGATGTGGGTCAGCGTTACTCAAAAGTTAGCCAACAGGGCTCTCTAATTGGATTTATTTCCAGCCTCGCAGGCAAGGGGCTCGCGCTGTCGGTAGCTATTTTAGTGGTGGTGATTGCCGTCATTGATGGTTTTGAACGCGAACTAGAAGAGCGTATCTTAAACTTAGTACCCCATGTCGAATTAAGTCGTTACGGCGGTATTGAGGAGTGGCAGCAAACTATTGAGGTATTGGAGGCGCTTCCCGAGGTTACTTCGGCTGCACCGTATATTAATCAATCGGTATTGTTTAAGAGTGGCACGACGGTTGCGCCGGGTATGCTCTCCGCGGTTGATCTTGAGTTGGAGGCGCAGTTTAGCCCTTTGGCTAATTTTGTGGAAGCCGGCGATCTTTCAGCGTTGAGTGATGGCGAATCAATTGTATTGGGAGCAGGAATTGCCGAGAAACTTGATCTCTCGGTAGGGCAGTTATTTACGCTAATGATTCCGGGCGATTCCGCCACTACTCAGCCCACTATCCGACGGCTTAAGGTGGTTGCGATTATTGCGTCAGGCACAGAGCTCGATCAGGTGCTGGCAATAACTACGATTGATTCCGCTCAAGCTTGGCTGAAGCGAAGTCGTGTTGACGGTATTAAGCTTAAGCTGACCGATCTTTATCGCGCTGATATAACCGGGCTACTGATTTCAGAAAGCCTTGGGGGCGGTTATACATCGAAAAGCTGGCAGCGCCAATTCCGCCAGCTTTCGTTCGCCATCCAGACCTCAAAACAGATGATTAACTTACTGCTGTTACTGATTATTCTGGCGGCCGTTTTTAATGTTGTGACAACCTTGACGATGGTGGTAATTGAGAAAAAATCTGATATTGCCATCCTCAGGTCAATGGGCGCTTCTCGCTTTGCGATCATGCGAATCTTTGTGAGTCAGGGCTTTATGGTTGGCGTTTACGCCGCGTTAAAGGGAATTTTGGCAGGTATTCTGGTGTGCCTAGTGCTACCTTGGTTAGGTGAGCTAATTGAGCTGTTTAGCGGCGTAACACTGCTAAGCTCCGACGTTTACCCCGTTGATTTCATCCCAGTATTCTTAAAAGTCGAGACCATTGCCTTGGTGGCGGGGGTGGCTATTTGTGCGAGCTCGTTGGTGTCCGTTTTTCCCGCTTGGCGTGCGTCACGGGTAGATCCGGCGAAGGTTTTGCAGTTAGAGATCTAATTGCTTGCTTCGCTAGTTGTTACGATTACGCCGCTAGTTGTTACGATTACGCCGCTAGTTGTTACGATTACGCCGCTAGTTGTTACGATTACGCCGCTAGCTGTTACGATTACGCCGCTAGCTGTTACGATTACGCCGCTAGTTGTTACGATTACGTCGCTTCTGCCAGGCGTTGACTACGTGAAATCGCCAAAATCCTCGTGCCACAAACCAGCCAATACCACCAAAGAAGAGTCCACAACTGACGCAGCCAACTAAGAATGGAAGCCACGAAGTGGCAAGCTGATCGCCAAGCCAAACAAGAGTCAGTTCTTCGGGCATTGGGATAGGTGGTTGTCCAAGTAGTAGAAGTCCAACGCGATAGGCCCCATAGAAGAGGATGGGCATTGTAAGGGGGTTGCTAATCCACACCAATACCACAGACAGTGCAATATTGGCACGAAATAACACGGCGAGTGCCGCCGCGGCAAGCATCTGAAATGGTATGGGGAGGAAGCTACAGAATATGCCAATAAAGACAGCTCGTGCCACGCAACGACGATTTAAGTGCCATAGGCTGCCGTCGGCCAACCAATGTTGAATCCAAGCCAGCCCTTTATGCTCACGAATATACTGAGGGTCAGGCATGATCTTTTTAAAGAAGTTTTTGGCCATTTAAGTCTTTGGTTTCAAATTAGTTGTTTAATTATGTGCCCGTTGGGTCGAAAAATCTATTAAAACGCGGGGAAAGCGATTTAATAATGAGCTACTAACTAAAAACCGTTCAAATAATACCCAATTCTAGGGCGGCAGCCATTGATTCGCCTAATTCTCTAGCCGAAATTAGGTGGCTATCTTGCGGTTCTCCTTTAACGAGGAGCGTGTCACCAATTTGCCGATAGCGGTAGCCGGTGAGAATACGTTGGAGCGCCTTCTCGGCGCCGGTTCCATCGTTACCAGCGCTAATAATTAACTGAAACGGTAGTGCAAGCTGAAGCGCTTCCACTTCATAATAAGTCTGATCAAAGAAGTGTTTTATTGCGCCTGACATTGTGCCGAAGTTCTCAGGCGTCGCAATGACCAGTGCCGAGGCGTTCATTAAGTCTTCTGGTCCCCCTTGAAGCGCTTCAACTACCCGAACTTTAACGCCCGATACGCGTTCGGCACCTTCAATGAAGGCATCGCATAATTGTTGCGTATTGCCAGTCTTACTGTGCTTAACAAGTAGGAGGGTCTTCATGTTTGTTGTCATTATGCTCATTCTCATACTGCTTGTTTGGATGATAGCAAATTATGTCGCGCTCGCGGGGTGGTGGTATGGCTTGCTGATTTTAAGTTTGCTGTTGCTTTGGCGTCGTCATCCTTATCTGGTAGTGCTCTTAGCTGTGATCTTTAGCGCTCAGCACTATTCACGGCTGACAGATCTACCCAGAAGTATCGAGGCTCGCGTAGCTGAGGTCAATCAAAGCCTATTTTCACAGCAGCTGAGTTTTGTCGGCAGTGAGCTTCGTGTGCGCATAGCGAAGGGGATAACGGTTGAGCCCAACTGTAAGTTCAGCGGTGCCTTGAGCTGGCGCTATCGACCGGCTCCAGAAGACTATGGCAACCGACTTCAGCGTCAGCAGCAATTGCAGCCATATAGCTATTCGGACAGTTTTGTGAGCACTTGTCCTCAGCAGCTAACTGAGCCGGAATACGTTGCGCACCCAAGGTTACGAGCTTTGGTTCTCGGACATTTCAACTTACTGGAGGAATCAGAGGTAGAGCAGCTGCAACGCTCGGGTACATTACATCTCTTCGTGGTGAGCGGTCTTCATATCGGTATTATCTATTTAACTATAGGCTGGCTGTCGAGACGCTTCTTTGGCCTCTATACCGCGCGCTGTTTGAGTTTAGCGGCCATTGGCGGTTATTTACTATGCGTTGTATGGGGTGTTGCAGTAGGGAGAGTGTGGCTAATGATTCTCTTGGCGGCTGTTACTTGGTGGTTAGCCAGAGCTATGAATCGCTATGCAATCCTTGCAGCCGTAGCGCTTGTTCTTGTGCTTTGGTCTCCGGGGCTACTCTGGCGTCCGGGCTTTTGGTATTCCTTTAGCGCGGTGCTATGTATTTTGCTCATTTATGTAGGTGCTAGAGGTGGCCAAATCGCTAAGGTTAGTACGGCACAATTCTTTATGAGCCTGCTGGCCGGAGGGGTTAGTCAACTTCCCACCAATCCTTTTCAGTCATTCGCCGCTAACTTGATTGTTGTGCCGTTGTGGGGGCTAGTTGTGCCGGCGGCGCTCACTGCACTGATCGTTCCGCTAACGGCCCCCGCCAATAGTGTGGAGCAACTGTTGCAGCATATCATCAATTGGCTACCCACGGCGTATCCTGGTTGGCTCACAGTGAGTGCGGACTGGTACCTCGGGCTGTTTATTGGCTGTTTGTATCTAGCGGTGATTAGTCCGTACTCGCTAAGATTACTTGCCTGCTTTATTTTGCTAACAGGTTGGACGGCTAACGCAAAACTAAGTCAGATAAGGGTCCATGACGTGGGGCAGGGCAGCGCGCTAAGTGTGTTCTCCCAGGGTACATTTAGTCTGTATGATACCGGTTATGGTAGCGAGGAGTTCGGTGCGGTGATCGAACGGACAATTTGGCCGTTAATGGCCACGTTGAAGCCAATCTCAGCCAACTACTTTCTTAGTCATGGTGATGCGGATCACGCCGGTGGGCTAAAAGCGTTTAGGGCATTGCTCCCAGCTCATCGCTTTGACGGGGAGCAGCTATGCATCGCAGGACAGCGCTGGCAAGTGGGTGAAGCAAGAAGCTTGGTGCTCTGGCCTCGTTATGCCAAGCGCCACGAAAGAAATAACGGTCATAGCTGCGCATGGCTAATTGAACTGGGAAATAAGCGCCTTTTGCTCCTTGGCGACATGAGCATAAAGGATGAATTGGCGATGCTGCGAATGTGGCCTTCACTTAGCGCTGATGTGGTGGTTCTTGCTCACCACGGAAGTGCTTCCTCAACATCCTACGCCTTACTTAGCCAGTTAAATCCAAATATCGCGATCATCTCAGCAGGTCAAGACAATCGATTTGGCCACCCTTCAGCGACAGTAATTCATAAATTATCACAATTTGGCGTTAAAACACTTGTCACAGCTAAGGTAGGCGCTATAACCTTTTCGGAGGTGGATGACGTTGAGTTGATCCGATTAAGTTGTTTAGAACTCATTTCCACTAAAGACTGCGAGGTCTCGGTGAATTAAGGGGTAGTTTGTGTACGATATTTTAATGGCAGGTGGCTGGCTAATGCTGCCGCTCGTATTATGTTCTATAGCAGTGGTAGCTATTGCGTTGGAGCGCTATTGGGCGTTGCTTCCAACTAACATCTTGCCAAAGAATTTAACCGCAGAGGTCTGGCATCAGTACAAAGATCAAGGGCAGCTCAGTAACGACAAGCTTCGAAGCCTCCGTAACAGTTCTCCTTTGGGGCACATTCTTGCCGCGGGTATTGCTAACGCTTCGCATGGTCGAGATACCGTTAAGGAGAGTATGGAGGCGGCAGCGAGTCAAGTGCTTCATGATCTTGAACGTTTTCTTACCGCATTGGGTGTGATCGCCACCATTGCCCCGCTAATTGGGTTGCTGGGCACCGTTACCGGCATGATTGATGTTTTTGCCGCCATTGTTACCGAGGGTACTAGTGACGCAAGTTTACTAGCAGGAGGGATTAGTAAAGCGCTAATCACTACCGCAGCGGGACTGAGTGTCGCGATTCCAGCCACAATGCTTGATCGCTATTTTGGCCGTCGAATTGAGTCTATTGCGGTTAGCCTTGAAAAAGAGTGCGTGAAATTCGTTGATGCGATGTTCGCCCAACCGTCGATAAAATCCCCAGCGAAAAATAGCGCCGCAAAGCGAGTGCCAGCAAAAGCATCGGCAACTGAGCAAAAAGCACCTGTTAAGAAGGCTGTCGCCCAGAAAACCGCAACGAAGAAAAACACTTCGAAGAAGGGTGAAGAAAGCTCATGAAGTTCGCTCGTCGCAGCAAAACCAGAGAAGGGGTCAACTTAACTCCGCTGATTGATGTGGTCTTTCTGCTGTTAATTTTCTTTATGGTCACCACAACGTTCAAAACCGAAAGTGAGCTTTCCGTTGACTTACCGCAAGCGAGCAACGAAGCCGAGCGAGCAGAAGCTGATATCCGCATCGCGGTTCAAGCTACCGGTTTGATTACGGTCAACGGTATTGCGCTACCAAATTCCGACGCTGAAACCATTGTGAGCGCGCTACAAGAAACCGGGCTTAGCGGTACGGATATAACCGTGGCTATCGAGGCTGATAAAACCGCAACACATCAGATGGTGGTAACAGTACTCGATGCCGTGGGGAAATCAGGCTATAGTAAAGTTCATCTAGCCACTAGCCAACAAAGCGAATGAGCGTAAAGCAATTTTTTCTCAATCACTGGTACCAAAGTTCTCCAGGCATACTTCGTTTACTGGCTCCCCTGTCGTGGCTAGTGGGCTATTTTGCGGCTAAACGCTTTAGTTCGAGGCAGTTAGGGCTAGTAGGTGGTGTCCCCGTAATTGTCATAGGCAATATCACGGTGGGTGGTACCGGCAAGACACCGTTAATTGCCTCGCTTATTGGTCATTTTCAAGCCAAGGGCCTCCGCGTTGGTGTAATTAGCCGTGGCTACGGCGGTTCGCTGTCCGGCGAGGAAGTTGTCAAAGTTCATCGTGGCCACAGCGCGGCTGAAGTTGGTGATGAGCCACTCATTCATTTTAGTCGCGGCGCCGCGGTGTTCTTGTGCGCACAGCGTGCCAAAGCGGCAGAGCTAGCTGCGCGGGAATGTGATGTGATCTTGGCCGATGATGGTTTGCAGCATTACCCGCTGATCCGCACCGTTGAAGTTTGCGTCCTTGATGGTGAACGCAAGATCGGTAATGGTGCACTCCTTCCAATGGGTCCCCTACGAGAGCCCGAGAGTAGACTAGCAAACTGTGATCTCGTGGTGGTTAATCATGGCGATAGTATCCAGGTGAATTGTAGTATTGGTCATGAAGCGGAATTCACCATGACGGTTGCCCCGGGAGAGTGGCGAGCTGTCAATGATCAGAGTCTGCAATCTAAGCCAAACACCAACGTTACCCTCATCAGTGGTATCGGCAATCCGGATCGCTTTGAAGCAACTGTTAAGTCGCAGAATATTGCTTGGGACCGGCATATTCGCTTTGGTGATCACCATGCCTATCGACAAACTGACTTCATTGATGCCACTTCACGCATAGTGATGACTGAAAAAGATGCGGTGAAAGCGATTTCCATTGCACCACAATCTAGTCTGTATATCACCATTAAGGCAGAGCTCGGGGATGAATTCTATTCCCAGTTAGATGCTCTACTTAGTCAAAAACAACAAGAGTTTAGCTAATGAATTTTCACATTGTAATCCCAGCTCGCTACGCTTCCTCAAGATTACCGGGAAAACCGCTTGTCGATATTTGTGGTCTACCCATGATTCAACGTGTTTGGCAGCAGGCCTGTCAGGTAGGAGCAATTGACGTAGTGATTGCCACAGATGATCCACGTATCCAATCGGTGTGCGAGCGTTTTGGCGCAACGGTGGTAATGACTCGCGATGATCATGAATCAGGGACGGATCGCTTACAGGAAGTGGCGGCTAAGATGCAGTGGTCGGACAACGAGGTGATCGTCAATGTGCAGGGGGATGAGCCATTGATTCCTCCGGCGGTAATTCAGCAGGTGGCAAAAAACTGCGCCGATAACAGTGATGTGAGTGTTAGTACGCTGAGTGAACCCATTGAACGCTATGGTGATTTCGTAAATCCAAACGTGGTGAAGGTGGTGGCAGATCAGCAGCAGAGAGCACTTTATTTCTCCCGAGCCCCCATGCCTTGGCCCCGTGACGATGCGCAGCAACTGCCGCAGTGCGGTGCGTTTCGACATATCGGAATTTACGCCTATCGAGTGCATGTTCTCCATCAATTTGTGAGTTGGGCTCCAGCGCCATTAGAGTTGACCGAAAAACTCGAGCAATTAAGGTTCATGGATCACAGCCATCGAATTCACGTTGAGCCGGCCTGCGCGTTGGTTCCGGGCGGGGTGGATACCCCTGAGGATCTGGCCTCAGTGCGGGCATGGTTCGAGGATCATCCGCAGTGAAATTACTGTTTGTGTGTCTAGGGAATATCTGTCGCTCGCCGTCAGCCGAAGCAATCTACCGGTCGGCGTTTCAATCTGAGGGGGTGACCCTTGATTCGGCGGGAACGGGATCGTGGCATATCGGCAAAGCGCCAGACTCAAGAATGTTGGCAACGTTAGCAAGTCATGGGGTAGACGCTTCAGATTTAAGAGCGCGCCAATTTACCGCCGCGGACTTCGTTCAGCATGATCTCATCATTGTAATGGATGAGCAAAATCGTCGGGACGTCGAGCGGCTTCGCCCTGCTGGTGACCATACGCCAGTTCGGCTGCTGCTAAGCTATAGTAATGAGTATAGTGGGGATGTGATTGATCCCTATTATGAAGCTCAAGACGGCTTTGAGTTATGCTTCGCTCAGATTCAGTCCGGCTGTAGCGGGCTATGGGAACAAATAAAGCAATGATTGATATCAAGCCGGATTTCAACCTCAAGCAACTTAACACCATGGCATTAGGGAGCAATGCGGCGTATTACTGTGCGGTGAAGTCCGTTGCTGAACTTCAGGAAGCCGTTAGCTTTAGTGAGCAACAGGCCATAGCGCTTCATGTATTGGGTGAGGGCAGCAATACATTGCCCGTGAGCCATGTGGCAGGCTTATGCTGCCATGTCGCACTCAGCGGTATTCACCAAGTGAGTGAGGACGAAGCGTCAATACAACTGCGGGTTGCGGCGGGGGAGAATTGGCATCATTTGGTGGAGTATACGGTTGGTCAAGGGTGGTGGGGAATCGAGAATTTGGCGTTGATTCCAGGAACCGTAGGTGCTGCTCCCGTGCAGAATATTGGGGCCTACGGTGTTGAGCTGGCCGACGTCCTCTTAGCGGTTGAGGTCTTTGACCTGAACACCAAAACTTGTCTAACTTTGAGCGCAAACGACTGTGCGCTCAGCTACCGTGAATCAATTTTTAAGGGAAGTGCTCGTGGACGCTATGTAATTCTTCAGGTGCTGCTATCTCTGTCTAAAGTGCCTAAGCCAGTTCTGTCCTACGCAGGACTCTCCAATTTGACGAGTCAAGCCGATCTGAAAGCGTTGACGCCTAAGCGTGTGGCTGATGAGGTTATTGCGTTGCGTTCAAGCAAATTACCTGACCCAAGTGTGCTACCCAATAGCGGTAGTTACTTCAAAAATCCCATTCTCGAGCGTAGCCAAGCGGATGAGCTGCTTGAACGTTTTCCTCAAGCTCCACACTGGCGTTTGGGTGATCAGGTCAAATTTGCTGCAGCATGGTTAATTGATCAGTGTGGTTTGCGCGGCAGCGAGCTCGCTGGCGGTTTTCAGCCGTATCATTTGCAAGCATTAGTGATGACTAACCCAAAGGCAGGAAGCTACGGCGATCTCGTTCGAGCAGAAACTGAAGTTATTCGAACAGTAGCAGCCCGGTTCGGCGTTAAACTGGAGCGAGAGCCCCAATTGCTTGGCTGATGCCGATTAAGTAGTTGAGCTAGACAGTTGAAATTATTACACTGATTCTATCTCTTGAATGGCCTGTAAAGAATGAAAATACTTATTGCTGATGATCACGAACTTGTCCGAACGGGAATGGCTTATATGCTTCGTTCCTTCGATTTCGGCGGTGTGGTGTTGGCGGCATCTAGCGGTGTTGAAGCGCTGGCGCAGGTGCAACAACATCAGCCCGATGTGGTGCTGATGGACGTTAATATGCCGGGGCTGGGGGGGATTGAAGCTACGCGTCGTATTAAACGCATGGCACCGGCTACGCACGTTATCATGCTCTCAGGGTCGGTGGACGTACTGTGTATCGATGCGGCACTCGCAGCAGGTGCGTCAGGCTATATTAGTAAGTCAATTGGTGGTGAGAAACTCGAAGAGGCAATTCGATCGGTGATGCAGGGTGGTTCCTTCCTCTGTGATGAATCTCAGTTGCTTAAGGATAGGTATAAGTCTTCTAAGGCTAACTATTTTGAACACTTGTCGGCACGAGAAACGCAGATCTGCCTACTTATTGCCGAGGGTATTAAGGTGCCAGATATTGCCGAGCAGCTGGCGCTTAGCCCCAAAACAATCAACACTTACCGCTATCGAATTTTTGAGAAGTTTTGTGTCAACAGTGACGTCGAACTGGCTCTAGCTATTCACCGCCAAAGAAGCCGAGAAGCGAGCGCTGTCGCGGATGTTTGATGCGGAGCGATTTCTTGCTGGTTTAACCAATCAGCCAGGCGTTTACATGATGTACGATAGTTCGCAAAAACTGCTCTACATTGGCAAGGCGAAGAATCTACGAAAGCGCGTATCAAGCTACTTTAACGCCAGCCCCAAACCGCTCAAGACCATGGCGCTAGTGCGAAGAATTGCCGATATTCAGGTGAGCGTTGTCAGTTCAGAGACGGAATCGCTCCTGCTTGAACAAAGTCTAATTAAGACGCATCGTCCTCCTTACAACATCTTACTGCGCGACGATAAGTCGTTTCCCTTTATCTATCTCTCGTCACACAAAACGTTTCCACGATTGCAGATGTTGCGAGGTAAGCGGCCCAAGCTCGGTAAGCTATTCGGACCTTATACTAGTGGGCTAGCCGTAAGAGATAGTCTGAACTATTTGCAAAAGGCGCTTCAGCTTCGTCAGTGTGACGACACGTTTTTTAGCAATCGCTCACGGCCGTGCCTTCAGTACCAAATCAAACGTTGTAAGGCTCCCTGTGTGGGCTTTATTAGCGAAGCCGAGTACAAGCAGGATGTTGACGCAACGGTGGCAGTGCTGGAGGGGAGAAGCGAGCGCTTAACCTCGGCCTTGGCCAAGGAAATGGAAGAGCACGCTGCGAACTTTCAGTACGAAGAAGCCGCGGTTTGCCGTGATCGTATTAGCGCAATTCGTCATATTCAAGAGCGCCAAGGTGTGTTTAATCGCGACGGTAGTGTTGATGTGCTCGCGGTACTGTACCGCGCGGGGTTGGCCATTATTCAACAGCTCGAAGTACGCGGCGGTCGCATTGTGGCGAATCAAAGCTGGTTTCCAAAGCTGGGCTTAGAGGAAACGCCAGAATCACTGCTGGAGCAATTTATTGCACACTATTATCTCAATGATCGCCCAGACCGACCGGCGGAGTTAATCGTTAATACCGAGCCAACGAATACCGCCACACTCAGCGCCGCAATCGCTGAGTCCATGTCGCGTAGGTTCAGCATAACTACCAAGGTCCGTGGTGATAGAGCTAAGTGGTTGGAGTTAGCTGGTAGGTCGGCTGAAGAGAATATTGGCCAAAGATTGGCTAGCAAGCGGGTATTCTACGGCAAATTGATGGCGCTAAGAGAGGCGATCGCTCAGCCTAGTATCGATCATATTGAATGTTTCGATATCTCTCATTCATCCGGCGAAGCAACGGTAGCTTCATGTGTTGTTTTTGATGAGAATGGTGCTGATAAGAAGTCTTATCGCGCCTATAACGTAAAAGACATTACTGCTGGCGATGATTACGCCGCCATGCGGCAGGCGTTAACACGCCGATATCAGAGCGCCATCGAGAAACAGCGCGCGCTCCCAGATCTGCTGATTATAGACGGTGGCAAAGGCCAGATGAAGCAGGCTATTGAAGTGTTGGATGAGCTGGCCATCTCGGGTGTTTGCATTCTTGGCGTGGCAAAAGGACCAACTCGGAAGGCGGGTTTAGAAACGTTATATCTGGGTCGCGATTTTGCTGAAATTAACCTAATGCCGCATGACCCCGCTTTACATTTGATTCAGCAGGTTCGTGATGAAGCGCATAATCACGCCATCAAGAATCATCGTAAACGGCGTGATAAAAAGCGCGTCGTCTCAGTTCTAGATAGTATTGAGGGGATTGGACCGGCAAAGAAGCAAGCGCTATTGCGGCATTTTGGCGGGGTAGCACAGATTGAGCGCGCTTCGCAGCAAGATTTAACCAGGGTTGGTGGTGTCTCACAAAAATTAGCGGATAAGATTTATAAGCACTTTCATCCCGAATGATGCTCAGGTAGGATTAGCTCACTTCCATTAGAATTACTAAAAATGACCATACCCAACATACTTACCACAATTCGCGTACTCCTAATCCCCGTTATCATTGTCGTTTTCTACCTCGATTGGATTTGGGCAGGCTTCTGGGCAAGTATTCTCTTTGGCGTTGCCTCGTTTACGGATTGGCTTGATGGTTATCTGGCGCGTAGGCTTGATCAAGGATCCGCGTTTGGGGCATTCTTGGATCCGGTAGCCGATAAGCTAACCGTCAGTGTGGCGCTTATTCTGATTACGACTCACTATCCGGCTATTTCGGTAACCATCGCCACAATCATCATTATTGGCCGAGAAATCATCATTTCGGCACTGCGCGAGTGGATGGCGAAGGCTGGCCAAAGCCATTTAGTTGCTGTGGACGCCGTGGGTAAGTGGAAAACCGCCGCACAAATGTTAGCGATTGGCTTTTTGATGGGATCTACATCTGAACCAACTGCATGGGGGTTTTGGCCTGGTTATGTACTGCTAGTGTTGGCTACTTTGCTCACTATTTGGTCGATGGTAGGGTACTTACGTTCGGCGATGCCCGTAATCTTGCAATCTGGTCGATAAGTTAGCTAAGTTATTGAAATTAAAGGTTGACACAAATTTCTGAGTCCATAAAATACGCCTCGTTCTCAGGCACAAAGTAATTGAGAATTTGCGGGAATAGCTCAGTTGGTAGAGCACGACCTTGCCAAGGTCGGGGTCGCGAGTTCGAATCTCGTTTCCCGCTCCAATTTATTATTTATATGGAAGCTTCTTCCGTATAAGCAATAAAGAGAAAATCTGTAAAGGCGCGATAGCAAAGCGGTTATGCACTGGATTGCAAATCCACGTAGGCCGGTTCGACTCCGGCTCGCGCCTCCACTTTTAATAAGTGGGCCATCCTGCCCGGGTGGTGAAATTGGTAGACACAGGAGACTTAAAATCTCCCGACCGCAAGGTCGTGCCGGTTCAAGTCCGGCCCCGGGCACCATTCTTTTCTGTACACCTTCGTTACATTAATTTCTTAGTATTAGTGCTTTATCTATCGGCTTTCAGTTATCTAACTGCTGCGCCTCGCTTAGCGCTGTCTGCTAGTTTAAACTAGCGTTTAGACGGCATACTTTGCCGTCATTACACCATAATAATAGGGAACAATTTATGACACATATTACTGCTCTGTATGCCGGTATTCTTGCTTTGATTTGGATGGGGTTGGCCTTCCGTGTGGTGAAAGGCCGCTGGAAACACAAAGTCAATATTGGCGATGGTGCCAATGAGGACATGGAGCGTCGTATTCGTGTTCATGCTAACGCTACTGAATACTTGCCACTCGCTCTGATTTTGTTGGCGATGCTTGAGCTAGGTGGGGTAGGTCACCTATGGCTTCATGGTCTAGGGGTTGTTCTAGTGGTAGCAAGATTGCTCCATGCGGTGGGCTTCTCCAAGACATCTGGCGCGTCATTTGGCCGCTATTGGGGAACATTATTAACCTGGGTTGTTGTCACCGTGATGGCACTCGCTAACGTCATCCACTTCTTTATCTGATAGGCCAAAGCTTAATTGGATGAGAGCAACGCAGCCTGTGGACTGGGTGGCTTGAGCATTTGTTAAGTGGTTTGTTTGGCCCAAAAAGATGCCCGATTCATAGAACCGGGCCAAGACCATTAGGAGTGTTTTTTGGGAGTGTTAATCTCTCAAAATACTGGCCCCGTGAGATAAGGGGGAAATGACGAGGCCTGTACTTCAACTATCGTAGATATTTCTAAATATGCAAGAAATTGGGTTAAAAAATGCGGTCGCTTCGGTAAATAGGCAGCTTAACAATCAAGGCTATGCAAGTCTCTGTGCTGAGCCGGGCGCCGGTAAGACAATCCTTGCACCTTGGTTGTTATCCCAGGCGGGCTATCGGCGCGTGATCGTGACTCAACCGCGGGCGCTCACGGCAATCAGTGCCGCTCGTTTTGCCGCGGATTTTCATGGTGCTGCACTGGGTGACGAGATTGGCTTCGTGACGGGTGACACTCAGAATTCGAGTTCGAACGCTAGGGTAGAATATGTCACAGATGGCGTACTAGCTCGGCGTTTGGCGAGCGCTCCGGATGAGTTTGATGGCGATTTACTGATTATTGACGAGTGCCATGAGCGAAGCCTCATGACGGATGCCTGTTTTGCGATGTTCACCGCATCAAACTCTCTCTATGCAGATAGTTTTAATGCGAAGCTATTACTCATGTCGGCCACCATGAACGGCTTAGCGCTACCTAGCGAGTTAAGTAGCGTTGCCCCGGTGACCGTGGCAGGAAGAAGCTTTCCTATTACTACCCAATATCTTCCCTGTGATCTCAATGATTATCAGCAGGTCACTCAAGCAATCATCACGGTTGCCGAAGCCGAGGAGGGCGCCACGCTGGTTTTCGTATCTGGGCAGCGTGATGTGCGCGGAATAAGCGCCTATTTGGCGCAGTGTACTGATATTCCCGTGCACGTCCTACACGGTGGCCTAAGCTCGAAGGAGCAGTATGCGGTAGCTCAAGCTGCTAGCTCAGCACGAATTATTCTCTCAACTAACCTAGCCGAAGCTTCAATTACTATTGAAGACGTAGGGAGTGTCGTGGATATGGGGTTAGTGCAAAATGCCTATTTCGATCCCGTTACGGGCAACAGTGAGTTGCGTCGGGAAGCCATTTCCAAAGCTTCGGCCAGTCAGCGCGCAGGTCGCGCAGGGCGTGTCAGAGCGGGGCGCTGTGTGCGCCTATGGTCAAAGCAGCGTCACGCCACACTCTATGAGCAATCTATTGCGCCCATTGAGCGCGAATCGATCGATGAGCTACTGCTATTGTTGGGGCATTGGGGGTCAATGGATGCTGATGATTATCAATGGCTGGCACCGCCTAACCAGAGTCGCTGGGCTCGTACGCTAACGCGACTGGAGCAGTTTGAATTTGCCCGCGGCAATTCCCTGACTGAACTCGGCGAGCTCGCCGCCAAGCTTCCCTTAACCGCTTCACTTGCCCGTGCTGTTCTCTTAGCGAAAGACACTGAGTTGGTCACCAGTCAGGTGTTAGGGCTGGAGAGTAAGCTTAGTGGGGGCAGCGAGTTGATTCGGCTTTCCGAACCCGTGGTGCTCAACAAGGTTCAAACACGCCGTCGTCAACAAATAGTCCGCATCATTGCTAGGCGTAAACGGGTTGGTAGAGACTTAAATGCCACCTCGGCGTTGGTGTCATCGGCACCACGGATGTTGGCAAAACGAGAGCATGGGAACTACTACCGCACCGCAGATAACCAGATAATAAGCGTGTCGAAGCCTGCCTCTTCCTCAAGTCCAGATACGGTTTGGCTGGCGGGAGCTTGGGGTAGCCAACAACAAACAGCCGCCAGGGTCTTGGCGATTTCTAAGCCAGAGTTTGAACTTCTGTGTAAGCGTTTTGCTAGGTTAGAGTCCACCATCATCTTTGACAACGATCAACTATGGCAGCTAGCGGTTGAGCGCCATGGGCGATTTGAAGTTGAACAACAGCGAAGCGTTCTCAAGGGTGATGCTTTGGGGGAATATCTAAGTGCTTTAGAAGTTACCAAAGTATGGGGGCTACTGAGCAGCAGCCAGCGAAATGACTTCGAACACGAAGCTATTCGACTAGCGTTGGGTCTAGGGCTAGACAAAGAGGCGTGTCAGTCACGTTTGTGTACAGGGCTTGTGGCTCGAATTGGTACGAATGATAGTCTACAAACGTTAAGGAAGTTGTCCGTCAAAACCATACTGAGGGAGAGTTTGGACTATGCCTCCCAACAGCAGTTGAATGCTAGCGCGCCTGAGCAGTGGGCAGGGCCACTGGGCTCGGCGCCAATCGTTTATGCTAGCTACGATAACGAAGTGGTTGCGAAGGTTTCCCTACGTTTACAATGGGTTTTCGGCTTAAGTGAAGTTGTTCTGTTAGGGGTAAGCCCAAACCAAGTAGAGCTAACTTTCGAGCTACTCAGTCCGGCACAAAGACCAATCCAGACTACACGTGACTTGGGTCGCTTCTGGATTGGGAGTTATCAGGCGGTTCGTAAAGAGATGAGGGCGCGTTATCCTAAGCATCACTGGCCGGAGGATCCTGCTAACGAAACGCCCATGAGGATGACAAGACGGCGTTAGCAGGCAGGCATCCTAAGCGTTGCTGTGGTCACCGAAGTTAACCAAAGCTCAACTTAGCAAGCCTAAAAGGATTATCGACTTTTCTTTCTGACCAAGCCTTCTTGCGCGGTTGATGCCACGAGCTTGCCTGTGCGGTCATAGAATGCACCGCGAGTGAATGCTCGTGCTGAGCCCGCGATGGGCGAATCGGTGGTGTAAAGTAGCCAGTCATTCAAGTTCACGTCATGATGGAACCACATAGAGTGATCCAGGCTCGCCGCCATAATAGAAGGATCTAGGAAGCTCACGCCATGGGGGCGCGCGGCGGTGCCAAGCAGGCCCATATCTGAGACGTAGGCAAGAATACCTCGCTGAATAATTTGGTCCTCCGGTAGTATTCCGTCAGCTTTGATCCATGCCATAGACGTTGCAGGGGCCGTCTCGGGATTAATAAAGCCCAGAAAGTCAACGGGGCGAATATCCAGGGGAATGGGGATCTTCGCGAAATGAGCGAGTTGCGGGATCTTCTCAGCAAGCTCGTTCCGATGCTGTGCCATTGACTT
The DNA here is from genome assembly GCF_003688415.1 of Umboniibacter marinipuniceus. Lineage (NCBI taxonomy): Bacteria > Pseudomonadati > Pseudomonadota > Gammaproteobacteria > Cellvibrionales > Cellvibrionaceae > Umboniibacter > Umboniibacter marinipuniceus. The sequence continues at coordinate 237,798 of NZ_REFJ01000002.1, forward strand.
AAAGTTCTCTGGTCCTTCGGGGAAAACCGGGGTTTCGAGTTGGTGCTCAACACCGGGCTCTTGAACATGATAAGAGCATGACATATTGAAAATTGCCTCACCATGTTGGCGCGCTACAATTCGTCGAGTGGCAAAGCTTCGCCCATCACGAATTCGATCCACTTCATAGCCAATGGGTTCGTTGGGATCGCCAATCTTTAAAAAGTAGGCGTGCAGTGAGTGAGGAAGTAGGCCATCAATGGTATCTGTTGCCGCTAGCAGTGATTGGGCAATAACTTGCCCACCAAACACGCGAGGTAGCCCCATTGAAGTACTATTTCCATAATAAATGCCATCTTTATTGGCTTGGACGTTCAAAATCTTGATTAATTGCTCTAAAATTTGCGTCATAGGTCATTCTCGGTGATTATTAGGTTTCAATCGCCCACAGTTATTTAAGGAATAGGATTGATGGTACCTCAGGCTTCAACCAGTATCGAGCGCGCGCACAAAAAAGTTCAGCTTTTTCGAGCCCGAGAGCAAGCCATTCTTGACGCAGCGTTAGAGCTGTTACTCAAGTACGGTGAAGATCGCGTAACTGTTGAGAGTATTGCCGAGCATATTAACATTGGTAAGGGCACTATCTATAAACATTTCCGATCGAAGAGTGAGATCTATATTCAGTTGCTTCTTGATTATGAACGCCAGCTAACTGAGAGCCTCCAAGAAGCGCTTAAGGAGTCATCGGCGGCAGCCGCTCGGATTTATTTTGATGTTCGCCTAAGTAATCCTGAACGAGATCGCCTGTTTCAGCGCCTCGAAGAGCGTTTGCTGGCAGATGGCGGCGTAGAGGAACAAATTGGTCAGCTTCACTCGTTGCGTTCATCCAATCGCGACGGCTTGAACGCTATGATTGGGGAGCGGATTCGCATTGGCGCGCTGGAAGACGTTGATCCTGCTTACCATTTCTGCATCTGCTGGGCGCTTGCTCAGGGAGCTGTGGAGCTTTGGCACTCTCCGTTCTTCTCAGAGATCCTCAAGGATAAAGATGACTTTATGGAGTTTGTGAAGGATATTGGCATCAACATGGGCCGAGCTGGTGTGTTGCACCACACTCCTAATTCGAAGAGCGAATAATACGAAACGAATTATTTATTCTTTTAGCCTGATATTTCGAACAATATTATCCCCTTAGCGGCTTGCATTCAGGCCGCTGCTGAGTAACGATATTTGCCATCTCCGAATTGGCTTTTGCATCCGTTGCTGACAGCTAATTTCGCTACCATAACAACAATAAAAGGCCTTGAGCCTGGGTACCCGATGATAGCTAATTTCGTTATTTATTCGCACGAAGATCAATCCATTGTCAAAGAATGGGAAAGTACGCTAAGCGTTCAGGCCGAGAAGCGAGCCGGCAGTTTTCCCGTCAAATCCTCATACGTTGTCGGCCAGGCAGCGCTCGAATCGCGCCTCAGCGATGATATTAACCTTCAAGCATTAGTGCTGGTTACCCCTCTTTGCGAGACAACACTAAGCACGATTAAGGCACTTAGACCGTCGCTTGACCTGTTGGTGGCAATGTCAGAGTCAGGGCAAAGTCAGGCAGATAGAGCGCTTCGCGAGCAATTTGGCATTAAACAATTAATTGGCATGCATGACCAACCAGCACAACAGGTGGTTAACGCTATCGCGCAGTGCATTGAAAGTAGGGCGGCAACGCCTTTTGCGGATGCACTTACTCATTACGTGAAAGCGAATCGTGATTCGTGGCACACACCTGGTCATTTCGGTGGCAGTAGCTTAAGTCACAGCGAGTGGGCTAATCATTTTTACGACTTAGTGGGTCCTAACGTCTTCGCGCTTGATCTCAGTGTCTCGGTAGCCGAGCTGGACTCGCTTCATGAACCGCATTCAGTGATCGCTCAAGCTAAAGAGCTTGCGGCGGAGGCCTTTGGTGCCAAGCACACGTACTTCGCGACTAATGGCTCATCAACGGCCAACAAAGTGATTTTACAGGCCTTGGCTCACCCGCGAGATGTTCTCCTTGTTGATCGCGGTTCTCATAAATCAGTTCACCACGGAATTATTATGTCCGGTGCGCAACCGGTGTGGCTTGAGCCTTCATGTAATCATGAATTGGGCTTGATGGGGCCCGTGCCGCAACAGGCAATTTTTGATGCCATCGACGCAAATCCCAATGCCAAGCTGATCTTTCTCACTAGCTGCACCTACGATGGATTGCGCTATGACATGGCGCCAATTGTAGAGAAGGCTCACGCTCATGGTATTAAAGTTGTGGTGGATGAGGCGTGGTACGCCCATGGGTACTTTCACCCCAAGCTGCGACCAACCGCCTTGGAGTCGGGCGCCGACTACGTGACGCAAAGTACTCACAAGGTGTTGTCTGCGTTCTCGCAAGCATCCATGATTCATGTTAATGACCCAGACTTTGATGCGCATCGCTTTCAAGAGTTCTTCAATATGCATGCCTCAACTAGCCCGCAATACTCTATGATTGCCAGCCTTGATGTTGCGCGAATGCAGGCAAGTATGGAAGGGTACGGTCGCCTCTCGCAGGCGCTGCGGTTAGCCCAGCAGCTTCGTGATGCAATCAATGACATGAATGGTCTACGCGTGCTTGAGTGCCATGAAATTATTGCCAACACTCTGGTTAATGACGGCATCAGTTTCGACCCTACGAAGATCACCATTGATCTAAGAGCATGTTCGCTCTCGGGTGCGCAGCTGCAGAATCGTCTTCTGGATAATCACGCCATACAGGTGGAGAAGTACACCGAACATACACTGTCACTGCTTGTTACTATTGGTACCACAGCTAGTAAGGTGGAGCGATTGATTGATGCGCTCCAACAGGAATCACGCACTGCCTCGCTGGTTGAATCAATACAGCCAGCCTATCGCTTGCCGCCATTACCAATCCCCACCTCGCGCTTTGTTCGCCCTCGCGATGCGCTAAAGCTTCTTGCAGAGGATGTGCCATTGAAGGACGACAGCGGTCACGTTAATAGTGCATTGGTTGGCAGAGTGGTGCAGGATCTGATTGCACCGTACCCGCCGGGCGTCCCGCTGCTTACTCCAGGTGAAGAAATTAACGCTGAAGTCTTAGAGTGGTTGGAGCGTTGGTTGGAGAGTGATGATGATGCTGAAATTCATGGGTTGAACTGGATTAACAAGCGAGCCTATTTCCGTTGCTGCCTAATGGACGACGATGCGCGCTAACAGCGCGCGTTAACCCTTTTATTCGTTATGCCAATGGCTGTTACTGGCTTGGCGTGGTGTTAGCTTGCTAATTAATCGTCAAGCAAAACGTATTCAAGCTTTGCTGTAGCCCCTAGAATGCCTGTGCTAGCATTATAAACATTTGCGGTGACCTTGAACCGTCTGCGCTGTCTATGTTGAGACGCCTCGGTAATATAGGCGTTGAAGAGGGCGTCGTTGCTAATAAGGCGAACAAATTCTACCTGTTGAGATCGAATAACTAACGGCGGTAGTGTTGCATGCTGGCCTTGCTGCGCAATATGGAACCATCCCAGCGTGGTGGTTAATAGGCTTATGGAGCCACCAAATACAGTGAGCTTGTGATTCCGATGTAACGCGATTGGCGCCAGGAGAAAACTCGCCCCCGCTACCGAAGGTAGCTGATAGGGTGAAGTATCCAGGGCTTGAAGAAGCGGTATTTCTTGTATCAGCTGCTGCCAGGTGTTCACTTTGCTAAGAGCTCACGTAATTGCTGGGCGGTGGCGTTGTTATCATGCGCGAGTTCGCTGATGAGAGTACTTAAGCTTGTGTAAACATTGCGCACTTCGGGCTTGGCCTCTAACGCTGCTAAATGTTTCTCTATTGTGGCGATATCTCCACGTTTAATAGGGCCTGTTAACGCCTCTTTTGCGGAGCTGCTCTGAATATTCTGAAGGGTGTTTAACATTAAGGAATTAACTAGCCCTGCAGCGTGTTCCGCTGTCATACCTGATTCCATCGCCAAATCCTGCGCTGCATGAGAAAGCCCCACCAATAGATTTGAAGCCATTACCGAAGCCGCGTGATACTGCGCACGTGAAATATGTTCGCTAAAGATTAGCTTCGCGGCGAAGGGTGAGAATAGCGCTTCAAGGAATGGCTGATGGCCACGGAGACTTTCTACACAAACCGTTGCGCCAGCGAAATCGGTGCGTTTTACTGGAGCCCCGGTGAAACTGAAAGCAGGATGAACTGCCGCTAGCGCGCAATCTTGTGATGCCAGCGGAGATAGGGCGTCAACGCCGAGATTACCCGAGCAGTGAATGACCAGCTTTGCGTTCAGTGTATGCTCGGCGAGTTGCCTTGCCACACTAGCAATCTCCGAGTCATTCACGGCCAGAATTAGCAGGTCTACATCCATATCACGCATAGGAGTATTGGTGGACCAATATTTCAGCGGCTTATTGATATCAGAGCGCGACCAAACTTGGATCTCTGCGTTGGGGTAGCTCTCATGGAATAGTGCAGACAATCCCCGAGCTAGTTTCCCCTGACCAATGAAGCCAATACGCTTGAGATTACGCATCGGCCAACAACGCACGATATCGCTGTAGCGTTGTTGCCAGTCCTTGCTCTAAGGATTCAATAGTAAGAGCGTGACCAATACTGACTTCGCTGAGTTCAGGTAAGGACTTAAATAGGCGCATGTTTTCAAGATTCAGATCATGACCAGCGTTGATACCTAAGCCTAGCGAATGGGCGAATTCAGCACAGTGGGCATAGAGTGCGAAGCTGTCTTTGCCTGCTTGCTCTGATTCATTCCACGCATCGGCGAAGGGACCGGTGTAGAACTCAACTCTGTCAGCGCCGGTGCTTGGAACGCGCTGAAGCTGTTCGATGTCTGCATCCATGAAAAGTGAAACTCGGCACCCAAGCGCCTTGCAGAAGGCGATTTGTTGTTCGAGTGCAGTGTTATCCCCACTTAAATCGAATCCGTGGTCCGAGGTGAGCTGATCATCACTGTCTGGGACCAATGTGACTTGATGCGGCTTCGCGATGCGAACTAACTCGAGAAAGCCAGGGTAGCTACCCAGCGATTCTGCGTTGGGATTACCTTCGATATTGAATTCGATATTCGGGAATTCTGAGCAAAGCTGTGCCAGCGGAACGATGTCATCAGCGCGAATATGACGCTGATCAGGTCGGGGGTGAACCGTAATCCCTTGAGCGCCTAACTCAATACAGTTGCGGGCATAGCTGACTAAATCTGGATTGTTGCCTTCGCGCGAATTACGAATCAATGCTATTTTGTTGATGTTTACACTGAGTATAACCATGATTATCGCTCTCGATTTCCTTAATCCAAATTAGCCGAACAGGGTTGGCTGGTAAATGTTGATACGCTTCAAATTGGCGTACAGGTTCTTTTGCAATGGCATCAACTACCGCCATTCCGCAGTCAACCTTAGCAAAGACAGTGTAGCCTAGGCTCTCCTCAGTAGGGTCTAGGTGAGGATTTGCTTTGAGGTTGATATAGAACTGAGAGTCGGCTGAGTCAGGATCGCTCCAGCGCGCCATCGCCAAGGTGCCACGGACGTTCTTAAGTCCATTACGACTCTCGTTCTCAATGGGGTCTCGCGTCTCAGGCTCTTCTAGCACGGTGTTGACGCCGCCCGTTTGAATCATAAAGTCATCAATGACGCGGTGAAAAATGAGGTGCTTGTAGAAGTCGTCGGCTACGTAGGTAGCGAAGTTTTCAGTTGTAAGCGGGGCTTGCTGATCATAGGTCTCAATGTAGATCGTACCGAGATCAGTAAACATCTCGTAATGTTTTGCATGCAGGGTGCTAGCGTGTAGCAGTGCCAACACGAGGAGAGCAGAGCGTAACATTACGGCAGCACTACCTTGTAAGGTTTAACGATGACGCGCTCGTAGACCCCTGCGCTAACGTATGGATCTGCATCGGCCCACGCTTGTGCGGCGACTAGACTTTCAAATTCAGCCACCACAAGTGATCCGCTAAATCCCGCTTCGCCTGGGTCGTCACTGTCAATGGCAGGGTGGGGGCCAGCGACAAGCAGTTTACCTTGGTCTTTAAGCGCTAGCAGTCGTTCGATATGCGCCGGGCGTGCGTCCTGGCGAAGCTCCAGGCTGTTAGGCACGTCCTGTGAAATAATGGCGTAATACATGATTGGTTAATCCTTAGAATTCTCTTCTTTTAAAGCTGGAAGCAAAATAGCAGCGGTGATGGCCATAATAACAACACTAAAGCCAATTGAACTATAGAACTTAAAGCTTACCCACGTGGCTTCGCTGAAATTGTAAGCGACGATTAGATTTAGGGCGCCAACGAAGCCCAAATAAATGATCCACGTCCATTCCAGCTTGGACCATACAATATTGGGTAATGATAATTGCGTTTGCATAGCCAGCTTGAGCCAAGAGCGACGCCCCATAAATTTTGGCACCAAGATTCCCAGCGCTAGCGCCCAATTTACTAAGGTTGGCTTCCACTGAATAAATTCAGCGCTGCGTAATAACAGAGTAACGGAGCCAAGAATCAGAATGGCCGCGGTGGTCCAGAAGGTACGTTTGTCTACTTTGCGGGTAGTTAGCAAATCAACCAGCAAGAAGGCCACTGAACTGATCATGAGCGCCCACGTGGCTGAATAGATGCCATCAAAGGTATAGCTGACGTTGAATAGACTGATGGTCTGGCCATCCGCCTGATAAACGAGAAAAAAAAGAACTAGCGGGATAAATTCAAAAAGTTGTTTCATTGCACACACATCGACAATTTAGGATTGTGCCATCATAATGAAGAGAAATGATTAAGTCACCTACATGAAACACGCAATCAATACTTGGGATTTCCACTTCCATTCGAATTTGTCGGATGGCGCGCACTCGCCTGAAGAATTAGCTGATTTCTGCGTTGCCGCGGGCCTCACTGCAGCGGCCCTCACGGATCATGATACCACTGCCGGAATTTCACGCTTTCGTGCGGCCGCCGCGGATCGATTCCGAGTTATTAGCGGGATCGAGTTTTCATCGCGATGGCAGCGACAGAATATTCATGTTGTTGGTCTGGGATTCGATGTCAATCACGCCGCAATCATTGAAATGATCGAACTCCAAACGCAACTTCGCAATGAGCGTAATAGTAAGATTGCTAAACGATTAGCGAAGCTCGTAGCGGGTGAACCCGATATTCTCGCGCTCGCTCAGGCGCACTCGGGTGAAGGGCAACTGTGTCGGCCTCATTTTGCGCAAGTGATGGTTGATCTTGGTTTAGCCAATGACACTGGCCGAGTATTCGACCGTTGGTTAGGGAATGGTAAACCTGCCGCGGCTAGTATCGAATGGCCGGATATTAGCGCAGTGGTTGCAGCAATTGCCTCGGCAGGCGGATTGGCAGTGATAGCACACCCCATGCATTACAAGATGACGCGGAGTAAGCTTGAGTCATTAATGGCTGATTTTGCCGAATATGGCGGGCACGCCGTCGAAGTTGCCACCCCTGATCTACAATTAAACGGTGTTCAGTCGCTGATTGATCGGGCGGCGAAGTACGGGCTGATCGCCTCTGGCGGCAGTGACTTTCACAATAGTTCTTGGGGTGGCCGCGGCGTAGGAAAATTTCCGCAGTTACCAGAAAATACGGCAAGTGTTGTATCTGCCCTTGTAGCAGGAGAAGCATTATGAGTCAGTTTTTCCAGATTCACCCCGAAAACCCTCAGCTACGGCTAATTCGCCAAGCTGTAACCATCATGCGTGACGGAGGTGTCATTGCCTACCCAACGGATTCGGGCTACGCGCTAGGCTGTATGTTGGGACGAAAGCGAGCGATTGAGCGAATTCGCCGAATTCGTCGTTTGGATAGCAAGCATCCGTTGAGTTTGGTTTGTGGCGATTTATCATCCGTTGGCGTGTATGCCAAAGTTGATAACACCGATTACCGGATGCTGAAAGCGGCAATGCCGGGTGCCTTTACCTTTATTCTTAACGCAACCACAGAAGTCCCACGGCAGATGATGCACCCAAAACGACGCACCATTGGTATTAGAGTGCCTAACAACGCGATCACTCAAGCGCTATTACTGGAGTTGGGTGAGCCTATTATTAGCACTACCATGATTCCACCGAATGAGCATGACGCGCTGTTCGATCCGATTGAAATTCGCGAGCGCTGGGAACACGAACTGGACTTGATCGTTGACGGCGGGTCTGTTCCTCCAGAGGAGACCACGGTGATCGATCTGACTTCCCACGTACCTGAACTGGTTCGTAAAGGGGCCGGCGACTGGACGCCATTTTTCGCTGACGAACCCGCGTAAAATGGGTACACTGGTGAATAACTCAACGGAGGGGGCGGGCATGGACAACGAAACTGATGACGGTGTGATCGTCGCAGGCGCGGCCGTGACTGAGCTGCCAAAGGACCTATTTATCCCCCCCGATGCACTGAAGGTCATTCTGGAGTCGTTTCAGGGACCGCTGGATCTGCTGCTTTACCTAATTCGTAAGCAAAATATCGACATCCTCGATATCAACGTTGCTGAGATTACTCGCCAATACATGGCTTACATCGACATGATGCACAGTCTGGAGCTTGAACTAGCGTCGGAGTACTTAGTCATGGCTGCAACGCTTGCAGAGATCAAGTCTCGCATGCTGCTGCCGCGCAGTGCCGAATACGACGAGGACGAAGAAGATCCTCGTGCAGCGTTGATCAGACGCCTTCAGGAGTATGAGCGTTTCAAGGCGGCGGCACTGCGGATTGATAACCTACCCAGAGTTGGTCGTGATATTTATCTCGCCGAGCCAGCAAGCTATGAACCTATTGTTGAACGCTCACATCCTGATGTTTACCTCGGCGAATTAAGCCTGGCATTTGCCGAGGCGCTAAAGCGAGCGAGTATGTTTGAATCTCACCAGGTTGCGAGAGAGCAACTGAGCACCCGGGAACGTATGTCTCAGATTCTTGACCGGCTTGCGGGTAGAACAGAATTATCGAGATTTAGTGAGTTGTTCGATGCACGAGAGGGTCGGCAAGGTGTAGTCGTCACCTTCTTAGCAATTATGGAGCTAATCAAAGAATCGCTACTGGACATTGTGCAGTCTGAACAATTTGGAGAAATTCGCGTTAAGCGTCGTGAGGAGGTGGCTTTTAATGGATAAAATAACCCGTGCTAATATCGTTGAAGCGCTGATCTTTACTTCAGATGAGCCGGTAAGCAAAGAGCGAATGAAGCGCATTTTCGCCGATGCGCCACCTACTTCGGCAGAGCTCGATGAATGTTTAGCCATGATTGCTGAAAGGCAGTGCGGTGGAGTGCAGCTTCAACGGGTAGCAAGTGGTTGGCGATTCGCCGCTATAGAGCAGGCCATCCCCTATCTTTCAACTCAGCATGAAGACCGGCCACAAAAATATTCACGAGCAATGCTGGAAACTCTGGCGCTAATAGCGTATAAGCAGCCCCTCACACGGGGTGAGATTGAAGATGTTCGCGGTGTAGCAGTAAGTTCGCACATCATGCGAACGCTGAGCGAACGTGGGTGGGTGAAAGTAGTAGGTCATAAAGAAGTACCTGGAAGGCCTTCACTTTATGCCACAACGCCTGCTTTTTTGGATTATTTCAACCTGAGATCATTAAGTGAGCTACCTTCATTAGATGAGCTGCGTGATTTAGAGGAAATCGGCCGCGATGTATTTAGCAGCGCCGAGAGTACGGATGATTATACTAGCGTAACGCACGAGAGTGATGATTACGCCCTAAACGAGGAAAACTAAGCCAGATGAGTAATGGCGAGAAGATTCAAAAGGCACTTGCTGCAAGCGGTGTCGCGTCACGACGTGAGGTCGAACGCATGATTGCTGACGGTAAGATTACTGTCGATGGCGAACAGGCTCACGTAGGAATGCGCATTAGTGGTACCGAGCGTATCGAAGTTGAAGGAAAACGAGTTCGTCTAGCAACGTTGGATCGACGCAGAGTTATTCTCTATCACAAACGTGAAGGCGAGGTGTGTACACGTAAAGACCCTGAGGGTCGTCCAACCGTATTTGCCAATCTCCCGTCTATTAATGGCGAGCGCTGGATTAGCGTGGGGCGCTTGGACATTAATACAAGCGGACTATTGTTATTTACGAATGATGGGGAGCTTGCCAACCGGTTGATGCACCCACGATATAACATGGATCGTGAGTACGCTGTTCGTGTTCACGGCGATGTGACCGATGAAATGCTCGGCCGTTTGAAGGAGGGTGTTTGGCTTGAAGATGGGATGGCCAAGTTCACTGATATCCGCAAAGGTAATAACGAGACCGAGGGGCGCAACAGTTGGTTCTACTGCGCACTGCTAGAGGGGCGAAATCGCGAGGTTCGTCGTCTTTGGGAGTCTCAGGAAGTTGAAGTAAGTAGATTGAAGAGGGTGCGCTACGGGCCCGTGTTCATTCCTTCTCACCTCACACAAGGCTCTTGGTTGGAGCTACCGCCACAGGATGTTTCCGTGTTGCTTCGCGAAGTGGAATTGCACGGTGAGAAACACAAGTTGACCCCCGATCAGCTGGCGCAATTCAAACGTCAGAATACACGCTTGCGTCGTAAGGCCGAGCGCAGTAAAAAGCCGAAGCGCTAAAGCACAGCAAATTGGCTAATCGCTAGGGTTCAAGCTAAGTGTTGAATATCTAACGGTTGATATAAAAAAAGCGAGCTAGTTAGCTCGCTTTTTTTATGGCTGAACACTAAGTGTACTCAGTAGCTTAGCTGTTCACCTGACACGCCAATGCTGTCGTCACTTAGCAAGTAGAGGTACCACGGCATTAATTCCTCGGCACTTTTCACTGCAGCAGGGTTTTCAGCGGGGTAGGCGCCGGCACGCATCGCGGTGCGCGTTGCGCCGGGATTGAAGGTGTTGCAGCGAACGTTGGAGATGCCATCAAGCTCGTCAGCAAGGGTTAAGGCTAGGCCCTCGGTAGCAAATTTCGAAACGCCGTAAGCACCCCAGTGTGCGCGGGCGGTTCTGCCAACACTTGAAGAGGTGAATACCATTGAGCTATGAGCCGGAATTTCAAGTAGCGGCAACATGGCCTTGCTGAGTAAAAATGCGGCATTGACGTTGACCTGCATAACACGTTGCCAGGTGTCGGCAGGGTAGCTAGCAATAGGTGAGCGCCTACCCAGTAGTGAGGCGTTATGAACAAGGCCGTCCAGGCGGCCGTATTCAGTTTCTATGGCTGCTGCTAGGGTGTTGTAGTCGTCTTCGCTAGCGCCGCTTAAATCGAACGCTAGGATGGCAGGCTCTGGAGCGCCCAGTGCGCAAATTTCGTCATAGGTGTTCGCGAGCTTTGCGGTGGTTCTGCCAAGTAGCAGCACGGTTGCACCATGTTTTGCGGCGGTAATGCTTAAGGTTTTACCAATACCATCGCCCGCACCCGTGATTAGGATAACGCGATCTTTAAGGCAGTCTTTTGATGCTTGATAGTTTGGGATAGGTGTTGTCATTAGGATTCAGGTCGCTTCGTGTGGAACATATAGTTTACATCAAGATCATTCGCATTCAGTTTGTACTGCTTGGTGAATGGGTTATAAGTGAGCCCAGTGCTGTCCACCAGTTGTAGGCCGGCATCGCGAATAGCGCTCGCAAGTTCGGAAGGTTTGATGAACTTGCTGTACTCGTGGGTACCTTTAGGAAGCATTTGCAGTAAGTACTCGGCGCCGAGGATGGCAAAGGCATAGGATTTTGGATTGCGATTGAGTGTGGAGAAAAACACTTGGCCGCCCGGCTTTACGAGCTTAGCGCAGGCGCGAACAATAGAGGCTGGATCCGGAACGTGCTCAAGCATTTCCATGCACGTGACCACGTCGAAGCTAGCTGGCGCTTCGTCGGCGAGTTCTTCAACGGGTACTTGGCGATACTCAATCGTCAGTCCAGACTCAAGGGCGTGTAACTTAGCAACGCTGAGTGGCGCCTCACCCATGTCAATCCCGGTGCTGACACTACCGCGTTGGACGCAGGCCTCGGTAAGTAAGCCACCGCCGCAGCCCACATCTAGATGGCGCTTGCCGGGGAGATTGGAACGCTCATCAATATAGTTAGCGCGCAGCGGGTTGATCTGATGTAACGGTTTAAATTCGCTATTTGGATCCCACCATTTATGGGCGAGCTGCTCAAATTTCGCAATTTCACTAGGGTCGACATTCGGCGGTGTTTTTTCCACGCGTCTTTCCTCTTTTCAAAGTCAGTTATAGCCACAGTCTACACCTTTATTTGCCTAGCATCAGCCCCAAAAGATTAGTCTGTACATTGACGTGCCAATTACCCTGAAAAAGGGTATGAAAAATAATGAGTTATGGTACACTAAAATTCATATTTTAAGCGTTGTAGCGTAAGCCCTATATACGAATAACAAGGGGCGTTCAAAGCCACGTATTCAACCACAATAAGGAAACTCTTATCAGATGGGTGAGTTAGCACAAGAAGTACTGCCAATTAACATTGAGGATGAACTTAAACAAAGTTACCTCGATTATGCGATGAGTGTGATTGTTGGGCGTGCATTGCCTGACGTTCGCGATGGAATGAAACCAGTACATCGTCGCGTCTTGTTCGCCATGAGCGAGCTTAAAAATGACTTCAACAAGCCCTACAAAAAGTCGGCGCGTGTTGTGGGTGATGTTATCGGTAAATACCATCCCCATGGTGATTCTGCGGTTTACGACACTATCGTTCGAATGGCTCAGCCTTTCTCGCTGCGTTATCCGCTTGTTGATGGCCAAGGTAACTTCGGTTCCATTGATGGCGATAACGCCGCAGCAATGCGTTACACCGAAGTTCGTATGGCTAAAGTGGCGCATGAGCTACTAGCAGACCTAGATAAAGAAACGGTTGATTTCGTTCCTAACTATGACGGTACGGAACATATCCCGGCGGTACTGCCAACTCGCGTTCCGAATCTTCTCGTTAACGGTGCTTCTGGTATCGCGGTAGGTATGGCCACGAATATTCCGCCGCACAATCTGAAGGAAGTAGTGGGTGCATGTCTTCACTTGATTGAAAACCCGCATGCAACAATTGAAGAGCTAATGGAGTTTGTACCCGGTCCTGACTTCCCTACCGCGGCTATCATCAACGGTCGAGCAGGCATTGTGGATGCCTATCGCACCGGTCGTGGTCGAATTCGTATTCGCGCTCAGGCAGACGTTGAAACCAATGATAAGACGGGCCGAGACACCATTGTTGTTAATGAAATTCCATATCAAGTCAACAAAGCTCGATTAATTGAAAAGATTGCTGAGCTTGTTAAGGATAAGAAGCTTGAAGGTATTTCTGAGCTTCGTGATGAATCTGATAAAGACGGCCTCCGCATTGTCATTGAGCTTAAGCGTGGCGAACAGGGTGATATCGTCCTTAATAATCTGTTTAAACAAACTCAGCTTGAGACTGTTTTCGGTATCAATATGGTAGCGTTGGCGGACGGCCAACCGCAGACCTTAAACCTGCATCAGATGCTGACACATTTTATCCGTCACCGCCAAGAGGTGGTTACGCGTCGTACTGTGTATTTACTTCGTAAAGCACGTGAACGAGGCCATATCCTTGAAGGTTATGCGGTAGCGTTAGCGAATATTGATCCAATCATTAAGGTGATTCGAAATTCGCCGTCACCAGCTGAAGCAAAGGTGCTATTACTAGAGCAATATTGGGATGCTAGTGCTATTAATGCCATGCTTGCGAGCGCAGGTACTACGGATTCGCGTCCGGATGGCTTGGCAGCAGAATTTGGGCTTAGCGATAAAGGCTACAAGCTATCTCCGGTTCAGGCGCAGGCTATCTTAGAGCTTCGTTTACATCGCTTAACCGGTATGGAGCATGACAAGCTCATCGGTGAGTACAAAGAAAAGTTGGCTCAGATTGCTCGTTTCCTCGAAATACTTGGCTCTAAAGAAGAGCTAATGGGTGTTATTCAGCAGGAGCTGACCGCCATTACTGAAGAATACGGTGATGAGAGGCGTTCCGTTTTTCAGGCCTCTACGCATGATCTGAACGTTGAAGATCTAATTGCCCCTGAAGAGCGTGTGGTGACAATCTCTCACCAAGGTTATGCAAAAACTCAGTCGTTGAGTGATTATCAAGCTCAGCGTCGCGGTGGCATGGGTAAGAGTGCTACGGCGGTTAAGGATGAGGATTTTGTAGAGCATCTGACGATTGCTAATACCCATACCATGATGCTGTTCTTTACCAATATGGGTAAGGTTTATTGGCTGAAGGTCTTCCAGATTCCTCTTGCTTCGCGCGGTGCGCGTGGGCGTCCAATGGTTAATCTTCTCAACCTTGATGAAGGTGAACGCGTGACCTCCATGCTGCCAGTAGAAGAATACACTGAAGATAAGTTCATCTTCTTCGCAACGGCCAACGGTACCGTTAAGAAGACACCGCTCATGGCGTTCTCACGCCAACGCAGCGTTGGTCTCATTGCAATTGACCTTGTTGATGATGACGTATTGGTCTCAACGGCTATTACCGATGGCGAGCAGGATGTGATGCTGTTGTCTAGTGAAGGTAAGTCAGTCCGCTTCCGCGAGTCAGACGTCCGCTCAATGGGTCGAACAGCCAAGGGTGTTCGTGGTATTCGATTACCCGAGACGCATTCAGTGTTATCAATGATTATCCCTGAGGAGAATGGTTATATTCTCACGGTCTCAGAGAATGGCTACGGCAAGCGTACCAGTGTTGAAGAATATCCGTGTAAGGGGCGTGGCGGTAAAGGTGTCATTGCCATGACCTGTAGTGAGCGTAACGGTTCAGTAGTGGGTGCGGTTCAGGTGAAGTCCGGTGACGAAATTATGTTGATTTCGGATCAGGGAACATTGATTCGTACACGCACCGACGAAATTTCTCAGTCTGGGCGTAATACCCAGGGCGTTCGGGTTATTCGTGTTAAGGGTGATGAAAACTTAGTGTCGATGGCGCGAATCGATGAATCTCAGATTCAAGAAGAGTTGCCAACAGAAGAAGAAGACGCTGAGAATTTAGTTGAGCTCAACGCTGACACGGCTACGAATGACACAGCTGTGGACGGTGAATCAACAGATAATTCAAATACAAGTTCTGACTAATGTATTAGCCTGACGGAGGTATCGTGAGGGCATTTAATTTTTGTGCGGGGCCAGCCTCGCTGCCTACATCGGTACTCGAACAAGCTCAGGCTGAGCTGCTCGATTACCAATCGTCGGGCGTTTCAATCATGGAGGTTAGCCATCGCGGTGACCTCTTTACGTCGGTGTTGGCGAGTGCTAAAGCTCGTCTGCGCCGTTTGATGCAGCTACCTGAGTCGCATGACATTCTCTTTATGCAGGGTGGGGCAACGGCTCAGTTTTCGCTTATCCCTAGTCATTTTCTCCACGGTGTTGGGGCGTATATTAACTCCGGTCAGTGGTCAATTAAGGCTATTGAAGCGGCAAAGCGCTTCGGTGAAGTTCAAGTGCTGGCCTCTAGTGAGGAGGCTAACTTCAGTTATATGCCCACGCAGGCGAGCTGGGACAAATTAGCATCGAATGCGGACTATCTACATTACACGCCTAATGAAACTATTGGTGGGGTTCGAAGTCCTTTCGTTCCCGAGGTTGAAATTCCTCTGATAGCTGATTTCTCGTCGTCTATTCTCAGTGAGACTATCGATGCTTCCAAATTCGACTTTATTTATGCCGGAGCGCAGAAGAATATTGGTCCTGCAGGGGTGGTTGTCGTCATTGTAAAACGCGAGCTACTTAAAACCGCAAAAGAGCAAGCTTCACCCGTATTCGATTATGGGAAAATGCTGGCTGCGGACTCCATGGTTAATACGCCGCCCACTTACAGTATCTATCTGGCTGACTTGGTCTTTAAGTGGTTGGAGGAGCAGGGTGGTGTTAGCGCAATGGAAGAAATTAACAACCAGAAAGCGTCGCGTCTCTACAGTTGTATTGATGACTCGGGCTTTTATCGGAATCCGGTGGCGCTATCTGATCGCTCTAGGATGAATGTACCGTTTATTTTGGCGGACGATCGTTTAGACGCAACCTTCCTTGCTGAATCAGAGGCAGCGGGCCTTAAAAGCCTTGCCGGTCACCGTTCGGTTGGTGGCATGCGAGCTAGCCTCTACAATGCGATGCCGCTGGCTGGCGTCAACGCACTCACAGAATTTATGCGCGACTTTGAGCGTCGCTACGGTTAAGAAATTATGTCTACGGAAAACGAACTTAAAGGTCTTCGCGAGAATATTGATGCGATAGATAGTCAGCTTATAGAGCTGATCAGCGAGCGCGCTAGATGTGCCGAGAAGGTAGCGGACGTTAAATCGAAGGCGAGTGAAAACGAGGTGGCATTGTTTTATCGTCCAGAACGCGAAGCTCAGGTACTACGTTCCGTCATGGAGCGTAACCCAGGGCCGTTCTCTAATGAGGAAATGGCGCGTTTATTCCGTGAAATAATGTCTTCTTGTCTGGCGCTAGAGCAGCCTGTCAGAGTTGCTTTTTTAGGGCCTGAGGGAACCTTTACTCAGCAGGCAGCATTAAAGCATTTCGGAAAGTCAGCGGTTGCAAAGCCTATGGGCGCTATTGACGAAGTGTTCCGTGAGGTTGCGGCTGGTGCAGTGAACTATGGTGTCGTACCGGTCGAGAATTCAACCGAGGGTGTGGTTAATCATACCTTAGATAATTTTATTGAATCGTCTGTCCGTATTTGTGGTGAGGTGGAATTGCGTATTCATCACCACCTTTTAGTCGCCGATACAACCAAAATTAAGCAAATTTCACGCGTTTACTCCCATGCTCAATCTTTTGCTCAGTGCCGTAAGTGGCTTGATGCGAACTATCCAACCGTTGAGCGAGTAGCGGTGAATTCTAACGCCGACGCCGCTAAGCGAATTAAGAGTGAGTGGCACTCGGCGGCTATTGCCGGCGATATGGCACAGGACCTATATGACCTTCAGCCTATTGAAGAGAAGATTGAAGATCATCCGGACAACACAACTCGATTCTTAATTATTGGCTCGGAATCGGTAGCCCCAAGCGGGAACGATAAGACTTCAATCGTGGTGTCATTGCGCAATAAGCCCGGTGCGCTACATGATTTGCTGCGCCCGTTCTACGAAAATGGTATCGACTTGACGCGCGTAGAGACGCGCCCGTCGCGCAATGCCAAGTGGACGTATATTTTCTTTGTTGACTTCATTGGTCATTGCGAAGATGAAGTGGTTAAGTCCGTGCTGGACTCGATCGCGGCGAATTCTGGCGATCTTCGAATCCTAGGTTCATACCCCATCGCGGTGCTATGAGCTCAGAGCAAATATTGCCATCGGTTGGTGTTTTAGGTCTTGGTATGATGGGGGCGTCGTTGGCCGCGGCGCTCACGCAACGGGGCTACCACGTTTATGGCTATGACACCCACCAGGCGTCGTTGCTTGAGGCTGAGCAGATTGGCTTAATTGCAAGTCCATTATCGCCTAATGCAACAGAGCTTGTTAGTGGTGATGTTTTCATTATTGCTATTCCTGTTTTAGCGGTCGCCAACTATAGCGCGCTGATACATCAGTTGCTTCAGCGCGGGGTGATCGTTACCGATATCTGCTCTACCAAGGGCTATTTGGCAACGCTCTTCGCTGGGTCGCCCGGTAGCGAAAACCTTGTGTTAGGTCACCCCATTGCAGGCTCAGAACGATCCGGTGTCGTCAATGCTAATGCTTCGCTGTTTGAGGAGCAAAGTGTCATTCTGACGCCGCTTGAAGATACCACAGCAGCAGCGTTAACAGTGGTGCGAAAGCTTTGGCATCAAATTGGTGCTAAAACCGCCGTGATGACCGTAGCGGAACATGATCAAATTCTTGCAGCAACTAGCCATTTGCCACATTTTCTCGCCTTCTCTCTGGTGGATACACTGGCCGGTGATGCGCAGAACCGAAAAATATTTCAATATGCCGCCGGCGGCTTTCGTGATTTCACCCGTATCGCAGCCAGTGACTCAAGAATGTGGCATGACATTGCGCAAACCAATCAGGCCGCTTTGCTTCAGGCCTTAGATGGCGCGATTGAGGGTTTTAGTGCCTTGCGGGCTATGATTGCCGAAGGTGATTCGAATAAATTAATGGGTGTACTCACTCGCTCCAAGGTCGCTCGCGATCATTTCGGAGCTGTGTTACAGCAACGTAGTTACAGACAATATAAAGTGGATTCAATGGATTTTATTGCAAAAGCAGGCGGTCGCGTAGTGGGCGATATCCGCGTTCCTGGTGACAAATCAATGTCACATCGTTCTATCATGCTGGGTGCTCTAGCGGATGGCGTTACCCATGTTAGTGGTTTTCTCGAGGGTGAGGATGCGCTAGCAACCTTGCAGGCGTTCCGCGATATGGGCGTAGTGATAGAGGGGCCTGAGCGTGGTGAAGTGGTTATTCATGGCGTAGGTATTGATGGTTTGGCTCCACCGCCAAGTGCGCTCTATGTAGGTAATTCCGGTACTACCATCCGGCTTTTGTCGGGCTTGCTTTCAGGCCAACAATTTAGCACGGAAATGTCGGGAGATTCATCGCTGGCGAAGCGCCCTATGCGTCGGGTCACGGTACCGTTAGCTGAAATGGGCGCAGCAATTTCAACGGCCGAAGATGGTACGCCTCCAGTGCGCATTGCTCAGGCAGAAAAGGGGCTTCAGGGGATCCATTATGAGCTTCCAATCGCGAGCGCTCAGGTGAAGTCAGCGTTGCTGTTAGCGGGTCTCTACGCCAAGGGTACAACAACTGTGATTGAGCCCGCGCCAACCCGTGATCACACCGAGCGAATGCTTCGCGGCTTTGGCTATCCCGTTGAAACAAACGGCGATACTATTAGCCTTGTGGGCGGCGGGCGACTAACGGCCTGTGATATCGATGTGCCTGCAGATATCTCTTCTTCGGCTTTCTTTCTTGTGGCTGCAGCCATTACTCCGGGGTCGGATTTATGGCTTCGCCATGTGGGTGTAAATCCAACGCGCATTGGGGTGATTAATATACTTCGTGCGATGGGTGCTAATATTAGTATTAAGAATGAGCGCAATGTGGGCGGAGAGCCCGTGGCTGATTTACACATTCAATATGCGCCGCTTAAGGGGATTGATATTCCTGAAGATCAGGTCCCTCTGGCAATTGATGAATTCCCCGTGTTGTTTGTGGCAGCGGCGTGTGCCGAAGGTAAGACGGTACTAACGGGTGCTGAGGAGCTTCGAGTTAAAGAGTCAGATCGTATTCAAGTTATGGCCGATGGTCTTCAAGCTCTTGGCGTTAATGCGGTTGCTACGCCCGATGGCATGATCATACATGGCGGTGCAATTGGTGGTGGCGAAGTGGTGAGTCACGATGATCATCGTATTGCGATGGCGTTCTCGGTGGCTTCGCTGCGAGCGAACGACGATATCGTGATTCGCGATTGCGAAAACGTTGCTACCTCGTTCCCTAATTTCGTTGAGCTTTGTGCTTCCGTGGGTAAGACAATTGAGATTGAAAAGCATGGCTGAGTTTCCAGTAGTATGTATCGACGGTCCCAGTGGGGCAGGTAAGGGCACGGCCGCTGTGATGGTGGCTCAGGCTCTGGGTTACCATCTATTGGATAGTGGAGCGCTCTACCGTGTCGTGGCAATTGCGGCTGAGAAGCGCGGGGTGAGTCCTACAGACGAAGCAGCGGTAGCTGACATCGCGAATACCATGCGCCTTGACTTTGCAGTAGGTGGAGCGGACGAACCAGTTCAGGTGCTACTTGAGGGCGAAAATATCACTCATGAAGTTCGCCTTGAGTCCACCGGGGCGAAAGCATCCGTGGTTGCTCCCTTGAAGGCCGTGCGCGCGGCGCTACTAGATTATCAACGTCATTTCGTTAAGGCGCCTGGATTGGTTGCTGACGGGCGGGATATGGGGACGGTTGTTTTCCCCGAGAGCCCCTACAAGATATTCCTGACCGCTAGTGCGGAAGAGCGTGCCGATAGGCGCTTTAAACAGTTGAAAAATAAAGGCGTTAATGTTAGCCTTGCCGCCGTTTTAGAGGATATCCGAATTCGCGATGATCGTGATATGAATCGTGCGACTGCGCCACTAAAGGCCGCCGACGATGCATTGACCATCGATTCAACGTCTCTTTCAATCAAAGAGGTTGTTGATTCAATCGTAGCGTTCGTCCGTTCTCGTTAATTTAACTGTTTTATTTCAGTTGTGGCAGGTGCCCTCGTAGCGCCGCTACAATTTTTACTAACCGGACCTTGCAGCGAGGTGCAAGGAAGGGCTAATAACAGCCCGTACAACTATCGTAGGTATACGAATGAGCGAAAATTTCGCTGAGCTTTTTGAAGCGAGCTTGAACGAAGTCAACATGGAACCAGGTTCAATTATCACTGGTGAAATCGTTGCAATTGATAACGACTGGGTAACTGTACACGCTGGCCTTAAGTCAGAAGGTGTCATCCCAAAGAGCCAATTCCTAAACGAAGCAGGTGAATTCACCGCTGTTGTTGGCGAATCAGTTCAAGTCGCATTGGAAGCAGTAGAAGATGGTTGGGGTGAAACCCGTCTATCACGTGAGAAAGCTAAGCGCGCAGAAGCTTGGACTACTCTTGAAGCTGCTTTCGAAGCAAACGAAGTCGTTAAAGGTGTTATTAACGGCAAGGTTAAAGGTGGTTTCACTGTTGACCTAAACTCAATCCGTGCTTTCTTACCTGGTTCTTTGGTAGACGTTCGCCCAGTTCGCGAAACGACTCACCTAGAAGGTAAAGAGCTTGAGTTTAAAGTAATTAAGCTTGATCAGAAGCGTAACAACGTTGTTGTTTCACGTCGTGCTGTGCTAGAAAGTTCTAACAGCGAAGAGCGTGAAGAGCTACTTGCTTCACTTCAGGAAGGTATGGCTGTTAAAGGTATCGTTAAGAACCTTACCGATTACGGTGCTTTCGTTGATCTAGGCGGCGTTGACGGTCTACTACACATCACTGATATGGCTTGGAAGCGCATTAAGCACCCAAGCGAGATCGTGAACGTTGGTGACGAAATTGACGTTAAAGTTCTTAAGTTTGATCGTGAGCGTAACCGTGTTTCTCTTGGCCTCAAGCAATTGGGTGAAGATCCATGGGTATCAATCACTCAGCGTTACCCTGAAGGCGCGCGTACCACTGCAGTCGTTACTAACCTAACTGACTACGGTTGTTTCGCAGAGCTAGAAGAAGGCGTTGAAGGTCTTATCCACGTATCTGAAATGGATTGGACTAACAAGAACATTCACCCATCTAAGGTTGTTAACGTAGGCGACGAGCTAAACGTTATGGTTCTTGACATCGACGAAGAACGTCGTCGTATCTCGCTTGGTCTTAAGCAGTGTCAAGAAAACCCATGGGATGCATTTGCTTCTCGTTTCGCGAAAGGCGACAAGATTGCTGGTAAGATCAAGTCGATCACCGATTTCGGTATCTTCATTGGTCTAGATGGCAACATTGACGGTCTAGTTCACTTGTCAGACATCTCTTGGCATGAAGCTGGTGAAGAAGCCGTACGTAGCTTCAAGAAGGGTGACGAGATTGAATCTGTGATTCTTGCTATCGACCCTGAGCGCGAGCGTATTTCTCTAGGTATCAAGCAGCTTGAGTCGGATCCGTTTAGCGAGTACGCTACTAAGAACGACAAAGGCAGCATCGTAACTGGTGAAGTTGTTTCAGTAGATGCTAAAGCCGCTACTATTAAGCTAGCTGACGACGTTGAAGGTGTTCTAAAAGCATCTGAAATCAGCCGCGAGAAAGTAGAAGACGCACGTAACGTAGTTAAAGAAGGCGAGTCTCTAGAAGTTAAGATTGTTAGCATCGATCGTAAGAACCGTGCTATCGCTCTCTCTATCAAAGCGAAAGAAGTTGATGACGAGAAAGCAGCAATCAAAGAGCACCGCTCAAGCGGAAGCGATACATTAGCTCCGGCTACTATCGGTGACCTGATCAAGGCGCAGATGGCAAGCAAGGACTAATGACTACTTGGGTGCTTCGGCACCCAATGCTAGCGCTCTCGCCCTGAATTCGAAGTAGTTCGTCTAATGAGGGTTAGTGAAATGGCAATGACAAAATCAGAGCTCATCGAGCGGATTGCAGAACGTCAAGCGCAAATGTCGGTTAAAGATGTTGAGCTGGCGGTCAAAACAATTCTTGAGACAATGTCTCAAATGCTTGCTGAGGGAGACCGTATCGAGATACGCGGATTTGGGAGCTTCTCGCTTCACTACCGTGCACCTCGCGTAGGGCGTAATCCTAAGACCGGTGAGGCGGTAAGTTTGTCGGGCAAATTCGTCCCGCACTTTAAGCATGGTAAGGAAATGCGAGATCGCGTCAATATCATTCAGTGACTAGCTAGTGTCAGATGACCAAAAAAGCGGTATGATTCATTTCATACCGCTTTTTTTTATTCTCAGCAAAGAGATTTACTATGCAGCGTTTCTTCAAAGCATTACGAAAATGGTTTGTTATATTAGTGTGCATTGTGGCTACCTTGTTCGCCGCCTCTGTGGTGATGCTCAATGCCGCAACCGTTCAGATTGTTATCCCCTTATTGCAACAACCCTTATCGCTCTCTCTTGGCGTAGCGCTGATGGCGGTCTTTATCAGTGGTTTGGCTGCTAGTTTGCTATTACTTGCCTTGGCAGGAACCGGTAATCATTTGCGGGTAAAGCGTTTGCAGCGTGAACTGGATCGTAAGAAGAAGAGTGAGGCTGCTCACTAAATGGATATCCAATCCTTCCTATTGCTAGCGGTTTTATTTGTCGCGGTAGCCATTGGTTGGGTGATGGGCAGGGGTGCGCGTTACGAGAACGAAAGCGCTGACGATCAGAGTAATTATTTTCGCGGTTTAAACTACCTCATTGACGAACAGCCAGACAGTGCTGTTGACTCCTTTATTGAAGCCCTTGAGGTGAATGATCAGACTTTAGAGACGCATTTCGTCCTGGGTCAGCTACTAAGGCGTCAGGGGCAACCAGACCGCGCCATACGTATTCATCAAAACCTGCTTGCTCGTCCAGGGCTTGATGCCAGTTACCGCTTTCGAGCGAAGTATGAGCTTGCTCTGGACTTCTCCTCGTCAGGCCTATTTGATAGGGCGGCGCGGATTTTAGATGAGTTAGTGTCGGAAAAGAATGAATATCGGGACTTAGCGGCGCAAAAGCTACTGGGTATTCATTTGTCGGAACACGAATGGGAAGCGGGCGTTCAGCTTATTGATCGGCTCAGTTCACGGCGGTTCGGACTAAGTAGTAAAGCTCGACCGTTGCGCCGAGTGAAGAGTCATCTCTGTGCGCAGTTAGCCGAGGATGCAATTAAGGCCGGAGATTTCACGCTGGCTAGAGAGTGGCTTAGCACCGCCAAGGATGCCGATGATAACTGTCCGCGGGCTTGGTTTATTGAAGTGCAGTTGGCTCAAGCCGAGGGCAAATATAGCCAAGCGAAAAAAGCGTTAGCGCGCGTTATTGACCACGATAAGGCACGCGTTCCTTATTATCTCAGCTATGCACACGATCTTTATAGTTCAGACCATGACTTGAATGGTTTTTTGAAATATTTAGGCGTAGCAATAAAAGACGGTGCTCCGGAGGTTTTCCAGCTATTCTACTTGCGTACATTAGTAGCCCTGAAGGGCCCGGCTGACGATGAAGTTAAGCGGAAGGTAACGGCATTAATGGCCACTACGGACTCGTTAATCGCCACTAAGCTTTATCTGGATGTTTTACGACAGGCATCCAATGGCTTAGGCTCCGAACTCGCATTATTACAGCGAGTTATTGGTGAGCGAATAGGAAAACACAGTTTATTTAAATGCACCAATTGTGGTTTTAAAGGGCAGCAGTTGCACTGGAATTGCCCAAGCTGCAAAGAATGGGAAAGCATTGTTTCAAATTACGATGTAGGAGTTAAGTTTTGATCGACAATAATCGTATTGTTATTGCCTTAGATTATACCAATGAATCAGATGTGTTAGCCATGGTTGATCAGCTAGAGCCACAGAGCTGTCGTCTGAAGGTTGGCAAAGAGTTATTTACTTACTGCGGTCCACAGTTGGTTCAGAAGCTCATAGATCGCGGTTTTGACGTTTTTCTTGATCTTAAGTACCACGATATTCCCAACACGGTAGCGGGTGCTGTAAAGGCGTCTGCGGAGCTTGGCGTTTGGATGGTTAACGTTCATGCTAGCGGTGGCTTCAGTATGATGAAAGCGGCCGCTGAGGCGCTAAAGGCGTTTGATAAGCCGCCACTGTTGATTGCGGTCACGGTACTCACGAGTACGGCTCAGTCGGATCTTGATCAGCTAGATATCCCCGGAAAGATTGAAGATCGAGTACTGCACTATGCCAAGCTTGCTAAAGAAGCTGGTCTTGATGGAGTGGTGTGTTCCGCCCAGGAAGCCGCGCGCCTAAAAGCGGAGCTAGGTCCAGAATTTCTATTAGTGACGCCGGGTATTCGGCCGAAAGGTGCTGATGCGGGTGACCAACACAGAATTGTCACGCCTGCTAAAGCAATTACTGATGGGAGTGATTATCTTGTGGTAGGGCGGCCTATCACCAAAGCTTCTCAGCCGCTTCAAGTTCTTCGTGAAATCAACACAGAAGTGGAGTCGTCACTGCGCTAATGCTTCGGTAGTTTAGTAGTGCGTAGCGGCTTAGCTGCGTACTACTAACTTATATTGGAGTGTTAACATGATTCGTTGTTTATCTTTCGCTTTATTTCTAGTTTTAAATCTCAGTTTCAGTCAGTTCACTTTTGCCCAAATAGAAGGCGAAGGGCGTGTGCCTGAAGTACTTGTGGTCAATATCAATGAAGCGGGTGCCGAAGAAATTGCGGCAAAACTTGTGGGCGTGGGCCTAGTAAAGGCTAGGGCGATCATTAAATATCGTGACGAATTCGGCCCGTACGAGCACGTTGAACAGCTTTCTGAAGTGGTTGGAATTGGTCCAAAAACACTAGAGGAGAATAAGGATAGAATTAAGCTAACGAGTTAGAAGAGAAGCCTTTTTAGATGGCTCCGCCTGCTGGGCTCGAACCAGCGACCCACGGATTAACAGTCCGTTGCTCTACCAACTGAGCTAAGGCGGAATATCTAACTATTGCAAAGGTACTTCTGGTATTACATAAAGTGGCTCCGCCTGCTGGGCTCGAACCAGCGACCCACGGATTAACAGTCCGTTGCTCTACCAACTGAGCTAAGGCGGAATCATGAATTGAAGAAATTGGCTCCGCCTGCTGGGCTCGAACCAGCGACCCACGGATTAACAGTCCGTTGCTCTACCAACTGAGCTAAGGCGGAATCTCTTTCAATTCGGCGCGTATAATAACGCAGGTAGTTTTTTCGTCAACACATTTTTTTAAAAAAACACGGCTAACTAATTGAATCTATTATAAAAAACACCAAGCTATGAAATCTCTTCATGGCTGAGTAAACTATTCGCTCTACTTATAGGTGTTTTGTATGTCAAAATCGTTCGAGTTAGTGTCTAAATACCAACCAGCCGGAGATCAACCAACTGCCATTAAGTCACTGGTTGATGGCTTTAATAATGGCCTCAGTGCACAGACACTTCTTGGGGTAACTGGATCTGGTAAGACATTTTCAGTAGCGAATATTGTGGCGCAGCTAGACCGTCCCACTATTGTGATGGCACATAATAAGACACTTGCCGCTCAGCTCTACGGTGAATTCAAAGAGTTTTTTCCGAATAATGCTGTTGAGTACTTTGTTTCCTATTACGACTACTACCAGCCTGAGGCTTACGTTGCGGCTTCCGATACGTATATTGAGAAAGATGCTTCGGTAAACGAACATATTGAGCAGATGCGATTAAGTGCCACGAAATCGTTGATGGAGCGAAGAGATTGCCTTGTTGTGGCTACCGTCAGTGCAATTTATGGCCTAGGTAATCCCGAGTCTTACCTGAAGATGGTGCTCATTGTGCGTCGCGGCGATAGAATTGATCAACGGGAGATTCTGCGTCGGCTTGCAGAACTCCAGTACACTCGTAACGACCAAGTTTTCCAACGCTCAACGTTCCGCGTTAAAGGTGATGTTATTGACATCTTTCCGGCGGATTCGGAGCACCAAGCACTTCGTGTAGAGCTATTCGATGATGAGATTGAGCAGATAAGTTGGTTTGACCCGTTAACAGGGGCCGTTAATCAGCGTGTAACGCGCGCTACCGTTTATCCTAAGTCTCACTATGTCACCCCACGAGAAACAGTTCTAAGCGTTTTAGATGACATTAAGGCGGAACTAGTGGACCGTTTGGCCTACCTCCGCGAGCATGACCGCCTAGTAGAGGCGCAGCGTTTGGAACAGCGTACTAAGTACGACTTAGAGATGTTAAACGAGCTGGGCTATTGCTCAGGCGTGGAGAATTACTCTCGCTATCTCTCGGGTAGACCGCCCGGTGCAGCCCCTCCAACCCTTTTTGACTACCTGCCGGACGACGCCTTGTTATTTATTGATGAGTCGCACGTTAGTGTTCCGCAAATTGGCGCCATGTATAAGGGCGATAGAAGCCGTAAGGAGAATCTCGTTGAGTATGGTTTTAGACTGCCCTCAGCCATGGATAATCGACCCTTAAAATTCGAGGAGTGGGAGGCGCTAGCGCCGCAAATGCTATTTATTTCGGCAACCCCGTCCACCTACGAAGCTGAACATGCCGATAACATTGCTGAAATGGTGGTTCGTCCGACTGGTTTGATTGACCCAGAACTCGAAGTAAGACCGGCGACTACGCAAGTTGACGATCTTCTCTCCGAAATCCATCTCCGAGTGGAAGAGGGTGATAGGGTACTAGTGACGGTACTGACCAAGCGCATGGCCGAAGACTTGACGGACTATTTATCGGACGCTGGTGTTAAGGTGCGATACCTCCATTCGGATATAGATACCGTAGAGCGTGTTGAGATTATTCGTGATCTTCGAATTGGCGAGTTTGACGTCTTAGTTGGGATTAACCTACTTCGAGAGGGGCTAGATATGCCCGAAGTGTCGCTAGTCGCCATCTTAGATGCGGACAAAGAGGGCTTTCTTCGTTCGGATAGGTCCTTAATACAGACTATTGGCCGTGCTGCACGTAACGTTAACGGTAAGGCTATTCTCTACGCGGATCGAATTACTGGATCAATGCAGCGCGCAATGGAGGAGACTGAACGCCGCAGAACAAAACAGATTGCCTACAACCAAGAACATGGTATTACACCTGTTGGTGTGAAAAAGTCCGTGGAGGATATCCTAGAGGCTGGAACAATTCCTGGTAAATCTAAGCGCCGCGTAAAGGTGGATAATACTCAGGAAATTGTCACCGAGAAGAGCCTTGCTGCGGTGGAGAAAGCGATGTTACAGGCTGCTCAAGACCTTGAGTTCGAAAAAGCAGCTCGGTTACGTGATGAACTGAGTGCAATGCGAGAGAAGTTATTTAAGTAGCTGTTATTGTTGCTGTTTTTTTTAAAAAAGTTCTTGCATCTACTCAGACGCTCAATATAATGCCCACCTGTTGACGCAAATTCTTGCAAGCGACATAGGACTATAGCTCAGTTGGTTAGAGCGCTACCTTGACATGGTAGAGGTCCCCAGTTCGAATCTGGGTAGTCCTACCAATTAATTCCCCTAAAAATAAATAACTTACACGCTTTTTCATGTATCTATCCTAGTCATTATTTTGTTCCGTGGACCAAATGTGGGTGCTGGCAAGTTAACTCAGTCCCCGAGATAATCTTCGTACGAGTATTTACCAACGCCGCCGCTTTTCGTCCGATGTCATTAAGTTAGTAGGGTGGGCCTAGTTCAAATTCAGTCTTACTCTACGCAACCTCGGGGCTTCTTTTCTAACTGCGTATTCGGCTGTTTACAGATTGTTCAATATTGAATGGTGTCTAGTCTCCGCGGCGCTAACACAATCAGTTGGCGCTAGGGCGTTTACCCTTGGCAAAATGTGCCGTCAGGTTGATGGATGAGGCAACTATCTGTAGGCTGGTTTCCTTGAATTAACTTGTCAGCACCTAAACGGTGATTAGGATCATCACAGGTGATGACTAAACGAGGGAACGAGCTATGAAATACATCATTGTGATTTCAATCAGTATCGCTAGCTGTGTTTTAACATTCTACTTTAGTGCTCAGTATTTTTTATATCAACAACAGCTACGAGATTACGTCTGGCTTAATGAGCGTCTCACCTACATCTCAGTACTTCACGAATCTCCTCTTGAAGTCAGAGATGAATTTTATTGTCAATATTCGTCCCACTTAGTTGGGCTGATATCGAAAATTGAAGAAGATTTGCAGAAATCAACAGATGAAGTAGTTTCTGAGGTGAGGTTAAACGGGACAAATGTCGTGGATACTTATCTTCGTCTAAAGTCTTTGCTTCAGAATGACTGCGATGACCTACGGTGAATCCACATACAGAGTTTTTTGTTAGGGCCTCTTGTTGAGCGGCGCTACTTCCAGGTCATGCTCAACTTGTGGTGCGATCTTGATTAAGCAGGCAGTTAAGTTCATGTTCTTGTCCGAAAGAAGATGTTCCTCCAAGGCGGCAATATTCTTTTCCCGCTTCTTGTTACGTTAAACGCACGAAGATCGCCAAGGGCGATTAGCTCGGTACCTTCTCTTTCATCCATAACATACTTACGCATATGACGAAGTAGTAATTATTCGATATCAATTTAGGATGTCGAATAGGTTCAGCTCAACGTCAAATAGGATGTTTGAGGCCTTGCATGGAGAAACATTAATGAGCGTTAGAAGGCGTTTGCTGCTCGTCGTGAGTCACACTACCGTACTTATTCTGGGTTTCATGATAGGCGTATATACGCTACCTATTCTCATTGCGCCGGAGGCCCCCAGCGAAGCAGAAATCTCGGAAGTATCGGCCACGGCAGAGCACCAAGGAGAATTTGTGCGAACGCTTACCGATAGCGATAGCTTCCATTGGGGGCAGGGAGCGTTGTCGGTTGGAGAAAAGCGGATTAGCTTGCTTGGCGAGCTCGCTCCAGGTCCTGATTACAAGTTGTATCTTTCACCTGAATTTGTTGAAACAGAAGCCGACTTTGAGCGCTTAAAGCAATCAATGGTTTTAGTTTCCGATGTCAAAACGTTTGATAATTTCGTGGTAAACGTACCAGCAGACGTTAATATTCATGACTACAACACCGTGATTATTTGGTGTGAGCAATTTAGTGAATTTATTACGGCAGCCCAGTATCGCTAGCCCACGCGGGAAGTCTTCGGGTTCTTCCGCGCTGTAAATGTTGTCAGCAATGCGGCGGCTAAGGCACAATGGGCTAGAAATGCCTTACCACAAAAATTTAGCCATTGAACGAGATTTTAATGCAGCCCTATACCACTCAATTTAGCTTATCACGCGAATACCTAGGCGAATGTTTTGATGAGTCCAAGGCTTATAACAAGCGCTCCGGGCCCAATTTTATTTTTCCAATCGCCATGCTCGCAATTGGTACCTTTGCGCTGGTATGGACAGACCAGCCAAAATCGTTAGGCATTTTCATTTTTGTTATTGGTGTGATTGAGCTACTACACATTCGCTATAAACGAGCTTGGTGGCTTACGCGGCAGATGCTTGGTAAAACCGGTGGTCAAGCAGTCACCCTGAAACTTGATGAACAGGGTATCGAAACTATAAGTGGTAGCACAGTAACTAGGACTCAGTGGCTGGATGTGAGTGCCGTGGCAGAGACGAAACGAGGCCTGATCCTTATTACCACAGCCGGGGGTCAGCAGTACCTTTCTAAGTCTCTTTTTCCTGACGAGCTTGTGGTTGAGATACTTAAAATGGGCGTAGCAAGCTGAACTACCTAGCTCATAGCACGTGTCGGTAAAGGGATCGTCTGCACTCACACCAACACGTCTAGTCTTAAAGGTCGTTCAGTGAAGCCTCACTACGAACTAGTGTCCGCCTCAATACAGCTTTTTCAGCAAGAAGTCTAAGCCACCTCTTATCGCAGCAACTTGCGCTTGGTTACAGATCGCTGGGGTTGCTTTCTTACTGTCCGGATAGACCTCAGTAGTTGTACCGTATTGGCAGTTTGTTAATCCGCCACAAAGACCGAGTTCTCTCATTGGATACAGAATTACACCCGGCGCAACGACATCGGAACCGATGATCTGACTATTTGCGTCCGCAGGAGCGATATGTGTCACGGCAGAAACCGATTCGATGACCGCCGCTTGGAATTCGAGTTGTGGGTTGGGTGTATCGCCCACCGTGTAGAACCCGTCTGGCACTTCTCCGGCTATATAGGGCTTGCCGTCTCTGGCAGCTAACGCGGGTCTGAACTCTTTTTCATCGCTGTCGGTAGTTTCGTGCAGATCAATGTGAACTAGAATATCCGGTTGATTATCAATGAATGCCATTAGCAATGAAGCCTCTTCTGAGGGACTGTTGCTAGTGAAAGAACGATTTGGATCCACGCAGTCTGGATTCCAACGATTGATAGTTTCGTAGCCCCATGGGCTAACGCAGGGCACAATGATTAAGTTAAAGCGCTCCGCATAGCCGCCGCTGTGATTCGCTGCAAATTCTAGCGCACCTTGAACGCCACTGGTTTCATAGCCATGAACGCCACCGGTAATTAGGGCAGTAGGCAGCTTAGCTCGCCAAGGTTTGCTTTTCAGTGCGAAGAGCGGGTACTTTTTTGGGTTAACACTGAGCGCGCCATATTGTTGTACCGTAAAGTTCACCTCGAGCGACGCGATACGTTGAAGTACCTCATTCTCATAGCTACGTTGAATGGTTGTTGCCTGGAACCATTGCTTACATTCGTTGTCATCCCACGCTTTACCGGGGGAGCCTATTGGATAGAAGTGATTGCTCATAACGATTCCTAAATGATGATTGTGCTAAAGCCTATGAAGCGGCAACAAGGTTGTCAATTGGTAGCGTAGGGCATTTTAGCTAAAGCGCTTGGCTCAAGATAAGCTTTGGCTGATAATTAGCGAACTTTGATAATGCCAATGGAGAAGAGAGTGACTGTGCAGACGTATTTTAACGTTGCGAGTTAACCAATAGAACCCAATGAACAACCTAGATAAATCCCCCGAAAGTTCAACACTAGCGCTACAAAACGCCTTTTTCCGCCTGAGATCCAACAAAGCCTTTGAGCTTTTTGTGGTGGGCGTCATCATCTTTTCTGCCTTGGTGATTGGTGCAAGAACCTATGAGCTCTCTCCAGGCTTAATCCGAGCGATCACCATACTCGACTGGGCAGTAACGTTTATTTTTCTGTTTGAAATTACCGTTAGATTCCTCGGAGAGCCGGATAAAAAGCGTTTCTTCCTAAAAGCATGGAATGTTTTTGATACCCTAATTGTTGTGGTGAGCTTAATACCCATCGACAACAGTGATATGGCACTGATAGGTCGTTTAGTACGGATATTTCGCGTACTTCGAATGGTCTCCATCATTCCAGAGCTACGCGTTTTGCTGGACTCATTATTTAAGGCATTGCCGCAGTTAGGCTACGTGATGCTAATGATGTTTATCATTTTTTATATTTACGCGGCCGTGGGAGCTACCTTCTTTGCCGAAGTAAATAGTGTCCTTTGGGGTGATATCTCCATCAGTATGCTAACGCTGTTTAGGGTAATGACGTTTGAGGATTGGACGGATGTGATGTACGAAACCATGGCCGTCTACCCGCTAAGTTGGATATATTACTTTTCGTTCATTTGCCTTACGGCCTTTGCGTTCTTGAATATGGTCATTGGAATTGTAGTGAGCACGCTTGAAGAAGAGCATGCTCGCGTAGCTAAGCAGGAGGCTGACGACGCTGGTGTTCCAACAATGCTAGACCTTCAGGCTCAGATTGCCGAACTCAAAGTCTTATTAGAGAAACGTTAACTACTCATGCCGCAGCGAGGCTTGGGTTTTAGCGCAATTTTACTGCTAGGCTAAAGAATAGGTGAATAATTATCTGTTCATATTAGTGAACAGCAAGGAGGAACTTGGTGAACACTATCAACTGCCTAGCAGCTTTGCTCTTATGCCTAGCGTCCACAGCACTAGCTGATGACACAAGGTCCGTTACCGAGGAATTGGTTCTCAGCGCGCAACAGGAATGCGAATCCTTCGAGAATGGTGAGTTCGATGTAACCAATCAAGCAATCCGCTATGAGGACTTAACCGGAGACGGTCAGCCTGAGGAGATCGTGGACGCCTCTGAGTTTTCCTGCTCGAGTTCGGCGTCAATGTGGGGTGGATCAGGAGGTACCTACCTGTGGGTGGTTAGCGGAGAGAAACAGTATGAATTTCTGGCACACCTTTGGAAAGTGATAGAAATAGGGGGGCAAAAAGTACTTGTTCTTGCGGTGCACTCGTCGGAATGTAGCGATACGGTCGGGCCCTGTTACCGTGCGCTTATATGGAACGACGGCGAATTTCGAACCACTCGCTAATTCATCCTAGCTCTGCATTGCCTTCAAGCTCTGCCTTTTCTTACAGTTCTAGTTCTAGTTCTAGTTCTAGTTCTAGTTCTAGTTCTAGCTCTAGTTCTAGCCAGAGCCAGAGCCAGAGCCAGAGCCAGAGCTAACTCTAGCCTTAGATTCAGCTTTAGTTGAGTTGTTTCCGCGATGTTCTTCCTTTTTCTGTATCTATCTACCTACCATCCCATCAGATGCAAATCGAGACCACTGACTATTGAGTGCTTGATCTCAACGGCACGGTTATTGCTAATTCTTAAGTAACACTAATAAGTTTGCAGTGATTCCCACTGAGTAAGTTTTCCGTATAACCTAGTGTTTGGTCTAATTGTCAGGAGAAGCCTTAGTGTCAAACGAACAAATTGCTGAACTAGTCGAGGACTTCGCAACGCGATATCGGTTGGGACCTGTATTTGTGCGTGATGCGCTCAAGTTTATCGTACCGCTAGCGCTGCATGTCATTGCGCGTAGGGCACTTAAAGGCCGGCCTATTGTAATGGGCATCAATGGGTGTCAGGGCTCAGGTAAGTCAACCACTGCAGCGCTCCTTGCGGAACTGCTAATGGAGTGCTCCACGTACAGTGCGTTAGCCATATCAATTGATGACTTCTACCTGAGTTCCGAGGCTCGAGTGGCATTAAGCGAAGAAGTTCATCCTCTACTCATTACTCGTGGTGTGCCAGGAACACATGATCTCGCATTGGCAATGGAGACACTTGAGCAACTGACTAATTCTGCGGAAACGGTGGCAATTCCTTCCTTCAACAAAGCGACGGATGAACCCCGGCCAAAAGTGAATTGGCACCAATTTGGTGCGCCCTGTGACATTTTGATCCTAGAAGGGTGGTGTCTGGGGATCACACCTCAACTCACGGATGCCCTAGCGCTACCTATTAATTCACTTGAGGCGCGAGAGGATCCAAAGGCAACTTGGCGCACCTGGGTAAACGAACGGTTGGTCTCCTATCAGGCGCTTTTTGCGCGGATAGATTGCCTCGTGATGCTCAAGGCTCCCAGTTTTAGTTGTGTAGCCAGCTGGCGCCTTGAACAAGAGCAACGTTTAAGCGCTAGCTTAGCGGAAGGCGAAGCGGGCAATCGGGTTATGGGTTCAAGCGAGGTTGAGCGGTTCGTTCAGCACTTTCAGCGATTAACCGAGCATGCGCTCAATAACTTAGCGGACCGAGCGGATGTCGTGTTAACACTTGATAGTTCCCGGAAAATTACCGGTTCTGTAGTCAAAATGGGCGGACAATAGGGTGTCTTACATCGTGTTCTCAGATCTGGACGGTACGCTCCTGGACCACTACGACTATTCGTTTTCGGCAGCGATTGAGGCTATTCGCACGCTGCAACAACGAAACATCCCGATAGTGCTAAATACCAGCAAAACGAAGGCTGAAACGGCTGTAATTCTAGCCCAAATGCAACTTGATGACGCTTTCATCGTGGAAAATGGTGCTGCCGTATTTCTTCCCAAGAGTCACTTTTCTACACCGCCTTCGGGCTGTTACTCCACCGGAGAGTTTTGGTGCTACGAATTCGTAAAACCGATGCCCCAATGGCGTGAATTACTTCGCCAATTTGCACTGCAGACACCTACATGTTTTAGCTCCTTAAGTACCATGCCGTTGCAGCAGCTTATTGAGTTAACGAGCCTAACGCCCGAGCAGGCTGAGGCGGCTAAGGACCGCGGTTATGCTGAGGTATTACATTGGACTGGGTCTGATAGCCAATTGTCCTCGTTACATAAGTTTGCTGAGGAAAATGGCGCAAAGGTTCATATAGGTGGCCGGTTTGTTCATTTTGGCGGCGAGTCAGATAAGGGAAGAGCAATGCAGTGGGTGACGGCACGCTATCAGGAGTTAGAAGGCGAGTTGCTTCAAACCATTGCTTTAGGGGACGGCCAGAACGATGCCCCAATGCTAGCGCTGGCTGATTTTCCGGTTGTTATTCGATCGCCAGAAAATCCGGCACCAAATCTTTCGACAGAGAAATCTATTCGTACGAGTGAGTTGTATGGGCCTCATGGCTGGCGTGAGGAGATCGAACGGTTTTTTTAACTTTAGGCTGACAAAAAAAGGGAAGTGACCATGGCGGATTTTCATCAGAACGGAAACATTACAACGCTGCATAATCTTGGGACGCACTCCCTCGAAGCGATGGAAACGGAGCTACTTAAGTTCAGTAGTCAGCGCCCCTTAGGGTTAATTCTCCCGTCGCTCTATTCAGAGCTTGGGACCAAAGCGCTACCTGGTATCATAAAAGAGCTTAAACAAGTGCCGTACCTGGCTCAGATTGTCATAGGCCTAGATCGCGCAAGCGAGGCCGAATATTGCCACGCGCTGGAATTTTTCAGCGAACTGCCTCAACACCACAGAGTGCTCTGGAATGACGGCCCAAGGTTGCGTGCCATTGATGCGGAGCTGCAGAAAATGGGGTTGGCTCCGCCAGAGCCAGGTAAAGGGCGAAATGTTTGGTACTGTATGGGCTATTCGCTCGCTACGCGCAAGGCCGACTCCATTGCTCTGCATGACTGCGATATTCTGACCTATAAGCGGGAGTTACTAGCACGACTGATCTATCCCGTAGCAA
Organism: Umboniibacter marinipuniceus; assembly: GCF_003688415.1. Lineage (NCBI taxonomy): Bacteria > Pseudomonadati > Pseudomonadota > Gammaproteobacteria > Cellvibrionales > Cellvibrionaceae > Umboniibacter > Umboniibacter marinipuniceus. The sequence goes on from NZ_REFJ01000002.1 coordinate 272,820, forward strand.
ATCCACTCTTCAACTACGAGTTCTGTAAGGGCTATTACGCTAGAGTTGCGGATAATCGCATTAACGGGCGCGTTTCTCGGCTGCTCGTAACGCCGATGATTCGTGCAATAAAGCGAGTCATGGGTGAAAGTGATTACCTCAACTACCTAGACAGCTTTCGCTATATTCTGGCCGGTGAATTTGCGTTTCGCCGTGACGTCCTCCGAGACATCCGAATCCCTAGCGATTGGGGTTTGGAAATTGGCGTGTTGTCCGAAGTCTATCGGAATTACAACAGTAACCGTCTCTGCCAAGTTGATGTGGCCGACAATTATGACCACAAGCATCAAGACCTTGCCGTCGAGGATAAGGCTGCAGGCCTAAATAAAATGTCAATTGATATCGCTAAAGCGGTGTTCCGAAAACTCGCCACTCGCGGCATGGTATTCGAGCAGGAAACGTTTCGTACCATCAAAGCCACCTATTTACGTATTGCCCTCGATTTCGTTGAAACCTATCGGAATGACTCGCTCATGAACGGATTGGAGTTTGATATTCATAGTGAAGAGAAAGCGGTGGAACTCTTCGCCAATAACATTATTGATGCCGGCCAAACATTTCTTGATGAGCCGCATGAACGTCCATTTATTCCAAGTTGGGGGAGGGTGGTCAGCGCTGTGCCTGATATCTTCGATCGGCTCGTTGAGGCGGTAGAAGGTGACCATCAAGAATTCTCAAGATCAGGACAAGCCAATGGTTTCAAATATGCCTAATCAGCTCTCGACTAGGATCCAGCGGCACCTGACTAAGATTTATGAGTCAGTTGATCTTGAGCAGTCCATTGAAGAGATTACCGAGCATCTTCTGAATATTATGCGTTTAGATCAGACAGCCGAAGCACCGCTTGCGCATAGAAATCATTGGGACCAAGGAGACATTGCGCTAATTTGTTATGGTGATAGCCTACTTCAAAAAAATGAAAAACCGCTACATACACTAGCTGGATTTTTAGATGGTTATCTGGCTGATACTATCAGCATGGTACATATTTTACCTTTTTTTCCGTGGACATCGGATGATGGTTTTGCCGTTCAAGATTACACGGTAGTCAACGAGTTTCTGGGAGATTGGGGGGATATCGCCGACATCGCTGTTAATTTTAAACTAATGGGCGACCTGGTAATAAACCATGGCTCTAGCCACAGCGTCTGGTTCGATAATTTCAAGCAAGGCTTGCACCCCGGTAGAGATTTCTACTTTACCGCACTCCCTAGCGACGACCTCAGCAGTGTGGTTAGGCCGCGAACGAGCCCGCTTTTGCAGCGTATTGATACCAATGAAGGACCTCGATGGGTTTGGTGTACCTTCAGTCATGACCAAATTGATTTTGACTTTCGTAATCCTGAGGTACTTAAAGCTTTTGTAGAGATAATTCGCTTGCACCTGGATAAAGGCGTGCAGGTCTTTCGTTTAGACGCGGTGGCGTTTCTCTGGAAGGAGGTGGGCTCTTCCAGCATCAACCTAGCTGAAACGCACGAAGTGGTGCGCCTTCTTCGTACCTTGATAGAACACGCCGCGGACGGGGCGATGATAATCACTGAAACCAACATCCCCAATGAGGAGAACTTGGCCTATTTTGGGAATGCCAATGAGGCGCATGCAATCTATAACTTTTCACTACCGCCGTTACTAGTTTATGCATTGATTAGCGGCGATAGCCACTACCTCCGACAGTGGCTAATGACGTTGCCTCCGGCCCAGTTTGGTACTACGTATTTCAACTTCTTAGCCTCTCATGACGGTATAGGCTTGCGACCGGTTGAAGGACTCTTAAGTGATGAGGAGGTGGATGCATTCATTCGCACAATGGAACGATCGGGCGGGCTTGTCTCATGGCGTGCTGGTGCAGGCGGTGTGCGTAAAGCGTATGAAATAAATATTACCCTAATGGATGCGCTCCACGGAACAATCAAAGGACCTGATGGGTTTGCTTTTAAGCGGTTTGTTTGTGCGCATGCGGTGATGTTGGCGCTTGAGGGAATCCCAGCTTTTTATATTCACAGCCTACTTGGGACTCGTAATGATCATCAAGCCGTAGATCGTTTGGGTTATAACCGAGCTATTAACCGTCATCAATGGGATTACGAAGTCCTTGGTCGCCATTTAGCACATCCTGATTCACCAAATAGTCAAGTCCTCGAGGCGTTAAAGCGCATTATCGTAATTAGAAGGAAGCAGCCCGCTTTTCACCCCAACGCAACTCAGTATACGTTGCAATTAGGGCCTGGGCTATTCGGCTTTTGGCGACAAAGTAGTGACCGAAATCAGAGTATTTTCTGTTTATTCAACCTAACGAATACTGACCAAAGTATTCCCGTTAGCGAACTAAATTTAGTCCTTCTAAGTGACTGGTTTGATTTGATTAGCAAAGCGCCTATCGAAGCTGGAACCGGCGAACTTGAGTTTAAGCCATATGGGTTTAAATGGATTAGTAATCGAATCGACTAGTGTTACCAGACCAAGCGCCAACATTGGCCAGCAGCCAGAGTGTACTGACAGTCTTGGCTGCTAAGCTTTCCTAGTATCTTGGGCATTGATGCTATCCTTGTATTGTGGACATTCAGGCCTTGAGCCTCCCTCACTAACCAAGAACTCCAAATTCTGACCCATCGACGGCCTTTTACCGTAACAAAGACTAGTTGCACCATTTTGTGCTGGCGCTCCATTGGAAGCTGCGTCACTATTCATCACAACCAAACAAAAAGTTTTAAGGAGTAGTCTTAAATGCTAAGTCACATGATGATCGGTACTAACGATATTGTCGCATCTCAGAAGTTTTATGACGCCGTGCTTGCGGTACTTGGCGCAGGGGAGGCAATGAAGCACGTTAACGCTACGGGCCAAACCCGATTATTCTATATTCATGACGGTTCCACTTTTTGTATTACCGAGCCAATTAACGGTGAACCCGCAACAGTTTCAAATGGATCAACTATTGGCTTCGCGTGTGAATCACCGGAGCAGCTTCAGAGGCTTCATGAGGTAGCCATAGCTAATGGCGGAACAAGTATTGAAGGTGCGCCGGGGCCTAGAGATAGTGATATTGGCGTTATGCACCTATGTTATTTTTTAGATCCCGACGGGCATAAAGTCTGTGGACTTCACCGTCCAAGCTAGTGACCTCAGTCCGCGTTTCCGGTCTTTAGCTTAGCGATGCTTACTACTAAAGAATGAGCTCCATCAGGCGACAAGCTACTTAGGCGGTTAGAAATGAAAAAGAAGTCAGAGTTAGCCACGAAAATCTGTGTAGTTTGTGATCGGCCGTTTACGTGGCGTAAGAAATGGGAAAAAAACTGGCAGGCTGTGAAGTATTGCTCAAAGCGCTGTAGTAACGCTCGAAAGCTGGCGGTTCAGTGAGATGGTAGAGGAAGCGTTTACTCAAAAAACTGATTCGGTTCAGCTTAGTGCTTCAACCCTTCGGCTTGTCCTTGGAGATCAGCTAAATAGCCAACATCATTGGTATAAGGAGGTAGATGACTCGGTCGTCTACCTGTTAGCCGAGCTTCGACAGGAAACAGACTACGCTCAGCACCATATTCAAAAGGTCTGTGCTTTTTTCGCCGCCATGGAGGAATTCTCCGCAGTACTGAGTTCGAAGGGGCATCGTGTAATGCACTTAACCCTAGACAGTACTTCTGATTTTAACGGTTTAAATGGGCTATTGGATCACGTGATTAGTGAGTTAGGTGCCAATAACTTTCACTACCAGCTCCCTGATGAGTACAGGCTTAGAGAGCAGCTACAACACTTCGTTAATTCAAGAGATATAGTCAGCGAGGCGTTTGAGTCTGAACATTTCTTTGTTTCTGACTATGAGTTGGGAGGCTATTTTACCGCCGCTAAAGCGCATAGGATGGAAGCGTTCTATCGAAAAATGCGGCAGCGTTTTGATATCCTGATGTGTGATGGTCAGCCCGTGGGAGCGAAGTGGAATTTTGATCAAAGCAATCGCCAGAAGCTAAAATCGAGTGACTTAGCCGATATCCCAGCACCGTTGATCTTTTCAAACAACGTCAGTGAAATTCTGAGGCGAATCGAGCGTCATAACTTGGCGACTATCGGTGAGGCTTCGTCCTCACTGCTTTGGCCCATAAATCGAGGGCAGGCTCTTTCCCTCTTAGATTATTTTTGCCAGCATTGCCTGCCGCGATTTGGCCAGTTTCAGGACGCCATGACGGGTTCTAGCGAGTTTGCTTGGAGTTTGTACCACTCGCGAATTAGCTTCGCGCTAAATGTAAAGATCTTGTCTCCCAAGGAAGTCATCGATACCGCTATTCATCACTATGAAGGGAATCGGACTAGCATCGATATTGCTCAGATTGAAGGCTTCGTCCGTCAAATATTGGGCTGGCGAGAGTTCGTTCGAGGGATCTATTGGGCCAATATGCCAAGTTATACTGAGCTGAACGTTTTAGGCGCAACACGCTCTTTGCCTAAGTGGTTTTGGACAGGCAATACTAAAATGCGCTGTCAGCAAGCGGCAATAGAGCAATCACTTAAATTCGCTTACGCGCATCATATACAACGATTAATGATTACTGGAAACTTTAGTCTTATCGCTGGTGTTCAACCCAATGAAGTGGACGATTGGTACTTGGGTATTTACATTGATGCACTTGAATGGGTTGAGTTACCCAATACCCGCGGCATGAGCCAATTTGCGGATGGTGGCTTAGTGGCCAGTAAGGCTTACGCCGCTAGCGGCAACTACGTTAATAAAATGAGTGATTACTGCAAGACCTGTTTTTATCAGGTGAAGCAAGTCTCGGGGCACGGCGCCTGCCCATTAAATTCTTTATATTGGCATTTTATGAATCGGCACAGTGAAGCATTCTCCGGTAACTTACGTAATCGAATGGTATATGCCAACTGGCGCAAAAAAACTACAGCCGAACAAGAGGCAATACTCACTCAGGCTGAGCAGTACCTTCAGGACTTAGATGAGCTTTGAGTACCTGGTATGGGTAGCTAGCCGGCGAGCTCAATGTAGAATAACTTGAACTCGCGGGTCAGCGGCAACAACAATAGGGGAGTTGATTAGTTCGCGCCTGCTTGAATAGAGGTCAGGGCGATGGTGTAAACGATATCATCTACTAGGGCGCCTCGAGAGAGATCATTAACGGGCTTATTTAAGCCCTGTAACATTGGCCCAATTGAAATCACTCCGGCACTTCGCTGAACTGCTTTGTAAGTTGTATTGCCGGTATTAAGATCAGGAAAGATAAACACCGTTGCTTGGCCGGCCACCGAGGAGCTTGGCGCTTTCGACTTGGCCACGTTTGCGACGCTTGCCGCATCGTACTGAAGCGGGCCATCAATTAACACCTCGGGTAATTTATCTTTTGCCAGTTTAGTGGCGGCAATAACCTTATCTACATCGCTCCCTGTGCCTGACGATCCAGTTGAGTATGAGATCATCGCCACGCGGGGTTCGATACCAAAGGCGATTGCTGATTCGGCACTTTGGATAGCGATATCAGCGAGTTGTTCACTCGTTGGGTCAGGGTTAATAGCGCAATCGGCATAGACCAATACTTGGTCAGGTAGGCACATGAAAAAGCAGGACGATACTAGTGACTGGCCGGGCTTGGTTTTGATTATCTGAAACGCCGGTGTGACCGTTGCGGCAGTGGTATTCTCAGCACCGGCAACCAGGCCGTCAACATCACCGCAATGAAGCATCAATGTGCCTAACATAATACGGTCTTCCTGCAGAATGTCGGTGGCTAAGCTATGAGTCATTCCTTTGTGCTTACGGAGTTCAACAAACGTTTCTACGTAGCGATGAAACGACTCAATAGGATTCACAATTTGAAGGTTAGGGTGCTGGTCAATATTGAGCGCTTTTAATTGTGTTCGGATCTTTTCGGGTTCGCCCAGCAAAATACACTTGGCGATATTTCGCTCGCAGCAAAGTTGAGCGGCCTCCAGCGTACGTGGCTCGTCGCCTTCTGGAAGTACAATGGTATTGTCGAGTTGGGCGGCACGTTTAACGAGCTTGTATCGGAATGCCGCTGGGGAGAGTTGCGTTTTATAGCTACGTTCGGTCAATTTTAGTAAAGCGTCTCGGTCAAGATGCGCAGCAACGTGGTTGGTTAAAGCAGTGAAACGCTCTTCGTCCTGATTTGGCACATCCAGAAATAAGCTCGAGAAGTTTGAAACAACTTCATAGGTTCGCTCAGTGGTTTCCAAGACAGGTAGTCCCGAATCAAGTGCGGCCTTTATCAAATCAATACTCTGTTGTGATGGCTGGATACCTGAGGTAAGCAACAATCCTGCTAATTTAACGCCTCGTTGTTCAGCCAATGCCGCCATCATAAGTACATCAACCCGATCACCTGCGGTAACAATCAGGGTATTAGCCTTTAAATTCTTGGTAAGCGTATCAACAGAGCGGGTTGCTACCAAAAGCCAGGAGATCCGACGAGTCTTCGCTTCACCTTCATTGAGGTACTCAAAGTCACAGATACTGCGTAGGTCGGCAACGCGCGCACGGTTATTAACTTGATCCCAGGGTACGAAGCCAAGCATTGGTACAGGGAGAGGTTGAAGCTGTTCCGCCTTGAGTCCTGCCGAGTAATCTTTGCCATCTGAATCTAAAGATACGCCCAGATCTGGACGAATTCGGCCGTGGCGGTCTAGTGGCACACCTATTTTATTGAGCACCACCCCTAAGAGACGGTCATTAATAGCATGGTAGCTCTTCAAGGATAGCTTTATTCTACTGCTAATTTGTTGGGCATCTGTCCCAGCACCCGAGCACACCACAATTACCTGGCTGTTGAGCGACTTTGCCAGCAGAGTGTTGAACTCACGCGCTTGTGGAAGCTTAGCGGCTTCGGAGAGGCCAATGATGCAGACAACATCGTGGTCTTGACTGAGCGCGTCGAAACGTTCAGCGAGCGCTTCTAATACTTCGTACAGGCGTTGTTCCTCCACCGCCAAATTAAACGCCTCAAGACTATAAACCGGTACTAAGTGAATTAGGCTTTCGTTGGCCGTGCCAACAGGCCAAAATACCCCGGCGTTAAGCCCGTGTTGCTCAAAAAGGTGTTTTACACCTAGGGCAGTGGTCATTAGTCCGGCGCCCGGCTCGGCCGAAACAAGCTGAAATACTTTAGTCATGGTTGGCTTTCTCCAACGTTGGCTAACAGCGCAAGCGCCTCGTTAGCAATCATCAGTTCTTCATTTGTAGGAATCACCCAAACAGAAACGGCTGAATTGGCCGCGTCTATTTGTGCGGCTTCGTTTCGAGCAGCACCTTCATTATGATCACTGTCAATCTTAATATTTAGTAGCCCCAGCCAGCGGCACGTGAGCGCTCGTACCAATGGTGAATTTTCGCCAATACCGCCGGTAAAAACGAGTACATCTAAACTCGGCAAGGCGATAGCCATCGACGCGATTGTTTGGGCTAGGCGGTAGCAGAATACCTCGATGGCCACGGTAGCTGGCGCCGAGCCTGCTGTGAGGGCTTCTTCGAGCTCCCGCATGTCAGCGGTGAGTTCAGACAGTCCCAGTAAACCAGAACGCTTGTTGATTAGGATGTCGAGTTGCTCTGCGCTGTAGCCATGCTCTTGCATGAGGTGAATGAGAATCCCTGGATCAAGCGAGCCGGATCGAGTTCCCATAACGAGGCCGTCACTTGGTGTCATACCCATTGAGGTATCAACTGATCTACCGTTAGATACAGCACTCACACTGGCGCCATTTCCAAGGTGTGCAATCACCAGGTTCTGTGCGCTGATCGCGTTGCCAGTAAGTCTTGCTGTCTCGCGACTAATGTAGTGATGACTGGTGCCATGAAAGCCATATTTGCGGATGTTATAGTCACGCTCAAAATGCCGAGGTAGGGCGTAAAGGTAGGCGTATTCGGGCATCTTCGCATGAAAGGCCGTGTCAAATACGGCGACTTGTGGCACCGCCGGGTAGCTCGAAAGCGCGGCGTTAATCCCCTCGAGGTTAGCTGGGTTGTGTAATGGCGCAAGCGGAATACAGTCTTCAATTGCCTTAAGGACGTCCGCATTGATGAGTGTTGCTTGGCTAAATCGCTTACCACCATGTACTACTCGGTGACCAATTACAACAGGGGCTGGGTAGGCCGAGAGTGACACCAAAATAGCTGCTAAGGCCGCTTTGTGACTAGATTCAGCTAGTGCTGTAGTAGTCTTGAGGTTTGCCTCCTTGAAGTGCAGCACGGCTTGTTCAGTTTCCAGCCGCTCGGCAATACCTTCCACCAATACCATCGAGCTAGCGGAATCCAATAGTGTGAACTTTAAGCTTGAACTACCTGCATTAAACACTAAAACCGTCTGCGTCATATCCGCTCTAGAAGCTCCTGTTAATTGGTAATTAAATTTTAAGTCGCGTTCATTGCAACACTAAGCGCGCGAAAGCGCTAAGCGATGGCTTCACCAAAGTGCCGACGGCATAACGGTTTATACTTTTCGTTTCCGCCCACGGAAATCTTGTCGCCGTGCTTCACCACGTGTCCGCTTTCATCTAGGCGAACTACCATGGTCGCTTTCTTACCACAGTGACAAATTGTTTTGATTTCTTTTAGTTTATCGGCAATGGCAAGTAAACGTTCGGAACCCGCGAAGAGCTCTCCCATGAAGTCAGTTCGAATGCCAAAGCAGAGCACCGGTATCTGAAGCTCATCCACAACACGAGCCAGTTGATCAACCTGAGCACGAGATAGAAACTGACTTTCGTCCACTAATACACAGTGTGGTCGCTGGCCATCTACTAGCAAGGAAATCTGACTAAAAAGGTTGGTGTGTTCAGTGAAAGTGTTTGCTTCAGCCTGAAGCCCTATGCGGGAACTGATCACACCCGCCTGTGTTCGATCGTCTAATGCGGCAGTATAGAGTACGGGCGTTAAGCCCTGTTCGCGATAGTTATAGGCCGACTGCAGTAGCGTGGTAGATTTCCCGGCGTTCATGGACGAATAATAGAAGTAAAGCTGTGCCATTAAGTAGATCTCATCGCTGATAGAGTTGGTAAATTTGAAGGTACCACATGGAGAGGATGAGCTCCCCATGGCGGTAAGCTAATCGGCAGCAAAAATCGTATTCAACTGGTAGGCCAAGCGATAACTCGCTAGCCTTAGACGGTCCTTCACAAGCTCGCCATTATAATAGGCATACTCGTAACCGAGGTCTGGGTAGTCACCGTCATTCTTGTCTAGGCGCTCGTAGCACTGGTTACGCAAAATCATAGACTCGGCGGCCCATTCAATTGGCTCTGCTTGGGCGCTTTCGTGAGCGGTTAGGGTGATGTTTTCGTCAAGTGCTTCAACTAGCTCACTAAAGCTCAAATCCCAGTGATCAATAATTTTGCTATCCCAAACAGTGTGAAGATTGCTTCGTTGGCCAAACCAGTCTACCCGAACGGCATTGCCGCCGCGATCTGATCGATTACCCACATGAAGGGGTTGATGGATGTCGCCAACGAAGTGGACATAGAAGGCAAGTGCCTGCCATCGGTCTTCGGTGGACAAAGTTGAGTCATTGATCTTTTGGGACATGGTGTCAATGCCGCTCAAGATGTCACCGCGAGATGAGCGAGGAAAATCACCATGGATATCTTCGTGATCATCAATAGAAACGTAGTGCCAAGGAAAGGTATGACGCCAGGTGTTTGCGTCGGAACGGATTTCATCAGGCCAGGTAGAGAGTTCCCAGAGTTTATTGTCTGAGCCGATGATTTCATCAATGCCGGCTCTGGCTTCTTCGGTGAGATAGCGATCGGCCAGCTTTGCTACGGTACGGTGACCAGAAGCGCCCCAAGCATGAGCATCTACCGTTAGTGCGCCAACTAAAGGGAGGCTAGCGATAAGTAGCGATTTATTCATTTTCAGTACCCTTATACAAGAAGGGCGTGTCACTTTCGTGGCACGCCCTTTAAACACTTAGAAGTTATAGCGTAAGCCTAACTTTAGCTGCCAAACAGAGCGTTCAGGGTTCACTCGATCCCAGTTCTTCGTCTCAAGACCCTGCTGGCCGAACGGAACACTATAAGTGTAGACGCCCGAAGCTGGATCATAGTCATGATCAACTAAGATTTTGTTGTTGAAGCTCTGAGAGCGATAAACGCCCCAGTCGTCGTTTAGCATGTTAAGCACGTTGACAAAGGAAAGTGTTACCACACCGCGATGCTCGTCAGTAAATCCTGGGATTTCCTGGCTAATATTTAGATCCAGAGAGCGAATCCATGGCTGCGTATCGACACCACGCGGGACGATATCGCCAGCGTGGCCACCTAGGCCAATTTCGTTAACGGCCGACATAAGTGTGTCATAGTCTAAGCCCCAGCCGTAGGCAACGTTTGGATCGTTAGCATCCACTGGAATATAAGGTAGATAAGCGTCCGAACCCTGTAGCGAAGGCTGATCGCCTAAACCGCCGTCACGGTAAGAACCTAGCACCCAGCTAAGCGGACGGCCAGAACGCGCTTCATAGAACATGTTGACGGACGTCTCATAGCCTGAGAAGAGTTCTTTTTCCCAGTTTAGAGATAGCGTAAACCTATGTTCAGACTGCCAATAGCCTGGTCCAAGCGTTGTGCCATTTCGGTCGTAACGTGTTACCGGGTACTGATAGTTCGAGCGAGCCGTACTACTTGAACCTTGGGTACCTTCGGTCACGTCCTGATAGGTATACGAGGTGAACATGCTCCAACCGTTTGACCAGTCGTTTGCCATAGACAAGGTAAAGATGGTGCTTTTGCCGTCATCCTGTGCGTTGGTCAACATGAGGTCGTAGCGATCGGTATTAGACTGAGTCAACGGATCGTATGTCTCATAGACTGTGCGGCCAGTGCCGTCTTCGCCAATATAGCGGCGCGATAGATCAACCCAGCGAACATCGTTCTTGTTGTGCTTGATCATCACTTCTGCGGCTATCTCAACGCTATCGCTAAGTAGTGGAATGTCCCAGTAAGTTTCAGCTCGTAAGCTGTAGCGCCAGTCGTACGGGATGTCGAAATTAGGTGATACGGCATTCACAAGCCCGTCACCGCCGACTAAGCCAGCGGTTGCATCTGCGGGAACCTGAGCAAAGTCGATAGGCCACGTTGGATCCCAGCCACCAAAATAGGTTAACGCCGATTGACCGTCGTTGGAGTAGCTGTTAGACATCCACACTAGCGGCGAGCCGCCAGAGAACTTACCAATACCACCGGAAAGAACGAAGTCGTCTGTAACGGTGTAATCGAAACCGATTCTTGGCAAAATCATCGACTCGCCGTCGAAGGTAGAGCTATTATCGAATCCGTAGCGATTAACAAAGTTTTGGTTAGTTGCTGGTGAATCAGGCATCGAAATCTGTTCGTAACGAATGCCGTAGTTAATGTCTAGTTTGTCAGTTACGGTCCAAAGATCTTCAATAAAGAAGGTGTTTGTGACCATGCTGAAACTTGCTGCCGCATCTTCGGCATTGCCCGATGCTGCGTTGGAGTAGTTGAAGCGGTCAACTAGACCATTCTCAAAGTCGTCAATTGAAGAGAAACTCCACGAACCTTTTGCAGCGGGTACGAATAGGTTGAATACGTCAACATTCTCGTAGTTGTAGCCAAAGGTGATTTGGTGGTCGCCTAGCAGGTAGTTACCTTTAAAGAGGAATTCCGTAGTTTGGTTGTTAAGACGGTTGGCCTGTCGATACTGGTCCACACCGAAATTAACCGTACCAGAGCTAGAGCGAACAGCTACTTGGCCTATCCCTAGGTCATAGAAGGGCTGCTGATTGGTTGTAGTATCTTTATAGCCAAGCTTCACTTCAGTAGAGAAAACATCACTCCAATCGCTGTTAGCAATCATGACGAAAGTCTCTAACTCTTCTTCCTTGTCATACCAATAGGATGAAGCATTAAGTGAAAATGGATTACTGGAAACAAGGTTGGTGCGGTTGCCGAGGGTGTGCTGATAAGTAGCAGCTAGACGATGGTCGTCCGAGATCTGCCAGTCAATCTTAGCTAAGATCTTTTCGTCTTCCTCAACCGGCTTGGTGGCATAACTTCCGATGGAAGCGAGGCCGTAAGTTTGCTGAGCAATTGAATCAATTCGATCCCAGTCAGCCTGAGTAACATTACTCTCATTGGCAAGCCCGCTTCCTGCTGGGCCGAACTCTGGGTTCAGTGGCTTATCAAACTTCTCATAGCTGAGGAATCCGAAGAGTGTATCTTGGATAATGGGGAAACCAGCAGAAACGCCCCAGGTGGTCTCTTCCGAAATCAAGCCTTCGTAATTCTCGCCGGCAACTTTGTCACCCGCCATGCTGTCGTCAGTGAATTCATAGAACACACTACCAGTAAGCTCGTTGGTACCAGACTTGGTAATGACGTTAATCTGACCACCGGTGAAGCCACCTTGCGTTACGCTGTAAGGCGCCACATTAAGGCTTACACTTTCTACCGCGTCCAGTGAGATTGGTGAGCGCTGAGTAGGGTAGCCATTAGAGTTGAGGCCGAAGTTATCGTTCTGTCTAATCCCGTCCACAACGAATGCGTTAGTCCGTGGGTTGGCGCCGGCAACGCTAAACTCGTCGCCGTCCAATACTGCAAGCGGATTACGTTTCAGGGTGTCGCGAAGGTCGCGATCGATACTGGCCGATTTAGTAATGTCGTCTGCGCTGAAATCACGGCCAGGTTGGCGGTCAACCCGAGAACCAGTCACCATCACTTCTTCAAGCACCACGGTACTGCCTACCGTAAAGTTAAAGTTGGTATTGTTACCTTGCACAAGAAACACGTCATTCAGGGTGGTATCCGTGAATTCAGTGGTGTCCACTTCAATGGTGTAGGGGCCGCCCACACGTAGGCCGTTGACCACAAATACGCCACTTTCGTTCACAGCAGTGTCAACTTGACGACCGGTGTTCTCGTGGGTGATGGTAACGGTTGCATTGGTCACGGTTCGACCGTCATCGGTCATTACTTTACCGCGGACCGAAGAGGAAGTGTCTTGAGACATTGAGTGCATGGACAACGATAAGGTTGACAGCACGGCGAGTGATATTAGATTGGGCTTAAAGCGAATAGCTCTCATGGATCCCTCCAGGGGTTCGTTTTTTTATATAAAACTGCACATAAGTCAGCGAGTACGGCTTTTGACCATAGCAAGTCTGAACGCTGATTTTTTCAATTTTAGGACAACGCAGGTGTTTATCAAGCAATAGTTTCAGGTGCTACTATTCCCCTGGTGAATACCGGTGCTACCACGGAGCACTAAACGCTTGGATTGCATGAACCGAGTTGGGCCTATATACTGCCGCTTCAAACTTAATTTAAGCTGCCAAAGCAGCCTATCACGTGGCCTTTCGTAGGGGTCACCACTGAAAAGAGGTCTACAATGCCTAGCATTTCTCTCCCAGACGGTAGTAGCCGTCAATTTGATTCTCCTATTTCAATTCTTGACGTCGCCGCCGACATCGGTCCTGGTCTTGCTAAGGCCACACTAGCCGGCGTTGTTGATGGTGTTGAGCGCGACGCTGCTTTTGTTATTGAGAACGACGCAACGCTTGCAATCATTACTGAAAAGTCGCCCGAAGGTCTTGAGGTGATTAGGCACTCTACCGCGCATTTGTTGGCGCAAGCCGTCAAGCAACTCTTCCCTGAGGCGCAAGTCACCATAGGTCCAGTGATTGAAGACGGTTTCTATTATGACTTCGCTTATGAGCGTCCATTTACGGCTGAGGATCTTGCAGCGATAGAGAAGCGTATGCTTGAGCTGACTAAGCAGGATATTCCTGTGACTCGAAGAGAGCTTTCGCGAGACGATGCCGTAGAGTATTTCAAGAGTATCGGTGAGGCGTATAAGGCGGAAATCATCGAAAGTATTCCGGCTAACGAAGCTTTGTCGCTATACCGTCAGGGTGACTTTGAGGACTTGTGTCGTGGACCGCACGTGCCAAGCACTTCTAAGATTAAGGCATTCAAGCTGATGAAAGTTGCCGGGGCCTACTGGCGTGGCGACAGCAACAACGAAATGTTGCAGCGAGTCTACGGTACAGCCTGGACCGATAAAAAAGCGCTTAAGGCGTATTTACATCGCATCGAAGAAGCCGAGAAGCGTGATCACCGTAAGATTGGTAAACAGTTAGATTTCTTCCATCTGCAGGAAGAGGCACCTGGAATGGTGTTCTGGCACCCGAAGGGTTGGGCGGTTTATCAAGCTATTGAGTCCTACATGCGCACTAAGCAGCGTATTCATGGTTATCAAGAGATTAAGACTCCTCAGGTTGTCGACTACTCGCTCTGGCAGCGTTCTGGCCACGCGGATAAATTCTCTGACGGCATGTTTATGGTTAAAACTGAAGAACGTGATTTTGCTGTTAAGCCAATGAATTGTCCTTGCCACGTGCAGGTATTTAATCAGGGTTTGAAGTCATACCGCGATCTGCCGCTACGATTGGCGGAATTTGGCTCTTGTCATCGTAACGAACCATCCGGTTCACTACATGGCATTATGCGAGTTCGTGGATTTACTCAAGATGATGCGCATATTTTTTGTAGCGAAGCCCAGATCCAAGAGGAGGTTAGTACCTTTATTGATTTCCTTCATGAGGTCTATCACGATTTTGGCTTCAGTGAGATTATCTATCGCCTCTCTACACGTCCTGAAAGTCGTGTTGGTAGCGATGAATCGTGGGATAAAGCGGAGAAGTCTCTTGCTGATGCCCTGGATGCGAAAGGACTGCCGTGGGAAGAGTTGCCAGGTGAAGGTGCTTTCTATGGTCCAAAAATTGAATTCTCACTGAAGGACTGCATTGGTCGAGTATGGCAGATGGGTACTATTCAGGTGGATTTCTCCATGCCAGGTCGTTTAGACGCTCAGTACGTAGCTGAAGATGGCTCGCGTCAAACGCCGGTGATGCTGCATCGAGCGATTCTTGGGTCATTCGAGCGATTTATCGGTATTTTGATTGAGAACTATGCTGGTGCATTCCCAACTTGGCTGGCACCAACTCAGGTTTCAGTGCTAAATATCACTGACAAACAGAGTGAATGGGCTACTTTTGTAGCAAAAGAATTAGAAAAAGATGGTTTTAGGGCAAATACGGACTTGAGAAACGAGAAGATCGGCTTTAAAATCCGCGAGCATACTTTACAACGAGTGCCATACTTAATCGTAGTGGGTGATCGTGAAGTAGAGCAGCAAACTGTTGCGGTTCGAACCCGCCAAGGGGAAGACCTTGGGTCTATGCCTTTAGCGGACTTCAAAACATTACTGCAGAACGCAGTGAATGAGTTTGGTCGAGTCAGCAATTAGACCACGTATTATCACTAATGATGAACGTGGTGAACTGTAATTAGAACGGAGAATTTGATTATCAAGCGAGACAACGGTAGAGAGCGCGGTAATAAGGTTAAACTTAACCAACATATTCAAGCTCGCGAAGTCCGTCTGATCGGACCTAACGGTGACCAGATTGGTGTTGTTGCATTAGCAGACGCCTTGGAAGCAGCACGCTCAGTAGAACTCGATTTAGTGGAAATCTCACCAGATGCCGAACCACCTGTTTGTAAGGTGATGGACTTTGGTAAGCACATCTACGAATTGAAGAAACAGAAGGCTGCGGCTAAAAAGAATCAGGTACGAAACACCGTCAAGGAAGTCAAGTTCCGTCCTGGTACAGATGAAGGTGACTATAAGATTAAGTTACGCAATCTTATCAAGTTCCTTGAACACGGAGACAAGGCCAAAATTACGCTTCGCTATCGCGGACGTGAAATGGCTCATCAAGATCTCGGAATGCAGATGCTAAAACGTCTGGAAGGAGATCTTGAGGAATACGGTAGTGTGGAGATGTACCCGAAAATGGAAGGTCGTCAACTTACTATGGTAGTGGCTCCGAAAAAGAAGAAGTAATCCCGGCACTCGGTATGCCGGCTTACTTGTCGATTAAATCCTGAAATTTACTGGAGTTAACGAAATGCCGAAAGCTAAAGTACACAGTGGCGCCGCTAAGCGCTTTAAGAAAGTCGCAGGTGGCTTCAAACGTAAGAGTGCTCATAAGAGTCACATCCTTACTAAAATGACAACAAAGCGTAAGCGTCAACTTCGTGGCACCAATTTGGTTCACAAGTCCGATGTTGTACTAATTGATCGCATGTTGCGAACTAAGTAACCCTGAGTTTAATTTTTAGAAGGAATAGGCTATGCCTCGCGTAAAACGTGGAGTGACCGCAAATCGTCGTCACAAGAAAGTCTTAAAGCAAGCTAAGGGTTACTATGGAGCCCGTAGCCGCATTTATCGCGTTGCTGTTCAAGCAGTAACAAAAGCAGGTCAGTACGCTTACCGCGACCGTCGCGTTAAGAAACGTGACTTCCGTAAGCTATGGATTGCGCGTATCAACGCAGCAAGCCGTGCTAACGGTATGACCTACAGCCAGTTCATCAACGGTCTTAAAAAGGCGTCTATCGCTCTTGATCGTAAGGTAATGGCTGATTTAGCAGTTCACGACAAAGCAACTTTCTCTCTTCTTGTTGAGAAAGCAAAAGCCGCTTTAGCGTAAACCGCAAATAAAGTATACCTAGAGTACAGTTCGCTGTATTCTCACGAGCAGGGAAAGAGGCGACTCTTTCCCTGTTTTTGTATAGAGATATCGGAGTATCCGCATGGAAAACCTTGCTTCATTGGGCGATGAGGCCATCCAGTTAATCGCCGCCGCTGAAGACATTCAGTCCCTTGACGCTGTGCGCGTTGATTATTTGGGTAAGAAGGGCAAAATTAGCGCGCTTATGAAGAACCTTGGCAAGCTAACGCCCGAGGAGCGCCCACAGGCTGGCGCCCGTATCAACGAAGTTAAGATGCGCGTTCAAGATGCATTGAATGAGAAACGTTCTGCAATGGAAACCGCTGCGGTCAACGCTCAGCTCGCTGCCGAGCGCATTGATGTTAGCCTTCCTGGACTTCAGTCCACACAAGGTGGTTTACATCCAGTGACCCGTACCTTGGAGCGTATGCAATCAATTTTCTCTAAGATTGGTTTTGAAACGGTTGAAGGTCCAGAAATAGAAGATGACTATCATAACTTCGAAGCGCTCAATATTCCTGATCACCACCCAGCTCGTGCGATGCACGACACCTTCTACACGCTAGAGGGCGGTGTTCTTAGAACTCACACTTCGCCAGTGCAAGTTCGTACCATGGAGAGCCAAGAGCCTCCTATCCGTATTATTTGTCCGGGCCGCGTGTACCGTTGCGACTCAGACTTGACTCATACCCCTATGTTTCACCAGGTTGAAGGTCTTGTGGTTGCCAAGGATGTCAGCTTTGCCGATCTTCGTGGTACGGTTGACCAGTTCTTGAAAGCCTTTTTCGAGGCAGACTTACCAACGCGCTTCCGACCTAGCTACTTCCCATTTACTGAGCCCAGTGCTGAAGTAGATATTCAGTGTACTAGCTGTGGTGGTGAAGGGTGTCGAATCTGTTCAAACACAGGCTGGCTTGAAGTAATGGGCTGCGGCATGGTGCATCCTGATGTATTCAAAATGTCGGGTATTGATTCCGAAGTGTACTCGGGTTTCGCGTTTGGTTTTGGGGTTGAACGTTTAGCAATGCTGCGATACCGCGTCAACGATCTACGACTGTTCTTCGAGAACGACATTCCGTTCTTAGAGCAATTCTAATCGAGGTTTAATATGATTTTTAGTGAAAGCTGGTTACGAGAATGGGTTAGCCCCACATTAACCACTGAAGAGTTAGTTGCACAGATCACCATGGCTGGATTGGAAGTGGATGGTGTAGAAGCTGCCGCCGGTAAGTTTAGTGGTGTGATTGTTGGCGAAATCGTCGCCATTGAGCAACACCCCGACGCGGACAAGCTAAAGGTATGTTCAGTTGCGGGAATTGGTGATGAATTAACGCAAGTTGTTTGTGGTGCTCCCAATGCTCGTCTTGGTATCAAGGTTCCTTTTGCAACCGTTGGCGCCAAGCTACCGGGTGATTTTAAGATTCGCAAAGCTAAGTTACGCGGTGTCGAAAGCTTCGGAATGTTGTGTTCCGAGTCTGAGTTGGAAGTCAGTGACGCCAATGAAGGCCTTTGGGAGCTTCCTAGCGATGCGCCAACGGGTGAAGATATCCGTAGTTACCTTGATCTCGATGACGCACTAATTGAAGTGGATTTAACGCCAAATCGTGGTGATTGTCTTGGTGTCATCGGACTAGCACGTGATGTAGCGGTGTTAAATCGCTTGCCGCTGAATATTCCAGAGATTGATTTTATCGAACCAAGCCATGACGACGTGATGGATGTGGCGCTCTATGATGGCGAGGCATGTCCTCGTTACGCCAGTCGTGTTGTTAAAAACGTCAATGTAAAGGCGGCCTCGCCAATTTGGTTAAAGGAACGCCTCCGTCGTTCAGGCATCCGTTCAATTGATCCAGTTGTTGATGTGACTAACTACGTCCTACTGGAGCTTGGTCAGCCAATGCACGCCTTCGACTTAAACAAGATTAGCGATGGCTTAGTTATTCGAATGGCCGAAGCTGATGAGAAGATCACCTTGCTTGATGAGCAAGAAATTACGCTCAAAGAAGATACCTTGGTCATTGCTGACCACGCTAAGCCGCTAGCCATTGCTGGCATCATGGGTGGCCTAGATAGCGGTGTGACCGCCGAGACGCAAGATATCGTCTTTGAATCTGCACATTTCACCCCGGAGTTGATTGCTGGTAAAGCTCGCTCCTACGGACTGCACACGGATTCATCACACCGCTTCGAACGCGGTGTAGACATCGCGATGCAAGAGGTTGCTATTGAGCGCGCAACACAGTTATTGCTTGCGATTTGCGGTGGCGAACCAGGTCCAATTCAGATAGTCGAAGCGGGTACCGAGGGTGTAGCGGAGCGTTTTGTCACGCTTCGTCGAGCTAAGTTGAGTCAATACTTAATGCTTGACCTCGCAGATGATGAAGTCCTTGATATTCTTGACCGCCTTGGTTTGGAATTGACGGAAAGCAACTCTGAAAGTTGGTGCTTCCGCATCCCATCGTGGCGTTTTGATATCGCCATCGAAGTTGATTTGATTGAAGAGATTGCGCGAATCTATGGCTACAATAATCTGCCGACGCGCACCCCACAGGCCATGCTTGAGATTGGCGATGCAGATGAGCGCATTAAGCCTATCCAGTATTTGCGCCGTGATTTAATTACGCGCGACTACCAAGAGGCTATTTCCTATAGCTTTGTAGATCCAGCTGTACAGAAGTTAATTGATCCGAGCGTCAGCCCGGTTGAGTTGGCCAATCCGATCTCGAGTGATCTTTCTGTTATGCGAACTAGCCTTTGGGCCGGTTTGCTTACAGCGCTTAAGCGTAACATAAATCGCCAACAGAACCGTGTTCGTCTGTTTGAAACTGGCTTACGTTTCGTTCCAGGCGCGGACAAGAATGAGGTCATCCAAACGCCTACATTGGCGATGATTGCCTATGGTCCTCGTCTGAACGAGGCGTGGAATCACGGTGCAGATCTCGTTGATTTCTTTGCTGTTAAAGGTGATCTTGAAGCAATTCTTCCAGCCGGAGACTTTAAGTTCGTCGCGGCAACGCGTGATGCGCTCCACCCAGGGCAAACAGCCGAGATTCTTTTGAATGGCAAGTCCGTTGGTTGGATTGGGGTGCTGCACCCAGAGACTCAGCGACAGTTGGATATTCCGCAGCGTACCCTTGTGGTTGAAATAGACTTAGCTGTCATGCTGAATAATGGTCTACCAGACTATACGCCAGTATCTAAGTTCCCTGAAACGCGTCGAGATCTTGCTTTTGTCGTAGATGAAGGTATTGCATCGGGCGTTCTTTGTGATCGAATTCAAGCACTTCTTGGTGAAGATACCATTTTCCAGCAGGTAGATATTTTCGACATCTATCAGGGCAAAGGTATTGAAAAACAAAGAAAAAGTGTTGCTTTGGGCTTGACCTTTAGGCATCCATCTCGCACTCTTAATGATGAAGAAGTCAATGATTGCGTTAACAACGTGATTGACGTTCTATCAAACGAATTTGGGGCGAGCCTAAGGAACTGACATTATGCATTCAGCGTTGACTAAAGCGGATTTAGCAGAGCGCTTGTTTAATGAACTTGGAATTAACAAGAAAGAGGCTAAGGATTTAGTTGAACTCTTCTTTGAGGAAATTCGTCAGGCGCTTGAGCACAATGAGCAGGTAAAACTCTCGGGGTTCGGAAATTTCGACCTCCGAGATAAAAATGCTCGCCCGGGTCGCAATCCAAAGACTGGCGAAGAAATTCCAATTGAACCTCGACGCGTGGTGACTTTTAAGCCGGGACAGAAGCTTAAATCACGTGTTGAGGCTCATCCTGCAGACGCCGCTGAGGCAGACTCCTAGTATCTGGAGGTTAAACCATGACAGACATGTCTGACATTCGCCGCGAGTACCAGCTCGGCGAACTACACCGTAATCAGTTATCCTCATCACCTCATGAACAGTTCGAACGCTGGTTTCAGCAGAGTGCCGAGAGTGGCTTGATTAAAGATCCTACCGCGATGACCTTATCCACGGTCAGTCCAGACGGTTATCCTACCGGCCGAATTGTGTTGCTAAAGGGGCACGATCAGTCAGGTTTTCGCTTTTTTACTAACTACACTAGCGATAAGGCTGAAGATATTAACTTCAACGCTAATGTAAGTTTACTGTTTGCTTGGTTACCTTTAGAGCGGCAGGTCCTGATAAGTGGGAGCGCCACTCAGCTAAGTCGTGAGGAGAATGAGGCCTATTTTCATAGCCGACCACGCGCTAGCCAGATTGCAGCATGGTCTTCTTTTCAGAGTGCTATGGCTCAGGATCGCTCGGAGCTTGACGCTCGCTTTGAAGCGCTTAGCCGCGAGTTTGAGGGTAAAGAGGTGCCATGCCCTGAGTTTTGGGGAGGCTATCGCGTTGAGGCGCATACTCTTGAGTTTTGGCAGGGTCGTAGCGAGCGATTGCATGATAGGTTCCGCTATACTCGCACGGAAAACGGCTGGCATTTGGCCCGATACAATCCCTAGTAAAAAACCTTTTGCATCTCTAAGGAGCTGACGTTATTATCAACGCCAGATTCTTAAAGTGCGTTTAAAATCAGTAGTTTACAGGTTTTAAGCTGTTTGAGTTCTAATCGGAATATAGCGCAGCCTGGTAGCGCACCACACTGGGGGTGTGGGGGTCGTGGGTTCGAATCCCGCTATTCCGACCAATATTTAAACGACGGCATCTGCCGTCGTTTTTTTTTGTACCCAATCTTATCTTTAAGATAGACCAGTATGCGCTACTGACACTTGGTGCCTAAGGGGCTATGCTATCAGTTCAAGTGTCTCTTCCTATCCGATAATACCCATAAAGCGAGCTGAAATGGTTAAGTTAACACAATATAGTCACGGAGCAGGGTGCGGCTGTAAGCTATCTCCTGAAGTGCTTTCCGAGTTATTAGCGGGCGCGAGTCAGCGGCAATTCGAGAACCTAATAGTGGGCAACGACACTAAAGACGACGCCGCTGTCGTAGATCTAGGCGATGGCACCGGTATTATCTCCACCACTGATTTCTTCATGCCTATTGTTGATGATCCTACGGACTTCGGCCATATCGCGGCGGCGAACGCCATAAGTGATATCTATGCGATGGGCGGAACTCCGCTAATGGCGATTGCAATCTTTGGTTGGCCGATAGATAAACTACCTGCTTCGGTGGGGCGAGATGTGATTCAAGGCGGTAGACGAGCGTGCGAGTTAGCTAGAATTCCGTTGGCAGGAGGCCATTCGATTGACAGTCCTGAACCCATATTTGGTTTGGCTGTAACCGGTAGAGTGCCGTTGACCAACCTGAAGCGCAATAGTAGTGCCACCTCAGGTGATTTGCTATTGCTGACTAAGCCTCTAGGAGTGGGGATCTTAACCACAGCTGAGAAACGTGCATTACTAGACGCTTCGCATGAAGGTGTTGCCGCAAAGGCAATGATGGAATTGAATACCTTCGGCATGATTGCCTCAACGGTGGCGGGCGTCAATGCCTTGACAGATGTCACCGGCTTTGGGTTGGCGGGTCATTTGTTAGAGCTCTGTGATAGCACAGCGCTAGGCGCATCAATTTCGCTAAGTCAGCTCCCTGTGTTAGCAGGGGTTACTGAGTACCTAGCTAAGGATTGTGTTCCGGGCGGCACACACCGTAATTTCCAAAGTTACGGCGACGCGATAGATCTTTCAGCACTTGAGTCACCAGACTATCGTTTGATATGCGATCCGCAAACAAGCGGTGGATTACTAATTAGTGTGCAGCCATCTTCGTTGGCGGAGCTCAAAGCAGCGGCGGAAGAGGTTGGGCAAACGTTAACCCTAATTGGTGAAATGACAGACGCTTTCCAGGGTGTCAAAGTAATGCGCTAATGAGCTAACTGACGTCGCTAGGCTACTAACGGCTAACGGCTAGGCTACTAACGGCTAACGGCTAACGGCTGGCTTCTAACTGCTAACTGCTAACTGCTAACTGCTATCTGCTATCTGCTATCTGCTATCTGCTAACTGCTATGGTCACTGATAATTAGCCACTGTCCGTCAATTTTCTGCCAGAGTAGGCTGAAATGGCCACTTGGGCGATCTTCGGATCGCTCCAGGGTCCAGACGCCAATCATCCATAGGAAGTCAGTTTGTAGCGGTCGTAGTTCAATGACTTCAAATTTAAGTTTACCCATGGTGGCGGCATCAGGATAGCGAGCTTTGTAGCGCGCAAGTGTCTCATCCCATCCTTTGGTTAAGCTCTCAGACCCTACGAAGCTAAGTTGATCTGACTGCCAGTAGCCCTGCATGAAGGCATCTAAGTCACCGTTATTCCAAGCATCCTGCTGCGCCATCAGTACTCGAAGGCTAGGGTGCTCTATTTCAGTTTGTTGGTTCGATTCAGTTGATTGAGCTGGTTGAGCGCTGATCTCGTTGCTCATGAATAGTGCGGCAAGCGTAAGTGCTGGTACTGTAAGTAGAAGTCGTGATCTCATCGCTGGGCTCTTTCTATGCTAAAGTTCTTTAATAATAGATCGATCAGCTATTATTTCATACTCAAACATACTTCAGGGACAGACAGTGGATTGGATTAACGCCGACTTTATCAAGGTCTTTACAACTCTCATAGCGTTAGCGAATCCCATTGGTCTAGTCCCAATATTCCTAGCAATGACTCAAGGTCGTTGGGAATCTCATCGTCGCAGTATTGCATTACAGGCGAGTATCGCCATCATCATTATCCTAAGTATTTCAGCACTTGCCGGTGATCACCTGCTTGAGTTCTTCGGTATTAGTATTCACGGTTTTAGAATTGCCGGTGGTATTTTGGTGATGATCATGGCGCTGTCTATGATGCAAGCACATACAGATGATGTTCGCCAAACTGACGAGGAGGCCAACGCTTCTCAGTTAAGGCCAGCCATCGCCGTGGTACCCCTTGCCATGCCAATTACCGCTGGTCCCGGTGCTATTTCTGCCATGATCGTCTATGCCAATACTATTGGTGTGCTGATTTCTATTCTTGCCAGTGTGGCACTTGCCTTTGTTTTGTACATCTTCATGCGCTCAGCGCCCACAATTGCGCGCCTTCTGGGAACAGTAGGAATGAATGTTGTGACGCGTATTATGGGTTTGTTGCTCGCATCTATGGCCGTGGAATTTATTGCCCTAGGAATGAAGGGGTTGTTTCCAAGCCTGTTAGGCTAGCACCCAGCGCGCAAAAAAATACCCCAGTAAGCGTAAGCTTATGGGGTAGTCTTTCAATCAACTCTTAGCGATACACCCTACATGTTAGGGTAGTTAGGCCCGCCTGTTCCTTCGGGTGTTACCCAAGTGATATTCTGGCTTGGGTCCTTGATATCGCAGGTTTTACAGTGAACGCAGTTCTGTGCGTTAATCTGGAACTTTGCGTCACCATTAGCGTCTTCTAGCACTTCGTACACGCCAGCAGGGCAGTAACGCTGTGCTGGTTCGGCAAAGGTTGGCATGTTAACCCCTAGTGGGATTGAGGCATCCTTTAATTTTAGATGGCATGGTTGATCTTCCTCATGGTTAGTATTCGAAAGGAATACCGATGAGAGGCGATCGAAACTCAGTTTGCCATCTGGTTTCGGATAAGTGATTTCAGCGAAATCTTCTGCCGGTTTCAGCTGAGCGTAATCCGGCTTTGGATCGTTTAGCGTCCACGGTAGCGTTCCGTTGAAAATATTGATATCGATAAACGCATAAGCACTACCAATCAGGTTGCCCCACTTGTGCTGCGCAGGTCCGAAGTTTCGCTGCGTATGGAGCTCTTTGTGGGCCCACGAACCTGCATATGCCGCGGCAAACTCTACTAGGTCGTCATTTGCGCGATCCGCGGTTACAGCCTTGAAAACTACCTCAGCCCCAATCATGCCGGACTTCATGGCGGTGTGAGAGCCCTTAATCTTGGCAAAGTTTAACGTTCCAGCGTCATCGCCGAGGAGTAAACCGCCGGCAAAATGCATTTTCGGCTGGCTCTGAAGCCCACCTTTGGTAATGGCGCGAGCACCATAAGAAATTCGCTTACCGCCCGATAAGTACTGCTTCACAACAGGATGATGCTTGTAACGTTGGAATTCCTCGAAAGGACTTAACCAAGGGTTGCTGTAACTCAGATCAGTAATCAGACCAAGTGCTACCTGGTTGTCCTCAATGTGGTAGAGGAAGGAGCCACCCGCAGCGCCGTGCTCGGCAAGTGGCCAGCCGGCGGTATGAACTACGAGACCTTGCTCATGTTGCTCAGCAGGAATCTCCCAAATTTCTTTGATGCCTATGCCGTAATGTTGTGGTTCTTTACCTTCGTCGAGACTGAACTTCTCGATCAGCTCTTTACCTAGGGAACCTCGGCAGCCTTCACAGAAAAGCGTGTACTTGGCGTGCAGCTCCATGCCAGGCATGTAGCTATCCTTTTGCTGACCATCCATGCCTATGCCCATATCACCCGTGGCAATACCTTTAACAGAGCCATCTTCGTGATAAACAACTTCGGCAGCGGCAAACCCAGGGAAGATCTCTACACCGAGTTCCTCGGCACGTTCTGCTAACCAACGACAGAGGTTACCCAAGCTGATAATGTAGTTGCCATCATTATGCATTGTTTTTGGTGTGAAGAAGTTGGGGACCTTGATCTGCTTGGTGTCATTCTTCAGGAGGTAGATGTCGTCACGCTTTACTTCAGTGTTCAGCGGAGCACCAAGCTCTTTCCAATCAGGGAATAGCTCATTGAGTGCTTTCGGTTCGAAAACTGCTCCAGAAACAATGTGCGCGCCGACTTCTGAGCCTTTTTCGACAACACAGACACTTATTTCGTTACCGCTTTCTTGGCTGAGTTGGCGTAGTTTGCATGCTGCCGCGAGTCCGCTTGGACCTGCGCCGACAATGACTACATCGTATTCCATCGATTCACGTTCCATGGATTTAGTCTCCTAAACTGAGTAAATGCTATTATTTTACGACGAAAGCGTATGAATGGCTTTAATATTTCGTAATCTCGTCTGAACTTTCTAACGTCATAATACGTATAAGTGGGTAGATATTAAACGTAAACTGGTGCTTTAGACATTCAAGTGACTTATAAAGACAATACTGGAAAGGCATTTTTAGTCACATTACGGTATTAATGGCTTAAATAATACCGACTATTGGTGTTAAACTGTAGCCAATAACTGTGAAGTCAACAGTCAACTAGGGGACACATTGCTTGCGACGAGCGAGCTATAGTGAATTAGCTTTAACGATAATCAATACGATGGGACACTCATGAAAGTTTTGGTAGCAGTAAAACGCGTTGTAGATTACAACGTCAAAGTTAGACCAAAAGCCGATGGTTCAAACGTCGAGCTTGCTAACGTAAAAATGTCAATTAATCCATTTTGTGAAATTGCAGTAGAGGAAGCCGTACGCCTTAAAGAGAAAGGTGTTGCGACCGAGATTGTTGCCGTTTCTATTGGCCCCAAGGCTTGCCAAGAGCAGCTTCGTACAGCCTTAGCGCTTGGTGCTGATCGCGCAATTCAAGTGGAGGCCGAGGGCGAACTTGAGCCGCTAGCTATCGCGAAGTTGCTAAACGGTATCGTCGCAGAAGAGAAACCTGAACTTGTCGTGATGGGAAAGCAGTCTATCGACGGCGACAACAACCAGACGGGTCAGATGTTGGCCGCATTGGCTGGTATGCCTCAAGGTACGTTTGCTTCTGAGGTTGCTGTTGAAGATGGTAGTGTTGCCGTGACCCGTGAAATTGATGGCGGTCTGCAAACGGTTAAATTAACGCTTCCTGCTGTAGTGACTACTGATCTGCGCTTGAACGAGCCGCGTTATGCTTCGCTGCCAAACATTATGAAGGCTAAGCGCAAGCCGCTTGACGTCAAAACGCCGGGAGATTACGGCGTGGACACAGCAACACGCGTATCACTTGTATCAGTTGAGCCGCCAGCGGAGCGCAAAGAAGGTATAAAGGTTGCTGATGTTGCGGAATTGGTTGATAAATTAAAGAACGAAGCGAAGGTAATTTAAGATGTCAGTACTTGTAATTGCTGAGCACAATAACGCTCAACTTAACGCAGCAACACTTAACACATTGGCGGCTGCGAAAGAACTTGGCGCCGACGTCCACGTGTTGGTTGCTGGTTCAGGTGCATCAGAAGTTGCTGCGAGTGCAGCGGCGGCTGACGGCGTTGCTAAAGTTTTTCATGCGGATAGCGCGGTGCTTGCGCATCAGCTTGCCGAAAATGTCGCACCGGTTATTGCAGCCATCGCTGGTAACTATTCGCACGTGTTAGCGCCCGCAACAACATCGGGTAAGAACATCCTTCCTCGTGTTGCGGCAGTACTGGATGTGCAGCAGATTTCTGACATCATTGCAGTGATTTCGGAAGATACCTTTAAGCGTCCAATCTATGCTGGCAACGTGATTGCTACGGTTAAATCGAGTGATTCGATCAAAGTGATGACGGTACGTACTACTGCTTTCGACCCAGTCTCAGCTACTGGCGGCAGTGCAGAAATCGTAGCGATTGCTGACGTCGCCGATGCAGGTGTTTCTGGTTTCGTAGGCGAAGAACTGGCAAAATCCGATCGTCCAGAGCTTGCTTCGGCATCTATCGTGATCTCAGGTGGTCGTGGCATGCAGAACGGCG